>JBDGTB010000082.1:0-31767 GCA_042217235.1 Haloferacaceae archaeon | reverse complement strand
CGACGTCCCGGTCGCCCCCCACTACAACTGGAACCTCCACGCCCACCTCGTCGCGGCCGTCGAGAACGGGAAGTGGGTCGAGTACTTCTACCGCGACAGCGACGTGAAGGCGTTCGACGACGTGGTCGAGCAGCCGCTCGTCCCGGACGACGACGGGATGATCGCGCTGCCGGACCGGCCGGGCCACGGCGTCGCCCTCGACCGGGACGCGCTGGCGTCGTTCCGGCTGTAGCGGCGTCCGGGCCGGCGGTGGGAGAAAACGGGGGCCGACCCCGGCTCGCGACGCGTCACTCGTCGCGTCGCTTCAGCCACTCGTCGAGCAGGTCGCGTATCGCCGCCCCCCGGTTGTCGCGGTGGTCGGCGAAGGCGAGCTCGTCGACCGCCTCGAGCGTCTCCGGTTCGAGTTCGACCGCGACCGTCTCCATGTCGAGAAACTCCTCGTCCATCGAACGGGGTCGACGGGAGTGGGACACAAATACACCAGTCAGACGGGCGGCGGCCGCGCGTGCGACGGGTCGCGCCCGCGGGCCGGTCGCCGGACGCCGCCGGGGGCCCACATTTATCCGCCCCGGCACAGAGGGGGGCGCTGTATGCCGTCCGAAACAGTCGGATTCGTCGGAGTCGGGATCATGGGCGAGCCGATGGCGGAGAACGTCATGGACGCGGGCTACGACGTGGTCGCGCACAACCGGTCGCGCGCCCCGGTCGACCGGCTCGCCGAACGGGGGGCGACGCCCGCGGGCTCCCCCGCCGAGGTGACCGAGCAGTCCGACGTCGTGATCACGGTGCTCCCGGACACGGACGCCGTCGAGTCGGTGCTGTACGGGGAGGAGGGGATCCTCGCGGCCCTCGGCCCGGGGCAGGTGTACGTCGACATGTCGACCATCGCGCCGGGCGCGACCGAGCGGTTCGCCGCCGACGTCGACGACGCGGGCGCGGAGATGCTCGACGCGCCGATAAGCGGCGGCGAGGAGGGCGCGGTCGAGGCGACGCTGTCGATCATGGTCGGGGGCGACCCCGACGTGTTCGAGGAGGTGACCGACCTCTTCGACGTGATGGGCGAGACGGTCACCTACACGGGCGAGTCCGGCGCCGGCCAGGTGACCAAGGCCGCAAACCAGATCGTCGTCGGCTGCACCCACCAGGCCGTCGCCGAGGCGCTGTTGCTCGCGCACCGCGCGGGCGCGGACCTGGAGGCGGTGCTCGACGCGATAAGCGGCGGCGCCGCGTCGTGCTGGTCGCTCCACGAGCGCGCTCCGCGGGTCATCCGCGGCAACTTCGAGCCGGGGTTCTTCTCCTCGTACCAGTACAAGGACCTCCGCATCGCGACCGACGCGGGCCAGGAGTTCGGCGTCCCGATGCCCGCGACCCAGGTCGTCCACGACATGTACAAGGCGATGGAGGAGATGGGCCACGGGCGCGACGACCACTCCGCGGTCATCCAGGTCATCGAGACGATGGCCGACGACCAGGCGCGGATCGACTGACCGCACGGGCGACCGGGAGGGGAGTCGGGGGCCAGCCCGGGCGGTCGCGGGGGGTCGGCCCGACGCCGACCGGCCACGGTCCGGACCGCGTGGTCGTCCGAACGGTCGCGGGCGACCGCCCCGAGGCGGTTCGGCTCCGGTGACCCCGCCCGCCGGCGGTCACACCACGTCGACGTCCGTGAACTCGAACCGCGCGCCGCCGCTCGCCGCGTCGGTCAGCCGGACCGACCAGCCGTGCGCCTCGGCGATCCGCTCGACGATCGTGAGCCCGAGCCCGGTTCCCTCGTCGGTCGACGTGTACCCGGGGTCGAAGACTGCCGACTCGACCTCCGCCGGCACGCCGGGGCCGTCGTCCTCGACGTAGAATCCGCCCGCGTCGAGCGTTCCGACGCGGACGGTCACCCCCTCGTCGCCGGTCGCGTCGTCGCCGGCCTCCGGCCGGTCGCTCGTGGAACCGCGTTCCACGCTGTCGCCGTCCGGGGGCGGACTGCCCGCCGAGCCGTGCTCGACGGCGTCACCGGACTGCGGCCGGTTGCTCGTGGAACCGTGTTCCACGGCGTTCCGAAACAGGTTCTCGAACAGGTGTTGGAGCCGGGACCGGTCGCCGCGGATGCGGAACTCGTCGACCACCTCGAGTCGCGCGTCGTCCGTGTCGACCATCCGCCAGCAGGTGGCGGCGAGGTCGGCGACCGCGACCGGCTCGGGGTCGTCGACGACGTCGCCGCGGCGGGCGAGCGTCAGGGTGTCCTCGATGATCGCCTCCATCCGGTCGAGCGCCTCGACCGCGAGGTCGGCGTCGGCGACGGCGTCGTCGTTCGCGGCCTCCTCGCGGACCATCGCCAGGCGGCCGCGGGCGACGTTGAGCGGGTTTCGCAGGTCGTGGGAGACGATGCCCGCGAACTCGTCGAGCCGCTCGGTCTGCCGTTCGAGCTGTCGCTGGTACTCGCGGCGGTCGAGCGCCACCTCCGCGTTCGCCGCGAGGATCGACGCGAGCTCGACGTCCGTCCGGTCGAAGGCGTCGAGCTCCGTGGAGACGATGCTGATGACGCCGTGGTCGTCGACCGGGAGGTAGGCCGCCGACCGCACGTCGCCGCGGTCGTAGCCGTCGTCGAGGTCGCCGACGTCCGCGTACCGGACCGGCTCGCCGCGCTCGAACGCGCGGGCGGCCGGATTGTCGCCGGAGAGCGGATAGTCCGGGCGCTCGCCGAGGTCGGCCTGCGCCTGGTCGGTGACGGCGACCGGACGGAGCCACTCGCCGTCGGCCACCAGCCGGACGACGGTGCTCGGGTGGCCGAGGATGGTGTTCGCCGCGGCGGCGACCCGCTCGGCGATGCACTCGCGCGACGACGCGGTGACGAGGTCGCGGGTCGCCTCGTGGAGCGACTTCAGCCGGCGTTCGCGCTCCCGGCGGTCGCTCACGTCCCGGAAGACGCCGGCGGTCAGGCGCCGGTCGCCGCGCTCGAACACGCGGGCGTTGATCTCGACCGGGACCCGCTCGCCGTCGGCCGTCTCGACCAGGACGTCGGACCCGTCCGGGTGGTGGGTGACGATCTCCGCCCCGCCCCCGACGTGGCGCTCGAACAGCTCCCGGTAGCGCTCGCGCTCCTCCGAGGGGTGCAGCGCGGTCTGGGGACGGCCGACGAGCTCCTCGGGGTCGCGGCCGAGCAGGTCGGCGGCCCGCTCGTTCACCTCGATGATCTCTCCGGTCGTCGCGTCGGCCACGACGACGGGGTCCGGAACGCCCTCGAGGATCGCCCGGTGCTTCGCCCGGAGCGTCGCCCGATCGGTGATGTCCCGCACCGTCGCCATCACGTACTGCTCGCCGTCGACCGCCAGGGGGCTGAGGCCGATGTCGACCGGGAACGTCGAGCCGTCGCTGCGGCGCGCGTGGAGGTCGAGGTCGACCCCCATCGGCCGCATCTCCGGGTCGGCGAGGTACTCGTCTCGCTGTGCGACGTGAGCCTCCCGGTCGGTCTCGGGCACCAGCACCTCGACCGGGTCGCCGACCAGGTCGTCCGGGTCGTAGCCGAACATGTCCGCGACGCGGCCGTTGGCGTAGCGGATCCGGCCGTCCGCGTCGACGAGGACGATGGCGTCCGACGACGCCTCACAGACCGCCTCGTATGGGATGGAGTCCTGCATGGTCACGTCGTCGGTCGGGGGTCGCCGCCCGCGTTCGCGACGGGGAGTTCGATCGTGACGACGGTTCCACGGGGGTCGTTGTCGTCGATCCGTAGCTGGCCGCCGTGCTGGGTGGCGACCCGGTCGGCGAGATAGAGCCCGAGACCCCGGTCACCCGTCTCGCCCGGGGCGGTGAAGCGACGCTTCTCGTCGTCGGGGACCCCCGGCCCCTCGTCGGCGACGCGAACCCGACCGACCCGGTCGTCGCCGTCGACCGTCACGCGGACCCGCGGCGCCTCGGCGTCGTTGTGGCGGACGGCGTTGTCGAGCAGGTGCTCGACCGCGACGGCGAGCAGGTCGTTCGAGCGGACGCGGACGTCGTCCGCCAGGTCGGCGACGAACGTGGCATCCTCGTGGACGCGGCGGGCCGCTTCGATCTCCGCCCGGACGAGGTCGTCGAGGGCCACCGGCTCCAGTCGCGGCGCCTCGGTGAACGTCCGGGCGACGATCCGGACGTTCTCGACGAGCGCGGTGACCGTCCGGCTCCGCCGGCGGATCGGATCGCAGAGCGCGCGATCCTCACCGTCGAGTCGGTCCGCGACCCGCGCGGCGTACCCGTCGATGACCTGCGTGCTGTTCAGCACCTGGTGACGGAGCAGGCGGTTCAGAAACAGGAAGGCGTCGCGCTGTCGCCTGAGCTGTGTGGCCTGCCGCTGCCGTTCGACGCGACTCCAGCCGACGACCGCGCCGAGCAGCCCGCCGACGCCGCCCCCCGTGCGGACCTCCATCTCGACCAGCGAGTCGTGGACCACGTAGTCGAGCAGGACGCGGTGGATCTCGATCGCCGCGATGACGCCGACGACGCCGACGACGCCGACGAGAACCCACTCCAGCACGAGCCAGCCGTGCTCGCGACGGACGCCATCGGCCGCCATCCGGTACCCGACGGCGACGAGGGCGACCGGCGGCCCGACCAGCAACAGCGCCTCGACGAGTTCGAGTGCGAAGCGCACCGGGTCGGTCTCGGCGAGCATCACGGGGACGTGGGTCGCGACGAGGTGCCAGCCGACGACGGCGAGGAGCGTCGCCCCCACGGCACCCACCAGGCCCGCCGGGAGGGGGACGGACGCGGGGGAGTCGTCGGGGCGGGCCATACGGGGTCGTGTTGCGTCGCAGGCTGCCCGCTCGAATCTGATAAACGTTCCTGTTTCGTGACGGCTCGCGCTCGGGCCCGGCCGGCTCAGGCCGACGTGGCGACGTGCGACGCGACGACCTCGGCGACGGTGCGCGCGACCGCGTCGCCGGACCGCCGACGGACTGCGAGTGGCTGCTCCAGCTGGAGGCTCCGTCCCGGCGCGATCCGGTTGACGAAGTTCGCCGGCGACCGACCGCCCGTCCGGGCGTCCGGAACCTCCTCGGCGACGCGGACGGGAACGTCGACCGTCCCCTCGAGGCGCCGTTTCAGGGTCGCTTTGACCCGACGGGGAGCCAGCCCGCCGACGACGAGGCGGTCGTCCGCCAGCCCGTGAAACGCCACGGCGAAGTCGTAGGACCGCTCGAGGAGCCGGCCGAACTCCGGATACGACCGGGGCGAGACGTCCGTCGAGGTGACGTGCCAGCGGTCGAACGCCCCCATGACGGCGTCGCCGTAGCCGAGGGCGGCGTAGCGGGCGGCGGGGACGCCAGCCGTCCGAAGCCGCTCGCCGCAGGTGCGCACCTGCCGGCTCACTCGCGGTTCGATCTCGCCGCCGTGGGGCGTCGTCACGGCGACCCGGCCGTCCCTGGCGTTCGCGGTCCGTTCCGTGATCTCCGTGCGAGCGTTCGCCTGGGCGGGAGAGAGCCGGGAGCGGACCGCACGCGAACTCACGCGGACCCGGAAGGGCGCCTCGTCGCCCAGCCGTCGTTGACCCCCGTCGCTCAACCAGACCGTCGGCGAGAGCGGACTGAGCGCCGTCGTCACCGTGAAGTTGGCGTACCGGTCCGGGTCGTCCGCGTGCCGGAGTCTGACCTGGTCGCCGACGCGCAACCCCCGGTCGCGGAGCAGACGGGTCGAGAGGAAACACCGCTTTTCGCTGTAGATCGAGCGGTCGTCCAGGGCGCTGGTCCCTCGAACCGTGGGCGCGTCGGCCCCGACAGAGCCGAAGAGACAGCCGGCGAGGGCGGACGCCGAGCCGGCGACGCCGACGCGGAGGAGTCGCCGGCGGGAAGCGAGCGGAACGCCCATCTACCGACGCTTCTCACGGCCGCAGGGAGGTAAGTCGCTCGCCGCGCCGGACCGTCGCGGACGCGCCCGACGGTCGAGCTTCCGCGGTCCGCCGCCGTGCCGGACGTGACCCGGTCCGGGAGTGAGGGGCCAGCGCGTCACTCCGCGGGGTGGACCGCCGGCTCGTCGGCGTCGGTCTCGGCGACCGTCGCCGCGGCGCGCCGTTCGATCTCCGCCGACAGCTCCTGCATGTAGTCGGGGACGACGTTCCCCATGACGACGACGGGCCAGCCGTCGGCGAGCGCCGCGTCGAGGACCGCCGCCGGCGGGTCGCTACGCTCGTCGTGGGCGACGACCGGGACGGTCAGGCGGCGCTCGACCACGCTCCGGTGGGCACCGAGCACGCGGACCTGCTCGACGAACCCCTGCCCGGCGAGCCAGTCGAGATACTCGACGAACGCCCGCGTCCGACTGGGCCGGTCGGCGCGAAAGTACAGGAGCGGCTGGAACGGCTCGGGGGCGTCCGCCTGGAGCGCGCGCCGGACGAGTTCAGTGCTCTCGACGTCGTTCGCGTTCGCGGCGTTGTAGACTCGACCCGCCTCGAGGGTCGTCCACTGGACGTCGAGGCGGTGCCGGTAGCTCGCGCGCTCCTCGTCGGTCAGCCGGGGCGCGCCGGCCAGGTCGAGGACGGCGTCGAGGAGCAACACCAGCTCCTCGCCCGGAAGGACGAACTCGTCCCCGGGTCGATCACGCGGGTCAGCGTCGCGTCCCGTCGGGCCAGCTCGCGTTCGAGGTACGCGGCGAGGACCTCGTTCCGCTCCGCCGTGACGACCCGTGTCCCCGCGGGCACCGACCGGGCGAGGGCCCGGGCGATCTCGAACTCGTTCGCCCCGAGCGTGTCGAGGTGGTCCCGGCGGACGTTGGTAACCACGACGATCGTCGGGTCGACGTAGTCCTCGTTGACCAGTCGCGTCGTGTACTCGCGGATGCCCTGGTTCTCGACGACGACGACGTCCCGCGGATCGAACCGCCGGATCTCGCGCGCGGTCTCGTAGAGCTTCGTCGGGCCGGTGCGTTCGATCGGGTGCCGATGCCCGTTGTACAGCGAGTGCGGTCGCTCGCCGGTGACCTTGGCGTAGGTGTCGTACCCGCGGGCGACGAACGCGTCGTGGAGCCAGGCGGTCAGCGACGACTTTCCGCGAACGCCCGAGACGGCGATGCGAACGTCGACGTCGGCCAGCCGGTCGCGGTGTGTCCGCCCGCGGGTGAGCAACCGCCACGCGCGGTCGACGACGCGACGAGCGCCCCCCTTCGCGGTCATCGGAGCTCCTCCCCCCGGAAGGGCGCCGCCTCGCGGATCGCCGCCAGCGAGGGTCGGTCGCGCTCGATGTCCAGCCACACGAGGATCGCGGCGGCGATGACGCCCCCGGCGACGACCAGGTGGCCACGGCCCACGGACGCGGCGAGACCCGTCGGGAGCGGGGCGATGAGCAGCCGGGCGAGGGCGAAAACCGCGACGAAGATCCCGGCGTTGACCAGCACGACCGCCCGCCGCTCGCGCCGCGCGGCGACGTGGACGTTGTAGGCGCCGATGCCGGCGAAGAGGCCGGTGAAAAACACCACGAGCGGCTCCGACAGCCCGAACAGAACCGTCGCGCCGAGCGCGAGCGCGACGCCGAGCGCGCCGGCGAGCGACAGCAGCGCGCGGCCGTACAGGAGCGTCCGGCGGTGGATCACGACCGCGGCGCCGAAGGCGACGGCGCCGACGCCGAGGTAGAGCGGGACCGTCCACCAGACGCGCAGCGCGAACAGCGCGCCGAGCGGGAGCGCGATGACGCCGACGGGGCGGAGCCCGAGGCGGCTCCGGCTGACCTCGGACAGGAACAGCCCGACCAGCGCGACGACGGTGATCGTGCCGAGCGTGCCGACGGTGGGCGAGGGGGACGTCGTCCCGTACCCCAGTGCTACGGCGACGTCGGAGGGCGAGCCGAGCAGGATCGGCGACACGTACGTCGACGGCGGGGCGGGGAGGTAGGCGCAGGTGACACACGGGGGCGTGATCCAGAGCACGAGGGCGACGACGCCGACGGCGAGCAGGCCCGCGAGCAACCCGAGGCCGACGAGCGCGTCCCCGAGCCGGCGGTCGGGAGCCTCGCGGTGGAAGTTGTACGCCGCGATGCCGGGGAGGATGCTCCCCAGGAACTCCACCTCGGAGACGGCGACGGCGCCGCCACGCGGGAGATCGAGCGCCAGGAAGAGCGCGACCGGGAGCACCATCCCGACGACGATGGCCGTGAGGAAGAGCCGGCGGCCGTACACCAGCCACCGGCGCTACACCAGGTCGATCCCGAGGTACGCGACCGCGGTGCTGAGGACGAAGATGGGGAGGCTCGCGAAACTGAGCAGCGTGTAGACCGCCAGGAGCGAAACCACGACGACCCCGCCCAGCCTGTAGCCGCGGGTCGTCGCGGCCCAGGCGCCCACGACCAGCCCGATTCCGACGAGGAGAGCCGAGACGATCACCGCGCCCACCTCCACGACCGCTCGAACGGTTCCCGAACGTGACGGCCCACCGTCACGACGGACCGCGCAGACGTGGGGGCCCCGCCGACGCCACGGTCGCTCCGGTCGCCGGAGGGACTCACATCTGCGCGGAGTAAGCATACTATAGATGATGGTTTCATAATTTAGACAGGTAGGGAGAGATTAAATTCGTTGCGGGCGATCCTCCTCGGGCTGGAATCGCCGAAACCACCGGTAAGATGCTGCTACAACTCCCCTACTGCGCCACGAGTCTCGCCGTCGCTTCCCGTACGCCGAGAACCTGCGACTGGTACAAGGGCGACCTGGACCAACCGGAGAGTGATGACCGACGCGACGAACGCGCTCCCGACGAAGTCGCTCCGCCGCCCGGGCACGGCTCCCGGTGAGCGCCCGTGACCGACCCACTCGACCGGCGAACGTTCCTCCAACTCGACCGGCGGACGTTCCTCCAGGCCGCCGTCGGGGCCGGCCTGGGCGGACCGCTGCTCGCCGGCTGTGCCGGACCGGACCGCCAGCCACGGCAGGCGGGCGACGGGACGGGTGAGCGGGGGGCGTCCCCCGGCCCCGGTCCGCAAAGCCCACAGCGGTCGCGGCGCCACGACGGTCCGACCGGGACGGGGTCACGCGGGACGATGGGGCCCCACCACCACGACGGCCCGGCCGGCCCGCGGGGTACCGTTCGGTCGGGGGACGGCGACGCGGTCGAGAGCTGGCTGGCCGACGCCGACAACTTCACGCGGGTCGTCGACCGGACCGGGCGGGCGGCGGCGACGGTGCGGGTCGGCTCGCAGGGAAACGGCGGGTACTTCGGCTACGGCCCGCCGGCGGTCCGCGTGTCCCGCGGGACGACGGTCACGTGGTCGTGGACCGGCCGCGGCGGCGCACACGACGTGGCCGCGCGCGACGGCGGCTTCGCGAGCGACCTCACCGCGGCCGCCGACGCGGCCTTCGAGCGCACGTTCGACGCGGCCGGGACGGTCCCGTACTACTGTACCCCCCACCGGGGGATCGGGATGAAAGGCGTCGTCGTGGTCGACTGACTCGCGGGGCCGGTCGTGGCGAGCGGGGACCGCAAGGAGCGAACGGGCACGAGGGGAGTCCCGCGAGTGACCCGGGGGAACGAGTGGGACGTCGTCGTGCCCGCGAACGACCGCAAGGAGCGAACGGGCACGATGGGAGTCCCGCGAGTGACCCGGGGGAACGAGTGGGACGTCGTCGTGCCCGCGAACGACCGCAAGGAGCGAACGGGCACGAGGGGATTCGAACCGAGTGCAGACGGTCGCCCTCGCTCCGCTCGGGCGCTGCGACTGCCCGGGTTCGAACCCATCTCGGACGTTCGACACGCCTCGCTGACGCTCGGCGGTCGAACGGGCACGATGGGATTCGAACCCACGACCACCTGGTTAGAAGCCAGACGCTCTGTCCGGACTGAGCTACGTGCCCCGCCTCGAACGGAGCCGGGCCAGCGACAAAAACGGCACGGGACGGGTCGTCAGCCGTCGAACCGATAGAGCGACGTCACGTAGGGGAGCCGGTCGAACATCGGGATCGCGACCGGGAGGCCGACGACCGTCACCGCCAGGAAGGCCGCGACGTTCGCCCACAGGAGGGAGAGCCACCAGCCGACGAGGACGAAGTAGACGGCGCGGACGGCCAGCGAGTGCTGCCCCCGGGCCGCACCGGGGTCGGCGAGCGACCGCGGTTCCCGGAGCGTCAGCGCCGTCGGCACGAGGTTGATCAGCTTGATCCCCACGGGCGCGAGGACGACCGTCGCGATGCAGAACCAGGCCGCGTTGACGAGGATCGGGGTCGCCCACCAGCCGACGGCGAGAAACCAGAGCGCGCGAGTGAGCAACGAACGGTCGGCCATGTGGACGGGAGGTGCGGGGCAGCCAAAACTCCTCGGAAGCGAACCGACTAAGTCCGTCTCCGCGGTAGAACGGGGCGATGCGAGTCATCGGGACGGTCGGACTCCCCGGGAGCGGGAAGGGCGTCCTCGCCGAGGTCGCCCGCGAAGAGGGCGTCCCCGTGGTGACGATGGGCGACGTCATCCGGGAGGCCTGTCGCGACCGCGGGCTCGACCCCGCGGAGCACCACGGCCGGGTCGCCGGGGCGCTCCGCGAGGAGGAGGGCGAGGCGGCGATCGCGACGCGGTCGCTCCCGCGGATCGAGGCGGCGCTCGCCGAGCCCGGGACCCACACGGTGCTCGTCGACGGCCTGCGCTCGCCCGCCGAGGTCGAGGCCTTCGAGCGCGCGTTCGGCGACGACTTCGTCGTCGTGAGCGTCGAGGCGCCGTTCGACCTCCGGGCCGAGCGGCTGGCGGACCGGGGGCGCGACGCCACCGACACCGACCGCGAGTCGCTCCGCGAGCGCGAACGGCGGGAGCTCGACTTCGGCATGGGCGAGGTGATGGACGACGCCGACGTGCGCGTCGAGAACACGGGGTCGCTGGCGTCGTTCCGGGACCGGGCGCGCGAACTGCTCCACGGCGGACCGGAGACGGTCGCTGACACGGACCGATGATCTACAGCGTCGACGTCCGGGTGGTCGCGCCCGTCCGCGACACCGAGGTGACCGACCGCGTCATCGACGCCGTCCGCGCGCTCTTCCCGGACGCCGAGGTGACCCGCGAGGCCGGGCGCGTCGTCGGCGAGACCCACTCGCTCGATCACCTCTCCGAGCGGCTCCACGAGCAGGAGATCCTCGACACGGCCCGCCGGGAGTTCGCGCGCCGCGCCGACGCGGACGGCTTCTCGTTCGCGCTGAAAAAGCAGGCCGCCCTGCAGGGCGTCGTCAACTTCGCCGTGGGCGACCCCGACGAACTCGGCGACGTCGAGGTCCACGTGACCGTCCGGGAGCCGGACGTCGAGACCTACATCGACCACGTCGCGCCGCCGACCGAGGCGGGGGAGCCGATAGACGTGGGCGGTGAGGAGTGACGACGGCAGGGGCGCGCCCGCTACGTCCCGAGCAGCGCGCCCAGCGCCAGCCCGATGAAGAGCACCTTCGTCACCGTGTTCACGAGGACCACCTTCGAGCCGAAGCTCGCGCCCCAGACGCCGTACTGAAACGGGATCGAGCGCTTGAACGTCGAGACGGCGAAGGAGACGACGCCGCCGACGAGCAGCGTCGCCACCGCGGTCCGGGGGGTGAAGGGCCCGCCGACGAGCGGCGCGATCGTCGCCGCCCCGGCGGTGGTGTCGAACGCGAACACGACCACGACGGGGACGGCGGCGCCCGGCAGTCCGAGCAGCGACGCGAGGGGGTCGGCCGCGCCGGTGGCGGCGCGCAGGTCGACCCCCGCCACGAGCAGCGTGACGAGCGCGTAGACGACCGCGAGGCGCGGGAGGATCCGGCGGAGCGTCGACCGCGTCTCCGCCCACGCCTCGTCGGCGGCCGCGCGGAGCGTCGGGGCGGGGCCGTCGGCGCGGGCGCGTGGATCCGTCGCCCCGCCGTCGGCCGGGTCGGTCGACGCCGCCCCGGCCGAGTCGGGATCGGAGAGGAGCAGCGCGCCGGCGACGACGCCGAGGAGCGTGATGCCGAGCGCGACGGCCGCGCGCGCGCCGACGTACAGGAGCCCCGTCCGGAGCCCGAGGATGGGGATCAAGACGGGGACGTAGTAGGTGAACACGTGCTGGACGAAGCCGAAGAACGTGTTCGTCGTCACCGCGACCAGCGTCGCGTGGTCGTCGAGCCGCCCGGACTCGCGGAACTCGGCGAGCATCCCGTAGCCCGCCGTCGTCGAGGCCGCGGTGGTCAGGATCGCGGTCCCCACCTCGTCCGGCAGGTTGGCCGGCCCGGTCAGATAGCGCGACAGCCCGGCGACCCGCTCGACGGCGCCCATCGCCACCGCGACGTTGGCGAGGAAGACGCCCGCCGCGACGAGCACGGCGATCCGGGCGACGCGGCCGAGCACGTCCGCGAGGAGCGCGGGGTCGACGACGGCCTGCACGTCCGCGTCTCGGGCGTCGGCGGGCATATCGGCGTCGGTCGAGCGGGCGGTGACGCTCGTGCCGACCGGTCGCCACGCGGGGACGACCGGACCGGCACGGGCCTTTAGGCCCGTCCGCGACGGAGGCGCCGGCATGCCGACGTTCGAGGTGACGACCGACGCCCGCCTGACGACCGTCGACGTGACCGACCGCGTCGAGGCGGCGCTTTCGCCCGACTCCGACGGGGTCGCGACCGCGTTCGTCCGACACACGACCGCCGCGCTCGTCGTCAACGAGGCCGAGCGTCGCCTGCTCGCGGACGTGGAGACGATGCTCGACGACCTCGTGCCCGACGAGGGGTGGCGCCACGACGGGATCGACGACAACGCCGACGCCCACCTCCGGACGCTCCTGCTCGGCCCCGACGTCACGCTCCCGGTGACCGACGGCTCGCTCGACCTGGGGACGTGGCAGTCGGTGCTCCTGGTGGAGTGTGACGGGCCGCGAAGCAGGGAGGTGACGGTCCGGGTCTAGGGGATCGCGCGCCGCTCGGCGACGGTCCCGTCGGCGCCGACCGCGACGGTTCGCGGCGGGCCGGCGCGCGTCGCCGGTCGGCCGTCGTCGCCGTCGGGCGGGCGGTGCGCGACGGTGTGGAGCGTCGCCGGCACGCCGGTCCGCTGGCGAGTCCAGCCGTCGTCGTCCCGGACCGCCCGTCCTCGCCGACCAGCCACGTCGGTCCAGCCGCGGTCAGGCCGCGACAGCCGCGGTCGGGACCGTCGAGTCGTCCGGGCGGCCCGTCCGGGGGGAGCTCGAGGACCCGGTCGCCGACGCAGACGAGCGCGGTCCGGCCGTCGAGGGGGACCGCTCCCGTCGGCGCGTCGAGCGGCGCGTCGTCGGGAACGAACGTCCGCCAGTCGCCGACCGCGTCGGTCGCGAGCGAGCGGTGGACCCGCCCGTCGGCCGTGGCCACGGCGACCGTCACGGCGTCCGGGTCGCCGGCCACGGCCACGTCGACGAGGCGACCGTCACCGGGGAGGTCGTGACGGGTCACGATCCCCGAGGCGAGGTCGTACTCGCAGGCGACGCCGTCGGCGCCGACGACCCACAGCAGGCGTCCGTCGTCGGTCGCGTCCGCGCCGTACAGGTCCGCCCCGGCGCGCCCGGGGACGCCGTCGAGCACCTTCCGCCAGCCGGGGTCGGCGCGTTCGAGCACGACGCCGCCGGCTCACACGAACAGCCGCACGGCGACGAAGAGCACGACGACGCCGAGCACGTCACAGACGTTGGTCACGACGGGGATCACCACGTCGTCGGGGTCGAGTTCGAACCGGTACGCGGCGTAGGTGGCACCGAGGGCCACGACGACGGCGAGCGCGGCGAGCGCGAGCCCCGCCGTCACGGCGACGACGAGGACGTCCCGGAGCGGGAGGCGCGTCGCCCCGAGCAGGGCGGTCAGCGCCCACGCTCCGGCGCCGACCACGGGGAACGTCGTGGCCGCGAGCCCGACGGTCGCGACGGCGTTGCCGAGGAGCGTCTCGTCCGTCGGGTCGAAGGAGAGCAGGCCGAGGTGGAAGGCGGTCGAGAGGCGCGACGCGAGGACGCTGCCGAGGTTGCCGGCGGTGCCGATGGTGACCGGGACGAGGACGAGCAGCGACGGGTACCGGAGGAGCGTCGCCTCGAACCGCCCGAGGACGAGGCCGCTCCCGACCTCGACGAGCGTGAGCGCGAGGAGGACGGGCAGCGACGCGCGGGTGATCGCCCGGACGGTCCACTCGGTCGGCATCAGCCCACCCCCGCCCCGGCCAGCCCGAGGCCGAACACCACCCGGACCGCGACGAGGAGGAAGAGGACGCCGAACACGTCGCCCGTGGTTGTGACCAGCGGCCCGACGAGCGTGTCGGGGTTGTGACCGCGGCGGTAGCCGGCGAACACCGCGGTGACGATGACGAGGGTGAGCGTCACCCCCGAGAGTAGCCCGGCGACGAGCGCGACGCCGAGGAGGGCGGGCAGCGACGCGACCGGACCACCGAGCGCCGTGAGGACCGCGACGACCGCGACGGCGGCGAACGCGCTCGCGAGCAGGCCGTTCGCGAGCGCGGCGGTCGCGGCGCGGACGAGCCGGTCGTCGACGGCGGTCAGGCGCGGCTCGACCATCCCCTGGTGGAGCGCGGTGGCGATGCGGGCGCCGAGCGAGCCGTAGACGTTCCCCCGGGTGGCGAGCAGGGCGGGGACGAGGACGAGCAGCCCCGGGAGCGCCTCGAGTTCCGCGCGCATCCCGCCGAGGACGACCCCGGCGACGAGCCCCCCGACGAGGCTCGCCGAGAGGGCGGGCAGCGCCTCCCGGTAGGCCTCGCGGGCGACCGCGCGGACGCTCATGTGCCGACGACCGGCGCGCGGGAGTAAAAGTGGGGCGGCCTCATCCGGCGAGCGCGGGCGGACGACGACCGGCACGCACGGGGCGGCCTCGGTCGATACGGTCGGCCCGCCCTAGCCGAACGGCCCGAGGCCGCCACCGCCACCGCCGCCCTGGTTGCCGAGCTTCTTCATCATCCGCTGCATGTCGCCCTCGCCCATCCCCTGGAACTGCTTGAGGGTGCGCTCCATCATCCGGTGTTGTTCGAGCAGTTCGCTCACGACCTCGCCGTCGACACCCGCGCCGCGGGCGATGCGCTCGGTGCGCTCCTTGCCGACCTGGCGGGGGTTCTCGAGTTCCTCTTCGGTCATCGAGTCCATCACGACCTCGAAGGTGCGCAGCCGCTCCTGGGTCATGTCCATCGCGTCGTCGGGGAGCTGGTCCTTGATCCCCCCGCCGAGGCCCGGGATCATGTCGAACACCTGGTCGAGCGGCCCCATCCGGTTCATCGTCTCCATCTGCTTGCGCATGTCCTTCAGGGTGAACGACCCCTTCATGAGGTCCTCTGGGTCCCAGTCGTCCTCCTCCTCGACGGTCTCCTGCATCGCGCGCTCGACCCGCTCGGAGAGCTGCTGGAGGTCGCCCATCCCGAGCAGGCGGGAGATGAACCCGCTGGGCTCGAACCGCTCGACGTCCTGGACCGTCTCGCCGGTGCCGAGGAAGGCGATCGAGGAGTCGGTCTCGTTGACGGCGGTCAGCGCCCCGCCGCCCTTCGCGGTGCCGTCGAGCTTCGTGATCACGACGCCGCCGATGCCGACCGCGTCGTCGAACTCCTGGGCCTGGTCTTTGGCGCCCTGTCCGATCGCCGCGTCGAGGACCAGGAGGGAGAGATCCGGCCGGACGACGTCCTCGATCTCTTTCATCTCGTCGATGAGGTCGTCCTCCAGCGCGTGGCGGCCGGCGGTGTCGACGATGTGAACGTCGGCGTCGTCGGTCGCCGCCAGCCCGTCGCGGGCGATCTGCACCGGGTCGTCGGCGTCGGGGTCGCCGTAGAACTCGACCTCCGCGCGTTCGCACATCTGCTTGGCCTGGTCGTACGCGCCCGGCCGGAAGGTGTCGGTCTGGATCACCGCGGGCCGGAGGCCCTTCTTCGAGAACCACCACGCCATCTTCGCCGCGGTGGTCGTCTTCCCGGAGCCCTGCAGCCCGGCGAGCATGATCGTCTGGGGCTCCAGCGGGATCTCCGTCGAGTCCCCGACGAGGTCGACCATCTCCTCGTAGACGATCTTGAGGACGTGGTCGCGGGCGCTGGTCCCGGCCGGCGGCTCCTCCTCCAGGGCGCGCTCTTCGATCGAGTTCGAGAGCTCCATCACCAGGTCGACGTCGACGTCGGCCTGCAGGAGCGAGCGCTGGATCTCCTTGACCACCTCCGAGACGTCGTCCTCGTCGATGCGGGACTTCCCGCGGAGCTTGTCGAGCGTCCCCCGCAGGGAGCTACCGAGGTCGTCGAGTACCATTTGCCCGACGTAGCCGGTCGCGGGCTAAATGCTTGTCCGTCCGCGAGGTCGGCGGAACGGGGGCGTCTGGGCGCACGGACGCCCGGGACGGCGAGAGGAAAAGAGCGGAGACGGGGAGAGGGGACGGCGAGGGGTTCGAGCGGTCCGCCAGCGACGCCGCGACCGGGAGGCGCCGACCGTCGGCCCTACTCGCCGAGGAGGTCCTCGACCAGCGCCTCGGGGTCGAACCGTTCGAGGTCGTCGTACCCCTGGCCGGTGCCGAGAAAGAGGATCGGCTTGCCGGTGACGTGGGCGATGGAGATCGCGGCGCCGCCCTGCGAGTCGGCGTCGGCCTTCGTGAGGATCGCGCCGTCGATCTCGGCGGCCTCGTCGAACTCCCGGGCGCGCTCGACGGCGTCCTGGCCCGCGACCGCCTCGTCGACGAAGAGGGTGAGGTCGGGGTCGACGACGCGGTCGATCTTCGCCAGCTGCTCCATCAGGTCGTGGGAGGTGTGGAGCCGACCGGCGGTGTCGCCGAGCACCACGTCGACGTCGTTCGCATCGGCGTACTCGACGGCGTCGTAGATCACGGCGGCGGGGTCGCCGCCCTGCTCGTGGGCGATGATCTTCCGGTCGAGCGCCGCGGCGTGCTCGCGGATCTGTTCGTTCGCCCCGGCGCGGTACGTGTCGCCGTTGGCGAGCACCGAGGAGTACCCCCGATCGGCGAGGTAACGCGACAGTTTCGCGATCGTCGTCGTCTTGCCGACGCCGTTGACGCCGGTGAACACGATGGTGACGGGTTTATCGGCCGCGGCGATCCGCTCCTCGAAGTCGAACTGCCCGACGCTTATCACCTCGAGCAGGGCGTCGTGGAGCGCGTTCTCGACGAGCTCGCTCGTCGACCGGACCTGCGCGCGGGTCTCGCCGACCAGCTCCTCCCGGATGCGGTCGAGGATGGCCTCGGCGACGCCCATCTCCACGTCGCTCTCCAGAAGCGCCATCTCCAGCTCCCAGAGCGGGTCCTCCAGGTCCTCGGGCTCGATGACGACCTTCCCCGTCGCGAACGCCTTCGCGCGGGCGAGCCGGCCGACGTTGGACCCCTCGGCGGCGTCCTCGGCCGCTCCGGTCCCGGTGTCGGTCCCGGCCTCGGTCGCCTCGGTCGCGGGGTCGGCCTCGTCCGCCTCGACCTCGGTCTCGGCGGCGGCCTCCGCCGCGGCCTCGTCGGCGACCTCCTCGGCGTCCTCGCGGAACGAGCCGAGCTTCTCGCGCAGTCCGTCGAACATCGACTACTCGTCGTCGCTCTCCTCGCCCATCCCCTGCATCTGCTGCATCTGCTGTTGCTGGAGCTGGGTCTGGAGCTGCTGGGCCTCCTGCTCCAGCTCCTGGCTCTCCTCCTGGAGGTCGGCCTTCTGGTCCTCGACGTCCGCGATGCGGTCGTCGAGCGTCTCCTTTTTGTGTTCGAGCGCGTCGATCGCGTCGTCCTGCTCCTGCTCGGCCGCGTAGCCGCCGCCCAGGCCGACGATCACCTCGTCGATGTCCTCGACCGCGGCGCGGACGTAGGCGCCGCCACCGAGAGGCACCTGCACGACCGAGCCGGTCTCGAGGGTCTCGATGGCGTCGATCGCCTCGTCGACCTCGCGTTGCTCCTGGCGCAGGCTCTCGATCTCGGCGTCGAGCTCCGCGATCTCCTCCTCGACGGCCTGGAGCGCCTGGGAGAGCTGCTGGAGCTGCTGGGCGCCCTGCCCGCCGCCGCCACCACCGAGGCTCATGCCGCCACCTCGTCGAGTTCGACCTGGGTGCGCTTCAGTCCGTGTTCGCTCCCGAGCGTGGCGTACACCCGCTCGCGTGCCACCTCGTCGTTCGGAGCGTCGACCGTCTTGGTGAACGACTGGTAGCCGTCGCGGGCCTGGTACCGGCCACTGACCGTGTACCTGCTCATGCCCCGAGGGTGGACCAGCGGAGGGAAGTATCTTCCTACTCGGGGACTCAGTCGATGTACCCGAGCGCGTCCTCGATGCGGCCGAGCTCGGGCCCGGTCGTCTCCTCGCCGACGACGTAGCCGGCGTCGGTGGCGACCAGGCCGGAGCCCACGAGCGGCGCGCCGTAGTTTATCGTCCCGATGTCGGCGGGCACGTCGAGCAGCTCCTCCAGCGCCGCAAGCTCCGGCTCGCGGGCCTTCGGATGACAGAGCACCCCGCGGTTCGTCGCCACCGCGGCGGTGCCGACCGTCCGCACGTCGGCGAGGTCGCCCCGCTCGACGGGGACCGCGAGCGCCTCGCGGACGGTCGCGACGGCGTCGTCGGAGAGGTCGGGGTGGACGTAGGCGCCGTGGTCGTTCGCGAGCACGACGTTGCCGGCGGCGTTGACCCGCCCCGGGAGCTCGGTCACGGGGCGGTCGGTCGCCGCGGCGATGGCCTCGCGCTCGTCGTCGGTCGCGCGCCCCGAGAGGAGCAGTCCGTTGCCGTTGCCGACCGCGAGCGCGCCGACCGTCGACGAGCCGCCGACGGTCGTGCGGAGCGCCTCGACGGCGAGTTCCTCGGCCATGTCCGCGACGAGGTCGTCCGGCGCGTCCGGGCGCACGAGGAGACAGTCGTCGGTCGCCCTGGCGAACACGCCGACGTACGACGAGCCGGCGAACGAGGCGCGTAACACGTCAGGTCACTCGGCGGGCTCGGCCTCGACGACCGGTTCGCCCTCCTCGACGAACCGGGCGGCACGGACGCGGAGCTCGTTGGGCGGCTTCGAGCGGCCGCGCGCCCACACCGCCTCGTTGAGCGACGGGTCGAGGCGGACGGCCTCCCCCTCGACGTCGAAGTGTTTCGCGAGGTGATCGCGGACGATGCGCATCGCGGCGTCGGCGCGCTCGCCGGACGCGGCGGCCTTCGCCTCACCGAGCGGGACGGTGACGACCCGCTCCTCGAAGTCGCTTGCGCTCATCGACTACTCGTCCGTGTCGCTCCGGCGCCAGTGGCGCCGCTTGGGGTTCCGGCTCACGTCCATGTCCGTCTTCATCATCACCCACGCCGGGACGCGGCTGTTCTGTCGCTCCAGCTTCGCCAGCCGCTTCTTTTTCGCCTTCGACTTCTTGCCCATGGTGGCCGGACGTACCCCTGCGCGGCATAAAATGTTGTTCCTTCCCGGCTGACGGCGGGCGACGCGGTGGAAACCCGGAGTGTGCGTCGGCGCGACAGGCGCGAGACGAGACCACGCCACGCGAGACCACGCCACACGGCCGGAACGATCCCACGCCCCGCGACAGGGACGGAAGGGCGAGGGCGCGCCGGCGTCAGAACTACGGCGGTCCGGCTCCCCAGGACCCCATGGACATCGTCGTCGTCGGCGGAGGGATCGCGGGGTCCGCGTGCGGCCACCGACTCGCCCGGGCGGGCGCGGACGTCCGCCTGTTCGACCGGGGTGACGAGGGGCGAGCGACCGACGCCGGGGCGGGGATCGTCTCGCCGCCCACGAGCAGTCGCTCGGCGGACGACGCGTGGCTCCGCCTCGCGGTCGAGGCGGCCGACCGGTACCCCGACCTCGTCGCCGAGCTGGGGGACGCGGTCGGCCGGGCGGGGTACGCGCCACACCCGCTCCTGCGGGTCGCGCTGCCGGGCGAGGAGTCGTCGTTCGACCGGGCGCTCGCGGACCTGCGCGAGCGGGGCGACCGGCTCGGCGTGCCCGACCTCGACGCGGTGACGACGCTCGACCCCGCCGACGCGCGGGCGCGGTTCCCGCCGCTCGGCGAGGTGACGCGGGCGCTGCTGTACGAGGGTGCGGCGCGGGTCGACGGCCGGCGGTTCGCCGCGGCGTGTCGCGAGGCCGGCGAGGCGGCCGGGCTCGTCGTCGAACGCGGGGACGTCGAGCGGCTCCGGGTCGCCGACGGCGCCGTGACGGGCGTCGTCGTGGACGGGGAGCCGGTCGACGCCGACGCCGTCGTCGTCGCGGGCGGGGCGTGGTCGGGCGCGTTCGCCGACGACCTCGGAGTCCCGGTCCCGGTCGAGCCGATGCGGGGTCAGATCGTCCACCTCGACGCCGGGCGGGGCGGCGACGACCCCGCGACCGGCGACTGGCCGATCCTGACCACCACGGGGCACGGGTACGTCGTGCCGTGGCCCGAGGGCCACGTCGTCGCGGGCGCGACCTACGAGGAGGGGTCCGGGTTCGTCCCCTACCCCGACGTGGCGGGGGTGCGGACGGTGCTCGACCGGACCGAACGGGCCGCGCCGGGGCTCGCGAGCGCCGCGTTCGAGGAGGTCCGCGTCGGGCTCCGCCCCGCGACGCCGGACGGGCGGCCCGTCGTGGGAGGGGTCCCGGGCGTCGAGGGCGCGTACGTCGCGACGGGCTTCGGGCCGACGGGGCTCACGATCGGTCCCTACGCCGGGGAGGTCGTCGCCGACCTCGCGCTCGGACGCGACCCCGGCGTCGACCTCGGGGCGTTCGCGGTCGGCCGCTTCCGGTGACCGCCGGCGGCCGCGGCTAGAGCGGGAACCGGGCGACCGTCTCGTACTCCGGGCCCGCCTCGCCGAGCGTGCTCTCCTTCAGCCGGACCTCGTCGACGCGGAACGAGCCGACGGTCGGGTCGGCCCCGCGGACCGTCCGCTGGACGTGGTCTTTCCCGCGGGCGTCGTCCATCCGGGCGAGGGTGACGTGGGGCGTGAAGTCGTGGGACGCCGGCTCGAAGCCGGCCGCGACCGTCTCGTGCTCGATCGCCTCGTGCAGGCGCGCGAGTTCGTCCGTGCCCTCGCGTACGCCGACCCAGACGACGCTGATGTAGTCGAGCGAGGGGAACACCCCGAGGCCGCCGACGGTCGCCTCGAAGGGGGCGACGCCGGCGTCGTCGAGGGCGGCCGCGACCGCGTCGGTCGCGTCCCCGACGCGGTCCGACGGCGTGTCGCCGAGGAACTTCAGCGTGAGGTGGGCGTCGGCCGGGTCGGTGAAGCGGAGCCCCTCGGCCGCGCGGAACTCGTCCTGGAGGTCGGCGAGCGCGTCCGCGAGCCCCGCCGGCAGGTCGACGGCGAGAAAGAGGCGAGCGGCCATGGTCGACCGGAGGGGCGCGGGGGAAATCAAGCCCGCGGCCGGACGAGCGGCGTACGCAACCCTTTACCGCCGCCGTCGACTATCCGGGACCATGACCGACGACGACCCCGAGCGCCGAGACCACCGCTTCTCGGCGGGGCAGGGGCTCGACGAGGAGTACGAGGAGTTCACCCTCGACCCCGAGCTCGCGGTCGACCCCGACGAGGTCGACCCGCTCGACTCGCGCGTCCTGACCGACCTGCTCGACGAGCGGCAGGTGCCGAGCGAGCGAGTCGACGCGGAGGAGCTGCTCGACGTCGGGATCTCGTACATGGGCATCCAGCGGTTCGAGGAGGCCACGGAGACGCTCGAACGCGCGGCGCAGTTCGCCGAGGACGACCTGCTGGAGCAGGAGGCGCGGGTGAACAAGGGCGCCGCCCACGCCGAGCTCGAGGAGTACGACGCCGCGATCGGCGCCTACCGCGAGGCGCTCTCGATCGACGACGACTCGGAGCACGCCGCGAGCGCGGAGACGAACCTCGCGTACGCGCTCTGGGAGTTCGGCCACACCGAGGAGGCGCTCGAACACGCCGAGCGCGCGGTCGAGATCGACCCGCGCTTCCCGCAGGCGTGGTACAACCGCGGCTTCTTCCTGAGCGAGCGCGGCCTCTACGAGGACGCCGTCGACGCCCTCGACAACGCGATCCGGCTCGGGATGCGAAGCGCCGAGGTCCACGAGGAGAAAGCCCGGGCGCTCGAGGAGCTCGGCGAGGAGGAGCGCGCCGAGCGCGCCCAGGAGCGCGCCGACGAGATCCGCGAGGCCGCCGAGCAGGAGCTGGTCGAGGAGTCGTGAGCCTGCTGCTGCGCGAGCGGGAGACGCCCGAGGGGCTGCTCGTCTCGGTGTGCGACGACGACTGCATCGGCAAGACCTACGACCACGCGGCGGGGTCGCTCGACGTGACCGAGGAGTTCTACGGGGGCGGGGAGGCCGTCGAGGCCGACCCCGAGGCCGTCGTCGAGAGCCTCCGCCGGGCGACCACCGCCAACATCGTCGGCGAGAGCGCCGTCGGCGTCGCCGTCGAGGCCGGCCTGATAGACGAGGAGCGCGTGCTCGAACTCGACGGCACCGTCCACGCCCAGCTCGTCTGGCTCTGAGGGCGCCCGGCCCGCCCGGCACCGGGAGCGGTACGGGCCCGCCGTCGACCCGAGTGTGCCCGGGAACGGGCGGCGGACCGAAGGAGTGTTCACGCTCCGTTCCCTACGCGCCCCCAATGGAACAGGAGTCGTACCCCGTCGACGTCGAGGCCGTCAGGGCCGACTTCCCGGTGCTCGACCGCCGGGTCGGCGGCGACGTGAGCGTGGCGGGCGAGGGGCCGGACGACACCGAGCCGCTCGTCTACCTCGACAACGCCGCGACGAGCCAGACGCCCGAGCAGGTCGTCGACGCCATCGTCGAGTACTACTACGGCTACAACGCCAACGTCCACCGCGGCATCCACCACCTGAGCCAGGAGGCGTCGGTCGCCTACGAGGAGGCCCACGACCGCGTGGCGGAGTTCATCGGCGCCGAGGGGCGCGAGGAGGTGGTGTTCACGAAAAACGCCACGGAGGCGATGAACCTCGTCGCCCACGCGTGGGGGCTGAACGAGCTCGGTCCCGGGGACACCGTGGTCCTCACGGAGATGGAACACCACTCGTCGCTGGTCACGTGGCAACAGATCGCCGCCCGGACCGGCGCCGACGTGGCGTACATCCGGGTCACCGAGGACGGCTACCTCGACATGGACCACGCCCGGGAGCTGATCGACGACTCGACCGCGATGGTCGCCGCGGTCCACAGCTCGAACACGCTCGGGACGGTCAACCCGGTCGGCGAGCTCGCCGACATGGCCCACGAGGTCGGCGCGTACGCGTTCGTCGACGGCGCACAGTCGGCGCCGAACCGGCCGGTCGACGTGGGGGCGATCGACGCCGACTTCTTCGCCTTCTCGGGGCACAAGATGTGCGGCCCGACCGGGATCGGCGTGCTGTACGGGAAAGCGGAGATCCTCTCGGAGATGGAGCCGTACCTCTACGGCGGCGAGATGATCCGCCGGGTGAGCTTCGAGGACGCCACCTGGGAGGACCTCCCCTGGAAGTACGAGGCCGGCACGCCCGTCATCGCCCAGGGGATCGGCCTCGCGGCCGCCATCGACTACCTGGAGGAGGTCGGGATGGAGAACGTCCGGGCCCACGAGGAGATGCTGGCGGAGTACGCCTACGACCGGCTGACCGAGCGGGACGACGTGACGGTGTACGGCCCGCCCGGCGACGACCGCGGAGGGCTCGTCTCGTTCACCCTGGAGGACGTCCACGCCCACGACCTCTCCTCGATCTGCAACGACCACGCCGTGGCCATCCGCGCCGGACACCACTGCACCCAGCCGCTGCACGACCGCCTCGGGGTCGCCGCGACCGCGCGGGCGTCCTTCTACCTCTACAACACCCGCGAGGAGGTCGACGAGCTGGTCGAGGCCGTCGACGACGCCCGCGAGCTGTTCGCCTAGCGGCGGACGGGCGGCGGGCGGCAAGCGGTGACGGCCGGTCCGGCGACCGCCCCGCCCGGAACCCTTTTCCGACGCTCACGCCTAGCCGGACCAACCATGGGCATGGGCTCGGACATGTACCGCCAGCAGATCCTCGACCACTACCGCAACCCGCGGAACTACGGGGAGATGGAGGACCCCACCTTCTCGCACGTCGGCGAGAACCCCTCGTGTGGGGACACCATCCGGATGGACGTCCGGCTGGCGGACGACGGGGAGACCATCGAGGCCGTCTCCTTCTCCGGGGAGGGCTGTGCCATCTCGCAGGCGTCGGCGTCGATGCTCACCGCCGAACTCGTCGGCACGACGCTCGGGGAGCTGGAGGCGATGGACCGCGACGACGTGCTCGACCTGCTCGGGGTCGACGTCAGCCCGATGCGGATCAAATGCGCCGTGCTCGCGGAGAAGGTCGCCCAGGACGGCGCGCGGATCCACGAGGGCGAGATCGAGGACCGGGACCGGACGACGACCGAGGAGTGACGGCGGGCGGCCAGCTCGCGCGGGGCGACGCGCCTACTCGGGCACCAGCCCCGCGTCCTGGACGCGCATCACCGCCTCGCCGTCGGCGAGGTTCGGCGCGTCGACGAGCCTGACGATCCGCTTGTCGCCCTTGGACTTGCGCAGGTAGATGCGGAACGTGGACTTGTGGCCGAGGATGTTGCCGCCGATCGGCTGGGTCGGGTCGCCGAAGTAGGAGTCGGGGTTGGAGGCGACCTGGTTGGTCACCAGCACGGCGGCGTTGTGGAGGTTGCCGACCTTGTCGAGGTCGTGGAGGTGCTTGTTGAGCTTCTGCTGGCGCTCGGCCAGTTCGCCGCGGCCGACGTACTCGGCGCGGAAGTGGGCGGTCAGGGAGTCGACACAGAGCAGCTTGATCGGCCACTCGCCGTCCTCGTTCTCGCTCGCGAGCTCCTCCGCCTTCTCCGCGAGGAGCATCTGGTGGTTGGCGTTGAACGCCTTCGCGACGTGGATGTTGTCGAGGAACGCCTCGGTGAGCGCCTCCAGGGTCTCGTCGTCGTCGGGCGACCCCTCGATCCCCCGACGCTCGAGCTCGTCGGCGATGACCTCGTCGTCGAGCCCGCGCACCATGTCGTCGATCCGCTCGGGGCGGAAGGTGTCCTCGGAGTCGACGAAGATGGCGCCGCCCTCCAGCCCCCCGTGCTCGCGGGGGAGCTGGACGTTGACCGACATCTGGTGGGTGACCTGGGATTTGCCGGAGCCGAACTCGCCGTACACCTCGGTGATCGACTGGGTCTCCATCCCGCCGTCGAGCAGGTCGTCGACCTCGTCGATCTGCCAGGAGAGCTTCCCGATCTCGCGTCGGCGCTCCAGCACCGCCGCGCCCGTCTCGAACCCGCCGACGTCGGCGGCCTCGCGCGCCGCCTGGATGATGTCGCCCGCCGTCGAGTCGCCGATGTCCGCGGAGTTCGACAGCTCGCCCGAACTCGCGACCGCGATGCTCTGGTAGCTCTCGAACCCGGCGTCGACCAGCTTGTCCGCCGTCGCCGGTCCGACGCCCGGGAGGCTCTCGAGGTCGTCGTCTGCCATGGGCGTCGGTTGCGCGGCACCCTACATAAACCCACGACACTGTCGTTTACACCGTATCGGAAGTGAAACGGAACGGCCGAACTGCTGGTGCTCTGACGACGACCACGCCGACGACGCGACGACCACGCGGCCGGCGAATGGACGCCGCTACTCCCAGGGGTGGCCGCCCGGCGCGTCGGGCCAGAGGGGGTACCAGTAGGCCTCGTCGTCCTCGACGGCCAGTTCGCCGTCGAGGACCGCCCGGAGCTTGAACTCGCGGCGCTCGTCTCGCTCGTGT
This sequence comes from Haloferacaceae archaeon, assembly GCA_042217235.1. Taxonomy (GTDB): domain Archaea; phylum Halobacteriota; class Halobacteria; order Halobacteriales; family Haloferacaceae; genus A07HB70. The sequence goes on along the minus strand of JBDGTB010000082.1, from coordinate 6,211 downwards.
GGGCCGGTCGGGACGAACGGGTAGTACGCGCCGCGGCGGAAGGAGTACACCCAGTAGGCGTTCGGGTCGTCGCTCGCACCGCGTGACTCGCGGGTCGCTCGTCCCTCACTCCCCGCTCGTTCGCCCGAGGCGCTCGCTGCACTCGCGCCTCGCCTCTCGAACCCGAACACCGCCGCGAGCAGCCGCGAGCCGTACCCCCGCGAGACGAACGTGTCGGCGGCGAAGTGGACGCTCGTCACGAGGTCCTCCGGGTCCGGGTCTTCCAGGACGACCCAGTGGTAGCCGTGGTCGTCCTCGTGGCGGCGGAACGCGGTGCCGGTCTCGGCCTCGCCGGCGTGGAGGATGCGCTCGACCTCGTCGACCGCCTCGGCGAAGTCCGTCGAGTCCACGTCGCCGAAACACAGCGCGGCGACGCCGGCCGGGCGGTAGTCGAGCTCCGCCTCCATCGTGAGGTACGCCGTCGACATCCCCCAGAGGTCCTCGGGGTCGGCGTCGCGGGCGGCGTCGGCCTCGGCGCGGACGCCGAGCACCTCGCGGAGCGAGTCGAGCAACCCCATGGGCGCCGCTACGGCGCCGCCCGCCTTAGGGCCGCCGGCTCACCCGCCGTCGGACCGGTACCGGTCGAGGTCCCCCCAGGCCGAGCCGACCCCGAGCCCGACGAGCGCGACGAGAAAGCCGAGCAGGATCGCGGGCAGCTCCAGGTAGAGCGGGAGGGGGCCGAACACCAGCTCCGCGACCGGGTCGGCAATGCCCCGCCCCACGAACGCCGTGCCGAACGCGACGCCGCCGAGAAACAGGAGCCCGCCGACGACCGTCCACAACCGCTCGCTTCGGGGCACGTGGCCGGCCTCGGCCGCGGGTGAGAAAAACCCCCCGCCCGGTCAGGCGGTCTCCAGCTCGCGCTCCAGGTCGCGCAGGCGCTCGACGCGCCGCTCCGTCGAGGGGTGGGTGCGGGCGAGCTTGCCGACGAACCCCCGCGAGATGGGGACGATGAAGAAGGCGTTCATCTCGGCCTGCTCGCGCAGGTCCTCCTTCGGGACGCGGTCCATCCGCCCGTCGATGGTCAGGAGCGCGGAGGCGAGCGCGGCGGGCTTGCCCGTTATCGTCGCGCCGCCGCGGTCGGCCGCGAACTCGCGGTACCGCGACAGCGTCCGGATCAGGAGGAAGGAGACCACCCACACCACGAGCGAGACCAGCACGGCGACGAGCACGCCGCCCCCGCCCTGCCGGTTGCGGCCGCCGCCCCCGAACAGCCACCCCCACCGGACGACGATGAAGGCGAGCGTCGAGAGGAAGGAGGCGACCGTCATCACCATCACGTCCCGGTTTTTGACGTGCGCGAGCTCGTGGGCGAGCACGCCCTCCAGCTCCTCGTCGTCGAGCGTCCGGAGCAGCCCCTGGGTCACGCAGACGGTCGCGGACGACCGGGACCGACCGGTCGCGAAGGCGTTGGGCACGCTCGTCTCCGCCACGGCGACCGCCGGCTTCGGCAGGTCGGCCTGCTGGGAGAGGCGGGCGACGGTGGCGTGCAGGTCGGGGTGCTCCTCCTCGCTCACCGTCCGCGCGCCCATGCTGTACAGCGCCAGCCTGTCGCTGAAGAAAAACTGGCCGACGGCGAACAGCCCCATCACGGCGACGACGACCAGCAGCCGCCGCGTGAAAAGCGAGAGCACGCCGACGAAGACGACGTAGAGCGCGAAAAGCAGGGCCATCGTGACCCCCATCCGGAGGCGCAGTCCCCAGTCGGGTTTCCACTCCATACCCGTCGAAAGCGGGTGAGTCGGGTAAACGCTGTCGCCGGTCGCGCCCGTCGGTCGCGCGGTTCGCGCCATTTAACCGCCCGAGACGCCTACGACGACCGATGAGTTCCGGTCGGTTCTGCCCGCGGTGTGGCGACCCCGTTCCCGAGCGCGAGACGCCCCTCCCCGGCGAGCGCGGCGACCGCGACGCGGCGCTGTGTGACGCCTGCTACTTCGCCGACTTCGACCTCGTCGACGCGCCGGACCGCATCGAGGTGCCGGTCTGTGCGACCTGCGGCGCGGTGCGGCGGGGCAACTCCTGGCGCGACGTGGGGGCGCGCGACTACACCGACGTCGCCGTCGACGAGGTGACCGAGGCGCTCGGCGTCCACCTGAACGCCGAGGAGGTGCGCTGGGGCGTCGAGCCGGAGCAGGTCGACGAGAACACCGTCCGGATGCACTGTCAGTTCTCCGGCGTCGTGCGGGGGACGCCGGTCGAGGAGACGGTCGTCGTCCCCGTCCGGATCTCCCGGGGGACCTGCGACCGCTGTGGCCGGATCGCCGGCGGCTACCACAACGCCGTCGTGCAGGTGCGCGCCGACGAGCGGGTGCCGACCGACGAGGAGCGCGACCGGGCGGTCGAGCTCGCCGAGTCCTACGTCGCCCAGCGCGAGGCCGACGGCGACCGCGAGGCGTTCGTCACCGAGGTCGAGCGGACCGACGACGGCGTCGACCTGAAGCTCTCGACGACGAAGATGGGCCAGGGCGCCGCCAACCGGATCGCCCGCGAGCTCGGGGGATGCGTCGAGAGCTACCCGACGCTCGTCACCGAGGACGAGGACGGCAACGAGGTGTACCGCGTCACCTTCGCGGTGCGGCTGCCGCGGTTCGCCCCCGGCGACGTGATCGCCCCGGACGACGACGACCCGGTGCTCGTCACCGGCGTCGGCGACCGGCTCACGGGGACGCGCCTGACCACGGGCGAGGCGTACGAGACGAGCCGCGACGACGGAGACGCGCCGGACGCGACGAAGCTCGGCACGGTCGAGGACGCCGCCGAGACGGCGCTGGTCGCCGTCGAGGACGACCACGCGGTGCAGGTGCTCGACCCCGAGACCTACGAGACGAAGAGCGTGCCGCGCCCGGCGTATCTCGACCCGGACGCGGAGACCGTGCCGGTGTTGCGGAGCCGCGCCGGGCTCCACGTGCTCCCCGAGGACGCCTAGTCGGCGCCGGCGGGGGTCGTGGCGCCGGCCGCGGGGTCGACGCCGTAGGAGCGCACCGCCGCGAGGAGCTGGTCCTCCGTACAGCCCGCCCGGTCGGCGGCCTGTGTCAGCGTCAGCGTCCCGCTGCGATACAGCTCGATCGCGGTGTTGATCCCGTGCGCGTTCATCCGTGATCGTTCATTACTGAACGGCCTTGTAAACCTACCGTGAGAACAATCAGCATAATTTTCCTTAATGAAGTTTAAGGTCCACATGACGACCTCACACCACGCGTCGGCGTCGAGTGATGTCCACGAGGCCGCGCACCGCGCGTCGGCGTCGAGGGGCCTCAGCCGTCGCCCCACACGTCAGAGAGCGGGTGGTCGTCGCCGTCGTCCCGCCGGGCGTCGGGGTCCGTCGACGTCCCCCGCCCATCGTCCGTCCGGCGGCCGTCGGCCGCGGTCGACCGGTCGGCGGACGAGCGGGACGCGCCGGTCCCGCCGTCGTCGCGGTCGCGTCGGGAGCGGTCGGGGCGCGACGCGGCCCCGGCACCGCTCGTGGGTGCTGCGTCCACGCCGGCGAGCGCCGCCGCGGGGTCGAACGCGGGGAGGTCCGGCGCCGTCATCCGGTCGACCTGCTCGCGGAACCAGCCCGGCACGTCGGCGCTCGCCCGGTCGAAGAGGTCGAGCAGCGACGAGTCCGCGAGGTACGTCGCCCCGAAGTCGTCCGGGGCGCGGACGACGCGGCCACACGCCTGGATGACCGTCCGGAGCGCGTCGCGGTGGTACCACGCCCACTGCCCGTCGGCGAGGCGGCGCTCGACGCGCGAGTCGCTCGTGTTGCGGTACGGCGCCTTGCAGACAACCTGCCAGCGCGCGAGGTCCCCCTCCAGGTCGAGCGCCTCCTCCATTTTCACCGAGAGGAAGAGGTCGGGGTCGTCGCTCGCCTTCCACTCGGCGAGCGCCGCGTCGCGGTCCTCGCGGTCGTGGCTCCGCACGCGCGGCCCGACGCCGAAGTCGTCGAGTCGCTCGGCGAGCCGGGACTGGATGCCGTAGGAGTGGGCGTGGACGATGCCCTTCTCCTCGGGGTGGCGGGCCATGAGGCGCACGAGCAGGCGCGCCACGTCGGGGAGCGTCTCGTCGCGGTGCTCGTAGGTCATCGGCCCCCGGGTCACGTCGTACAGCGGCCGGTTCTCGACGGGGAACGTGTGGTCCACGTCGACCAGCGCGACCCGGTCGGGGTCGAGGCCGACCCCCCGGCAGAACGCCTCGCGGTCGAGGATCGTCGCCGAGAGCAGCGCGAACCGCTCGCCGCGGTCCCACACCGTATGCGAGAGGTGCCGCTCCGGGTTCAGCGGCTTGATCGTCACCGGGCCGCCCTCGCCGTCGGGCTGGTCTATCACCCACGTCGTCGGGCTGTCGAGGTCACGGGCGTCGCGGGCGAAGTAGCGAAGCTCCGAGATCAGCTCCTGGAGGCGGTCGCGGCGGGCGGCCTCGGCCGGCGCGAGCTCGCTCCGCGCGAGGAGGTCGTCTTTCGCGTCCTCGCAGACGTCCGCGAGCGTCTCCGCGAACCGGACGGTCCGGCGGCGGGCGTCGTCCGCGCCGGCGACGTCCGGAACGCCGACGTCGTCCCAGACCGGGACGGTACGGGGGCCCAGCTCGATCGTCGCGTACGTCTCCGCCCACTCGCCCAGCCCGTGGGCCTCGTCTATCACCACCACGTCGCGCGGGCGGAACACGTCGGAGCCCGCGGTCCGCATGAAGTACGCGAGCGTCATCGCGGCGACCGACCGGTTGGCCGCGATCGAGCGGTCCGAGAAGTACGGGCAGCGGTGTTTCACCGAGCAGTCGTAGCCGCGCTCGCGGGCGCAGGGCGCCCGGTCGACCGGCGTCGTCTCCTCCCCGGGCAGGATGCAGGTGTAGTTCGACTTCCCCCGGACGACGGGCACGTCCTCGAGCAGCGGGTCGGCGGCCACGTCCTCCAGCTGGGACACCTGCGGGGTGGTGTAGTAGGCGCCGGTCGGCTGGGCCGGGTCGGCCTCCGCGGCCGTCCGGGCGCTGCCGGCGATGGCCCGCGCGAGCAGCGACTTCCCGCTTCCGGTCGGCGCGCGCACCAGCACCACCTCGTTGCCCGCGGCGAAGGCGTCGCGTATCCGTTCGAGCGCCGCGCGCTGGTTGCCGCGAAAGGAGGGCGCGGGGAACGACTCGACGATCCGGTCGGGCTCCACGGTTGCCGTGACCGCCCGGCCGCCTAAAGCGACTCGGAAAGCGCCGCCACGTCGTCGGCCGTCACCTCCTCGTCGGGGAGGCGCTCGACGCAGTCGAAACAGAGGAAGTGCTCGCTGCCGTCCACGAGCTCCAGCGTCAGCCCGCCGCCGGAGACGTCGGCGAACGTCCACAGGTCGTCGACCCCGCCGCCGACGGGGACCCGGTCCCCGCAGCCCTCGCACGTCCGCTTGCTCATCGGGCCGGCTAGCCGGGCGAGGTACAAAAGTCGTCCCGTCCGCGGAACGCCCGGCCACGCCGAACATCTTTGTGCCACGCTACCGAACGTCACGTCGTGGAGGTCGACTGCCAGGGCTGTGCGGGCTGTTGCCTGGACTGGCGCCCGCTGGCGGACGAGCCCTCGGACCACGAGCGCCGCGGCGGGCGGCCGCCCGTCGACGACGCGTACAACCTCGTCCCGCTCGTCCGCGACGAGGTGCGCGACTTCGTCGCCGCGGGGCTCGGGGACGCGCTCGTCCCGCGCCTCTTCGCCGCCGGCCCCGACGAGGAGGGCGTGACCGTCGACGGCGTCGACCTGGCCGCGGCGGACGGCCGACCCGTCTTCGTCGTCGGCCTGCGCAAGCCGCCCAAGCCGGTCGCGCCGTTCGGCGGCGACCGCCGGTGGCTCCGGGCCTGTGCCTTCCTCGACCCGGCCACGCTCAAGTGCCGGATCCACGGCGGGGACCGCTACCCGAGCGCGTGCCGGGACTACCCCGGCCACAACCTCGCGCTCGGGGAGGAGACGGAGTGCGAGCGCGTCGAGCGGGCGTTCGGCGGCGAGCGCCTGGTCGACGGGAGCGACCCGGAGACGGCCGGGCTGGCGCTCGGGCCGGCGGCGCTCGGCGCGAAGGTGTTCGCCCACCCGGACCCGGACCGGATCGCCGGCGCGGTGGCGCGGCTCCGGGCCGGCGAGCCCACCGCCGCGGACCGCGCGACGTTCGTGGGTGCGGCGGTCGGCTCGCGACCGGGCAGCCTGACGGTGGACGAGAGGCGGGCGGCGACG
>JBDGTB010000022.1:0-32097 GCA_042217235.1 Haloferacaceae archaeon | reverse complement strand
TGGGGTCTTCCAGTTCCGGGAAGTCCTCGATGACCTCGGTCATCTCGTTGCCGCGCTCGCCACAGCCGACGTAGACGACGATGTCGGCGTCGGCCCACTTGGCGAGCTGGTGTTGCGTGACGGTCTTCCCGGAGCCGAACGGACCCGGGATCGCGGCCGTCCCGCCCTTCGCGATCGGGAACAGGCCGTCGAGGATGCGCTGGCCGGAGACGAGCGGGGTGCGCGGCGTCCGCTTCTCGACGGTCGGCCGCGGCTCGCGGACCGGCCACTCCTGGCGCATCGTGACCTCCTCGCCCGTCTCCAGTTCGACCACGGTGTCGGTGACGGTGAACGTCCCCTCCTCGACGCTCGTGACCTCGCCGCCCTCGAAGTCCGGCGGGACGAGCACCTTGTGGTCGATCGTCACCGTCTCCGGGACGACCCCGACGACGTCGCCGGGCTCGACGACGTCGCCCTCCTCGACCTCGGGGTTGAACTCCCAGGTCTCCTCGAGGTCGATCCCCGGGGCGTCGACCCCGCGGTCGAGGAACGGGCTCCCCATCTTGTCCTCGAGCACGTCGAGGGGGCGCTGGACGCCGTCGTAGATGGCGTCGAGCATCCCCGGCCCGAGGTCGACGGTCAGCGGTTCGCCCGTGCTCTCGACGGGTTCGCCCGGGCTGACCCCCGAGGTCTCCTCGTACACCTGGATGGTCGTGACGTCGCCTTCGATCTCGATGACCTCGCCCATCAGCCCTTCGTCGCCGACGTAGACGACGTCGTTCATCCGGGCGTCGAGACCGGTGGCGGTCACGACCGGACCGCTCACGCTCGCGATGCGACCGTCGTCGTCGACGGTCTCCTCCTGTGTTGCTTGACTCATGTGTTAGTCCTCGTCCATCAGGTCGATGCCGATGGCGCGTTTGATCTGTTCGCGGAGGCCGCCGGACCCCGTACCGCCGAGGGTGACGACGACCGGTTCGATGCTCGTCTCGACGGCGTCACGGACCCGCCGGGACAGGTGATCGAGGTCGTCGTCGTGCATCACCACGATGCCCACGGACTCGTCGTCGAGCACGCGCTCGACGGCCTCGTCGAGCCGTTCCTCCTTCTCGTCGTCCGGGACGTTCTCGCATTTCCGAACGCCCGCGAGCCGGAAGCCGGTCGTGAACTCCGGGCTCCCGACGACGGCGATCTCCTGGCTCATAGGATCACCAGCTCCTCCTCGATGCGCTCGGGCTCGAGCCCGGCCTCGCGGCCCCGGGCGATCGCCCGAATGTTGTCCACCTCGCGCTCCTTGGCGAGGATGTACGACACCACGGGCGTCACCGACAGCGGGTGCACGTGGCCGAGCCGGTCGGAGTACTCCATGAGCGCCGCCTCCAGCGCCCGCTCGAACGCGATGAGGCTCTCGGCGTCCTCGAGGGCGTCGAGCGCGGCCGACAGGTCCTCGCCGTACGGACTGTCGCGGATGCGCTGGACCAGCTCGTCGCGGTTGTCCGCCAGGGCCGCGAGCTCGCCCGCGTCGAACAGTCGCCCGCCGTCGATGTAGTACTCGGCGGGGTCGACGTCCGCGCCGCTGCGGGCCAGCCGGAGCGCGTTGCGCGCGTTCCGGAAGTCGATCTCGGCGGTGAGGAACTCGCGGTACACCTCCGTCGCCTCGTCGACCACGAGGTCGGCGAGCAGCTGCTCGTAGTACGCGCGGTCGACGGCGTTCTCGAGCGGCACGAGCACGCCCGTGCTGTCGTAGTCGTCGTAGGCGTCCACGAGCGGCCCGCCGTACATCGTGCCGTCGAGGAGGTCGACGACCTCCTCGATCGACCCGGCGTCGAGCAGCCGGTCGAGCAGCCGGTCGTCGAGCTCGCCGGCGCGGATGAGGTCCGACTCGACCTCCTCGCGCGGGCTCTCGGCGTAGATGCCGCGGACGACGGTCTTGACGTTCCACGCGTCGAACTTCCGGAGGTACCGCACCACGAGGTCGTACAGCCGGCCGTCGGCCCACGAGAGGATGTCCTCGAACTGCTGGGCGAGGTTCCGGTTCAGCGCGTACTCGATGAGGTCCACGCCGGAGTGGCGCGACCCGAGCGCGTTGATCTCGTCCTCGTAGGCCGACTCCTCCATGAACCGCGCGATCTCCGCCGGACCCATCCGGACCAGCTTCCGGTAGTCGTCGTCGTCGAACAGCGCCGCTCGGCGCGAGCGGACGCGAGCCGTGACGTACTCGGGGTTCGAGCTACCGGCGACGCTCATCCCTCTTCGAAGAGTCGGTCACTCACTTCCTTCAAGTTGTCCTCCCACACGTCCTCGAGGACCGAATCGAAGGTGTTGTTCACCCGGACGCGGCTCTCCGTGCTCTCGACGACCACGCCGCCGAGACAGTCGTGCTCGCCGGCGTACTCGAAGCCGTCTCGGTCCGAGAGCAGGTCGCGCAGGAGCTCCTCGTCCTCGGCGCGCCCGCGGACTTCGACCGCGGCGCTCCCGTCGAACTCGGTCGCGGCGTCGTCGAGCAGCGCCGCCGTCAGCTCCTCGCGTCGCTCGTCCTCGATGTCCGCGACGGCCGCCTCGACCGCGTCGCGGACCTCCTGGAGGGCGTCGCGGCGCGCCTCGAGGCGCTCCTGTTTGGCCTCGAGTTTCGCGCTCGACAGCGCCTGCTCGCGCTCCTGTTCGATCTGGCGCTCGACGGACGCCTCGGCCTCCTCGACCGTCTCGGCGGCGTCGGTCTCGGCCTCCTCGAGGATCTCCTCGGCGCGCTCCTCGGCGTCCGTACGGATCTCCTCCGCCCGCGCGCGGGCTTCCTCCCTGATGTCCTCGACGACCGTATCCAGACTCATTGGTTGGGGGAAGAGGGGTTACCCGACCAGGAAGACGACGACGAGCGCCAGAATGACCAGCGTCTCGGGGAGTACCGTGAAGATCAGCCCCCGGACGAACAGGCTCTCGTCCTCGGCGACGGCGCCGACCGCCGCGGCGCCGATACCGCGCTCGGCGTACCCCGCACCGAACGCCGCGAGCCCGACCGCCAGGGCCGCGGCGGCCTGGGCCGGGATCGCGGGCGCGGATGCTTGCAGTGCGACACTCGCCAGCTGAGTTGCAAGGTCGATCATAGTGTGCTGGTGGTGGTCCGATCTCCGCTCGGAACATCCCGTAGTCCCCCCAGAGGCGGCATAAAGGTTCTCAAAACAGCCGAGGAGATCCTCACGAAAGTTCATCGGAGCCAGCGTCCAGCCGGACGCGAGTCGGCCGCCGCGACCGGCGAGAGCGGGGGCGATCCGGCCGTGCGGCCCCGGCCCGGACGGCGCCGTCGCTCGGCGGTCTCGTCGAAGGGAGGGGAACGGGCGAGTCGGCGCTAGCCCGTCTCGTCGGCGGTGAACCGGCGCTCGTGGCCGAACGGCTCGTAGCTCTTCCCGCCGCCCTCGTAGAACTTGCCGAAGAACTCGACGTACTCCAGTCGCACCGCCTGCAGGCCGGCGCTGGTCACGCCGAGCGCGAGCACGAGCGCGTGGCCGAGCACGAGCACGACCAGCCCGAGCAGGACGAGCGGCGCGCCGCCGTGGACGAGCCCGCCGAACAGGATCGTCCCGTGTTCGACCGACTCCGGCCCGTGGGAGAGCAGGAAGTGGAACTCGCCCTCGTACTGGTAGGCGCCGAAGAACAGCAGGTTCACCGTGAAGGCCATGCCCGCCTTCGCGAGCAGCACCGCGGCGATCCGGGTGTAGGAGAGCACGTTCACGAGCACCTGCAGGAACTCGACGGCCTCGACGGGTTCGCCGACGACGAGCAGGACGAGCCCGACGCCGAACGCGACCGCGCCGAGCAGGCCGACCGCCGGCGGCAGGCCGTTGAACCCGAGGTGGAACGCGGCCTGGGCGAACTCGCCGCTCGCCTCCGGCGCCGCGCCGGTGCCGTCGAAGACGGTGTAGAGGAACGACGGCTTGACGCCCTCGGCGTGCAGGGAGAGCACCCACACCCACAGCCCGTTCATCATCAGGATCCACGACCCGCTCTCGGTGACCGCGTGCCAGGCGTCGTGGAACTCGAGGTTCTCGACGAAGTCGAGCACGTAGCCCACGTTGAGGTGGACCAGCCCGACCAGCAGGCTCACGACGAGCCAGGCCTGCGCCCACGAGATGGCGCCGGGCATGAGGCCCTTCCGGAGCGGACTGTGGCCGAGGCCGAGCAGGCCGTGCCAGAGGTACTCGGTGACGAGGTGCAGGCCGAATATCTCGCCGTAGAGGACCCCGAACAGCGCGGTGAACAGGCCGGCGAAGATGGTCACGCCGCCCATGCTCTTGAACGCCGGGCTGTCGAAGCTGGTGTAGAGGTAGTAGCCGATCCCGGTGTAGATGAGCCCGTAGCCGAGGTCGCCGATCATGAACCCGAAGAAGGCCGGGAACGTCAGAAAGAGGATGGCCGTCGGGTCGAACTCCCGGTACTTCGGGAGGCCGACCGCCTTGACGAGCACCTCGAACGGCTCCATGACGCCCGGGTTGTCCTGGACGACCGGCGGGTCGTCGTTGCGCATGACGACGTTGCCGCCGTCGGCCGCGGTCCGGCGTGCCCCGCCGTCGGCCCGGGCCTCCCGGCCGCCGTCGGCCGCCGCGGGCTGGCCGCCGCCGGCTCCGCCCGAGACCTCCTCGCGGAGCTTCTCGGTGCCGTCGGCCCCGAAGCTCGCCCGTTCGAGCTCCTCGACCTCGACGTGCCCGTCGACGGCGTCGGAGACGGCCGTGGCGAACTCGGTGTATCGCTCGGAGGGGATCCACCCCTCGGCGACGAAGGCGTTCTCGGTCGTGGCGAAGGAGAGCGGCGCCTCGGTCTTCTGGACGTCGATGGAGAGCTGTTCCTCGGCGGCGAGCAGGAACTCCGCCGCGTCGGCCTTGACCGCCTCGAGGTCGTCCTCGACCGCGTCGAGCTCCGACGCGAGCCGGTCGCGCTCGGTCCGCAGATCCTCGACGTACGACTCGGGGCTCCCCTCGGCGTCGGGGATCTCGACCCCGGCGAACTGGACGCCGACGAGCGCGTCCTCCAGCGCGCTGTCGGGCGCCCCCTCGTGGGGGCGTGCGAAGACGGCGATGACGCCCCCGTCCTCGCCGAACACCTCGTAGGAGCGCAGGGCGTCGTCGTCGACGACCGCGCGCTCGACGGCGTCGCGACGGCCCTCGCCGACGGCGACCTGGAGGCTGTCGTAGCCGCGCAGGAGGTCGAGGTCGATGCCGAGCTCGGCGAACGGCTCGGCGGCCTCGATCCGCTCCTCGACCGACCGGAGCTCGTCGCGAAGCTCGTCGCGCCGGTCGTCGAGCTCGTTGACCCGCTCGCGGACCGACGCCAGTTCGGTCTCCAGCTCCTCGTCCCCGAGGATACGGGAGCGCCCCGCGTCGTCCTCGTCGACGTCGAGGATGCTCTCCAGCGAGCGGACGGTGACGAGCTTGTCGGAGGCCTCCTCGGCCCCCTCGACGGGGTCGCCGGGCTCGAACCCCGTCCAGGAGCCGTCGTACTCCGTGACGTGCAGCAGGTGCTGTTCGTGTGTGGCCTCGACGACGTCGTCCATCACCCGGCGGGACCCCGTCACCGAGACCTTGCTCATCTGCTCAGGTCTGAGCATGTACCGCCTCCTCGAACCGTTCGACCGCGTATTCGACCGCCTCCTCGGTCCGGTCCTCGGCCTCGGCGACGAGTTCCCGGCGAGCGGCGCGCCCCTCCTCGAGGATGCGCTCGCGCTCCGCCTCGATCTCCTCGCGCGCCTCGGCGAGTCGCTCCTCCTCGAGTTCGGTGGCCTCCTCCTCGGCCTGCTCGCGGATCTCCTCGGCCTCGCGCCGCGCCTCGGCGAGGCGCTCCTCGCGCTCGGCCTCGGCTTCCTCGATTATCTCCTCGGCCTCGGCCTCGGCCTCCTTGATCCGTTCGAGAACCTCTGGTCTCGGCATCCTATCGTGTGGCGTTGCGCCACCGCCGTATAAGGTGTTTGCGGAACCCGTCCGTGACCCCGCGTGCCGGCGGTCGCGGGGCGTTCGGGCCGGGGGCGGGACGGCCGGGTCGCCGCGCCGACGGATCGCGACGCGGGCAGCGCCGACGCTCGTCCGCTCGGGCCGTCCGCGTGCCCGTCGAGTCCGGCCACGCGCCGTCCGGGACTGCCGCTCGCCGGGGGTCATACCACGCCCGCGATTCGACCGTCGCCCGACGCGGATCCGGGGGATTATGCCGACGGCCGCGCAAGGCCAACCCGATGGGAGTCCTGGAGAACAAGGCCCGGGCGCGGCTGTTCTACAAGTACCTCTCGAAGGTGTACGACCGCGTCAATCCGTTCATCTGGAACGAGGAGATGCGCGCCGAGGCGCTCTCCCTGCTCGACCTGCACCGCGACGACCGGGTGCTCGACGTCGGCTGTGGCACCGGGTTCGCGACCGGGGGGCTCCTCGGGCACGTCGACGAGGTCCACGCCCTCGACCAGAGCGTCCACCAGATGGAGCGGGCGTTCCGGAAGTTCGGCAAGCGCGGCCCGGTGCGGTTCTACCGCGGCGACGCCGAGCGGCTCCCCTTCGCGGCCGACACCTTCGACGTGGTGTGGTCGTCCGGGTCGATCGAGTACTGGCCGAACCCCGTCGACGCGCTTCGCGAGTTCCGCCGCGTCGTCCGCCCCGGCGGGCAGGTGCTCGTCGTCGGCCCGAACGACCCGCGGTCGACGCTACTCGGCAAGATAGCCGACGCGATCATGCTGTTCTACGACGCGGACGAGGCCGACCGGATGTTCGGCGAGGCGGGCTTCGAGGAGTTCCGGCACGTCACGATGGGGCCGAGCTACAACCCCGACATCGCGATCACCACCGTCGCGACCGTCCCGGGCGAGGACGGGACGGGACACGAGGGCGCCGACACCGAACCGGCACGCGCCTGACCGGCGCCGTCCGGTTCCCCCGGGAGTCCACTCGTCCGTCCCCCGCCCGTTCTCGCCGTCACCCGTCACGCGCTGACCGCCACCCGCGCGACCGTCCACCCGTCGACCAGGACCGTCACCGTCACGCGGTCGCCCGGGTCGACGAGGGGATCGTTCGTCGCCGCCAGCCGCAGGCTCGCCCGCTCGCCGGGGCGCCAGCGCGGGTCGGCACGGACGTTGAACGGCCCGGTCGGGCCGGAGCGAAACCCCCGCGCGGCGAAGAAGGGCACCGGCGGCTGCCGTCGTAGCGGCCGCCCCCCGACGCGCACCCGGAGCCGGAGCCGCCGGACGTCGAGCGGGTCCCCGCCGCGGTGGGTGAGCGTCAGCCGGTCGGTCCCGGGGTCGACGACGACGGCGACCGCGGCGGTCGGCCGGTCGGCCGGGAGCGCGCCGAGCGCGACGCCGCCGACCGCGAGCGCGACGGTCACGGCGACCGCGAGCGCGACCGGGGACCGGACGGTGGCTCGGCGTCCGCGCACGGTCGGCGTGGTCGCCCCCTCCCTGAAGAGTTCGGGGGGCGGGACGCAGATTCGTGAAGGGGCGGGACCGGGTGTCGCGAGGGGTCAGGACCGGGAGGGTCGGTCGTTCACGCGCGGCGTGGCGAGCGGGTCCATCCTGAGGAACACGACCGACGACCCGTCGTGGATGGCGACGACGGTGAACCGTCCGTCGGGCGTCAGCGCCCAGACGCCGCCGTTCCCGTCGGTCGACCCGACGGTGACGCTCTCGCCGCCCTCGGGGCCGACGCTGACGTTCGCTCGCACCGGGTCCCCGTCCGTGTCGGTCACCCGGATCCGCATCGGCGCGCCGGCGTAGGTCCGGTTGACCACGAGCCGGAGGCCGTCGCGCACGTTGACGGCGGTCTCGTTCGTCGCGGCGCGGTCCAGGGACTGGACGTGGACGTCGCGGAACACGCGGCCGTTGCCGGCGCCGACGTGGGCCGTCAGCCGTCCGCCCGCGTAGCGAACCTCGACGACGGCGTTCCCGCCCGGGTCGACCGAGACGTTCTCGCGTGCCGCCCAGACCGTCGGGTAGCTCCGCGCGACGGCGTTCCGGGCCTCCGCCTCGCTCACCTCGCCCGGACCGGTCCGGCGGACGTCGCCGCGGTAGGTTTCGCGGACGTACGACCCCTCGACCGTCGCCGCCAGCGTGACGCTCCGCGGCGCGGCCGCGACGTAGACCTGGGTCGGGGGCGCGTCGCCGGTGAGAGCGGCGTGGATCCGCGCCCGGACCGGCCCCGTGTACGTCGCGAGCTCGCGACCGAGCGCGGCGACCCGCGCGTCGTTCATCGCGACGCCGAGTTCGTCGGCGAGCCCGGCCAGCCGCTCCCGTCGGCGGTCGAGCGCCCGGGCCTCGCGGTCGATCCGTGCCAGTCGAACGAGCGTCGTCCGCGCGTCGGCGTCACCGGTGATGTACGCGTCGAGCGCGGCGCGCTGAGCCCGCCCGAGGGCGTCTGACCGGGCGCCGACCCGCGACACCGCCCGGCGGAGCGCGGCTCCCTGGTCGTCCGCGTTCCTGACCCGGTTCAGCGCCCGTATCGTCCCGAGTCGGTAGCTCGACTCGTTCGTGCCGAAGGCGACGGCGGGGCCGAAGTCGACGTACGTCTCACGGATCGTCGACCGGTTGGTCGCGTTGACCTGGATCGCGAGCACGGACGTCATCTCCGACGGCGGCGGCGACCGGCGCGAGCCGTCGGTCTGCGCGGGCGAAGGAGGCGTGGTGGCGGCGACGGTGACGTCGCCGCCCCCGGCCGTCGGGGCCGGCGACGACGGGGTCGCGGTGGCGGCGGGGCCGACGAGCCCGGCCGTGACGACGACCACCGCGAGGAGGGCGTGGAGGACTCGCATCGCCCGGCGGTACACCGGCATCGTACAAAAATCGGCCGGGAGCGCAGCCGTCGCCCGCCCCGCGTTCGGGCGATGGAAAGCGTTTTGACTGGCCCACGTGAGACTCCCGACGATGTGGAGCGCCCCGCGTTCCCTAGCCCTCCTCGCCGTCCTGGTGGCCCTCCTCGCTCCGGCGACGGTTGGGGTGGCAGTGGCCGACGCCTCGCCGGGAGCGACCCCCGGGGACGGCGATTCGACCGCCGTCACGCCCGCGTTCGGGTCGGACGCGCCCGCGGCGCTCGGCGACCCGCCGGGACGGCCCAGCCTCGCCCGGCCGCTGAACACGACGGTCCGGATCGACCTGCACGCCAACGCCAGCGCCAGCTGGTCGGTGGTGGTCACCTACGAGCTCGACTCCGACGCCGAGCGGGACGCGTTCGAACAGTACGTCGAGGAGTACCGCAACGGCGAGACCGACGCCGGGCCGAGCGCCGACACCTTCCGGGCCATCGCGGAGCGCGCCGCCGCCGGGACCGGCCGGGAGATGCGCGTGACGAACGTCACCCGGTCGGGCTCCGTCGGCGAGACGTACGGGCGGGTCTCGCTCTCGTTCCGGTGGACCGCCATGCTCGACCGCGGGGGGAACAGGACGTTGCGCCTCGACGACGCGGTGCTGTTGTCCGGCAACCGGACGTGGCTCTCGACGATCGAGGCCGACCAGCGGCTGGTCATCGCGACGCCGCCGGGGTACAGCATCGTCGACTCCAGCGGACCCTCCTTCGACATCCGCAACAACGCCGTCGTCATCGAGGGGCCGCGGACGCTCGACGGTCCGCTCAGCGTCACGTACCAGCGGACCGCGACGACGCCGACGCCGCCCGACGGGTTCGGTCAGCTCCCGCTGGTCGGCGGGGCCGTGTTGCTGGTCGCCGCCCTCCTCGTGGCGGTCTTCCTCTGGCGTGGCGGGGGCCGGCCGGCGCCGGTGTCGAGCAACGGCGGCCCGGACGCAGGGGGCGCGGCGGCGGAGGGCACCGAACCCGCCACGCCCGAGGCCGCCGACGGGACGGCGCCGGCCGACGCCGGTTCCGGGACGGATACCGAGGCCGCCGAGGAGGAGCCGGCCGACGAGGTCGACCTGGACCTCCTCTCGGACGAGGAGCGCGTCGAGCACCTCCTCGAGCGGAACGAGGGGCGGATGAAGCAGGCCGACATCGTGAGCGAGACGGGGTGGTCGGACGCGAAGGTGTCCCAGCTCCTCTCCGCGATGGCCGACGAGGGCCGGGTCGAGAAGCTCCGGCTCGGCCGGGAGAACCTCATCTCGCTCCCCGAGGAGGCGCCCGACGAGGACGGCTGAAGCGGGTTGCGTGGCCGGGGTTTCGAAAGGGTTTACCTCCCATCTCGGGAAACGCCCCACGATGAAGGTCCTGGTCACGGTCAAGGAGGTCGCCGAAGTCGAGGACGACTTCGAGATCGACGGCCTCGACGTGGCGGAACAGTACCTCGAGTACGACCTCAACGAGTGGGACGACTACGCGGTCGAGGAGGCGGTCACGCTCGCGGAGACGAGCGACGAGGACGTCGAGGTCGTCTGCGTGACGATCGGACCGGAGCGGAGCGAGGAGACGATCCGGATGGCGCTGGCGAAGGGCGCCGACCGGGCGATCCGGGTGTGGGACGACGCGCTCGCCGAGGCGGACCTGCTCGACGTGGCGGCGAAGACCCGCGTGCTCGAACGGGTCGTCGAGGCCGAGGAGCCCGACCTCGTGTTCACGGGCGTGCAGGCCGCCGACGACGGGTTCTCCGCCACCGGCGTCTCCCTCGCCGACGCGGTCGACTACGAGTGGGCCGCCGTCGTCAACGACTTCGAGCTCGCGGCCGACGAGGGCGTCGCGCGCGTCCACCGCGAGCTCGAGGGCGGCGTCGAGGAGCTGACCGAGGTCGACCTGCCGGCGGTCATGACGATCCAGACCGGCATCAACGAGCCCCGGTACGCCAGCCTCCGCGGCATCCGGCAGGCCCAGTCGAAGGAGCTCGTGGTCGAGACGCTGGGCGACCTCGGCCTCGACGCCGGCGACGTCGCCAGCGACCTCGGCCTGACCGACATGTACGAGCCCGAGAGCGAGTCCGACGCGACCCTGTTCGACGGGAGCGCCGACGAGACGGCGGCCGAGCTTGCGACGGTCCTGCGGGACAAGGGGGTGGGCTCCTGATGAGCGACGTGCTCGCGGTCGCCGAACACCGCCGCGGTTCGCTCCGCGACGTGAGCTACGAGCTCGTGACCGCCGGCCGCGAACTCGCCGACGCGACCGGCGGCGACCTGCACGTCGCGGTCGTCGCCGGCGACGTGGACGGGTTCGCCGACCGGCTGAACCTCCCCGGCGTCGACCGGATCCACACGGTCGACCACGGCGAGGAGTTCAACCACGACGTGTACGCGCAGGCGGTCGGGGCGCTGTACGAGGCGGTCGAACCGTCGACGGTCCTGATGCCGAACAGCGTCAACGGGCTCGACTACGCGCCCGCCGTCGCGAACGCGCTCGACCTGCCGCTCGTCTCCGACGCCGTCGACCTGTCGTACGACGACGGGCTCGTCGCCACGCGCGAGATGTACGGCTCGAAGGTCGCGACGACGGTCACGGTCGACCTCCCGGCCGCGGTGACGGTCCGGGACGGCGAGTGGGCCGCCGCCGAGGGAGCCGGCGACGCCGCGGTCGAGGCGTTCGACGCCGCCGTCGACGAGGACGCCGTCGGGTCCCGCGTGACGGGGTTCGAGGAGGTCGCCGCCGGCGACATCGACATCGCCGAGGCGGACGTCCTCGTCTCCGTCGGACGGGGGATCGAGGAGGAGGAGAACCTCGAACTCGTCGAGCGCCTCGCGGAGACGCTCGGCGCGACGCTGTCGTCCTCGCGTCCGATCGTGGACAACGGCTGGCTCCCGAAGAGCCGGCAGGTGGGCCAGTCCGGCAAGGTCGTCACCCCGGACGTCTACCTCGCGATCGGCATCTCCGGCGCCGTCCAGCACGTCGCCGGGATGAAGGGCAGCGACACCATCGTCGCCATCAACACGGACCCCAACGCGCCGATCTTCGACATCGCCGACTACGGGATCGTCGACGACCTGTTCGACGTGGTGCCGGCACTGATCGAGGAGTTCGGCGGCGAGCCGCCGTGAGCGAGGGGCGGCCTGCAGGGCGGCCCTCGACGGGGGAAGCGGGAGCGAGGCGGAACGACCCGCGAGCGACCGGATAGTGGCGAGCTGACGGCGCAGTCGGGTGTTCGCGCGGCGTCGCGCCGTGCGACCGCGGCCCGCCGCGCGACCGTCGTCAGGTCACGGCACAGATGGTCCCGTCATCGCCCAAGAACCCTCGCCGCGGTCGCCCGGCTTCGACACCTACTTGCGGCGCGATCCCCACCGTACGGGCGATGGAGTACCTGGAGCGGCGGGTGGCCATGGTCGAGGACCGCCTCGCGGCGGTGGTGGAGGCCGTCGACCCCCCGCAGCTCCGGGCTGAGATCGACCACGTGGCGCTCGCGGGCGGGAAGCGCGTCCGGCCCGCGGTGACGATCCTCGCCTGCGAGGCGGTCGGCGGGGCGCCGGACGACGCCGTCGACTTCGCGGCCGGGATCGAGCTCGTCCACAACGCCTCGCTCGTCGTCGACGACATCATCGACCGCTCGTCGGTGCGCCGGGGCACGCCGAGCGCGTGGGCGGAGTTCGGCCACGGCCCCGCGATCATCGCCTCGGACGGGCTGCTCGGCGAGGCCTTCGCCCTCTTCTCTGCGAACGAACAGGCGATGCAGATCGCCACGGAGGCGATGGTCGAGCTCGGGGAGGGCGAGGCGACCGAGCTCGTCGCCCGCCCGACCGACGAGCACGAGTACATGGAGCTGGCCCGCCGGAAGACGGGCGCACTCTTCCGGGCCGCCGCCGAGCTCGGCGCCGTCGCGGGCGGGGCTGACCCGTTCACCGTCGAGTCGTTCGGCGACTACGCCGAGGGCGTCGGCGTCGCCTTCCAGATCCGCGACGACGTGCTCGACGCCACTGCCGACGCCGACGAGCTCGGGAAGCCGACCGGGCAGGACGCCGAGATGGACCGCCCCTCGGTCGTGCAGGTGACCGACCTCACCCCCGAGGCCGCGAACGACCGGGCGCGGGCCCGCGCCGACGACGCCCTGGTGGCGCTCGACGCCGCCGAGGTGGTCGACGCCGAGGCCGGAGGGTATCTGCGTGACCTGGCGGAGTTCGTCGTGGTGCGGGAGCGCTAGCGGAGGTCGACTCCGCGGGCCGGTCGCCGACCCTCGCTACGCCGCGTCGGCCTCGATCGTCGGGTACCACGACTCCGCGACGGCGAACGTGAGCGTCGAGAGCACGCCGAGCAGCGTCCCCGCGGTGAGCCCGAGCGCGAGGTCGGTGAGCGAGAGCGTCGTCACCCCGGGCGCGGCCGGGAGGAAATAGCCCGTGAGCGCGAACAGGACGATGGCGATCGCGAGCACGTAGAAGGGCGCGTTGAGATAGCGCCACTCGAAGCGGTCGTCGAGGTACTCGTCGGTGACCTGTCCCAGGCTCGAGGTGACGCCGGCGGCGGCGAACCACCTGACTGCGCCGTGGACGAACGCGGCGACGACGAGCGCCGGGTCGCCGCCGGCCGCCCCCTCGACCCCCCGCAGGAGCGCGAGCCCGCGCACCCCGCCGACGACCATGAGCGCCGCGGCGACGACGTAGGTGACAAGCGTCACGCGCCCGGTGTACAGCACGTTCCGCAGCTGGTCGGTCGTCTCGTCTATCACCTCCTCCAGTCCGAGGCCGCGGAACAGGGTGTAGAGCCCGAGCAGCGCCGAGAGCGTGCCGAGCACGACCGCTCCGGGCACGTCGAACAGGTCGGCGACGGTGACGAAGGGGTAGATGAGCAGGAGGATCCCCAGCGGCACGAGGATCGTCCCGCGCGTCTCCGGGTCGGCGAGCACCTGCTTCATCGTGTAGTACATCGACTCGAGGTCCTGGGCCTGCCGGACGACGACCCGGCGGACGCTGTCGATCGGGATCCGCGACCGGATGATCGGGACGACCGACTCGTCCTGCGCGCCGTCGGTGATGACGACCGTGCTGACCGACTCGCCGGTCTGCAGGCCGGCGAGGACGGTGTCGACCTCCTCGCCGAGCACGCGGTTGGCCTGGACGTCGCCGCCGCCGGTGCCGGTCACCGCCGCCACCTCGACCGCCTGGTCCTCCGTCGCCGCGAGGTCGTCGTGGACGTGGATGCCCTGAAAGAGGACGTTCACGTCCGAGTCCTCGGGGTCCGCGGTGGCGAGGTCGACCGCGGCGGCCTCGACGGCGTCCCGACCGACGACCGGCGTCGAGACGCCGGTCTTGCGGCCGAGGTCGTCGTCGAGGTCGACACAGAGGACCAGCAGCATTACACGGGCCGTAGGACGCGGGCGCATATCTGCTTTCGGGAGTGGCCGACGGTACGGGTGAAAGGGGCGAGCGACGGCTGGAGCACCTCGAGAGTCCCGCGCTCTCGACCGCCGTTCCGCGAGCGGCAGAAACCGGAGTCGTGGTAACTCGCCTCTCGGAACTGTTATCCGGGATGCGAGCTTACGTTCGTTTGCAATGGCAAACGGTAAGGTTGATTTCTTCAACGACACTGGCGGCTACGGTTTCATTTCGACTGACAGCGACGAGGTAGACGACGACGAGGACGTTTTCTTCCACATGGAGGACGTCGGCGGTCCGGACCTCGAGGAGGGGCAGAGCGTCGAGTTCGACATCGAATCGTCCCCGAAGGGACCCCGCGCGACGAACCTCGTCCGCAACTAACGACCAGGTCTGCCCGTCGTTCGTAGCGACGGCAGGTGCTTCGTTCTTTCAGACCGTCACCCGTCGTAGCTGGTGCCTCCCGTCTACTCGGTACGGACCGCTCGCTGGGTGGTCGGGGCGGGACCCGAACCGCTCGACGATACCCGCCACAGCGCCGTTCGAGCGACGTCCAGCCGATGGTTTATCGGCAGTCGAGGCGAAGCGGCCGCCGTGTCCCCCGACTCGACGCCCGCCGACGGCGGTGAGGGACCGACCGCCGTCTCGTGGACGGTGACGCCCGCCACTGAGCGGTGGCTCTGGGTCCTCTCCTACGGCCAGTTCGCCCTCCTGCTTGGCGTCGGGCTGTGGCTCGGGGTCGGCGTGGGCGTGCTGACCGTCGCCGCGGTCCTGGAGGGGTCGTGGGCGATCCTCGTCGGGCTCGTCGCCGCGGCCGCCCTGGCGTTCGCCCGGCCGCCGGTGCTCGCAGTGCTCCGGGAGGAGCGGACCACGTTCGGTTACGAGGGGTGGCAGCCGAACCGTCGCGGGCTGGTCGCGGCGGGCCTCGTCGGCGCCGCGACCCTCGGACTGGGGGTCGCCGTCGCCGCGACGGCGGTCGCCGCCGTCGTCCTCGGCACCGGCGCGAGCCTGCTCGCGGTGGTGCTCACCTCGGAGGCGACCGTCGACCCCCGATCGCTCACGCTGTCGACCCGGCGGAGCGAGGCATCGATCGACGGCCTCGCCGGGGTCCGGTCGCTCGCCGTCGGTCCCGTGGTCCTGTTCTGGCTCTCCTACGTCCGGGGGGCGGCGACGCTCCGGACGCCCCGACTGCAGACGGTCCCGCGCGAGACCGCCCCGGCCGTCCGCGCGGCCCTACAGGCGGGCGTCGACGCCCCCGCCGACGCCGACCCGATCGGCCGTGCCGAGCGAGCCGTCGCCGCCCTGTTCGGCCTCGGGGCCCCTCGCGGTCGCGCCGGGACTGTGGCTGCTGACCGGGGGCGACGGCCGGCTGGGGGCGCTGCTGGGGTATCTCCGGTTCCTCTCGCTGGTGGTCGCCGGCCCGATGCTCTGGTACGCCGTGACGGCGTGAGAGGCCTCAACGCGCCCGACCGTGCGGTTTTTGAGGCTCGGACCGGTAGCAGGCGTGACCGAATGATCTCGAAGGGCTGTGAGCAGTGCGCCGAGGGGGGGAAGATGGTGCTTTTCGTCTACGGCTACTGCGACCAGCGCGACTGCTTTTACTGCCCGCTCGGCGAGAACCGGAAGAACGTCTCGCAGGTGTACGCGAACGAGCGGGCCGTCGAGGACGACGAGGACGTGCTCGCCGAGGCCCGCCGGATGGACGCGCTCGGCACCTCCATCACCGGCGGCGAACCCCAGGAGGCGCTCGACCAGACCTGTCACTACCTCTCGCTGCTGACCGGGGAGTTCGGCGACGACCACCACACCCACCTGTACACGGGGATAACGGGCGGGCGCGAGAACATGCGTCGGCTCGCCGACGCGGGCCTCGACGAGATCCGCTTTCATCCGCCGTACGAGCTGTGGGGCGACCTCCACGGCACCGAGTGGGAGGAGATCCTGTACGTCGCACGCGAGGAGGGCCTGACGCCCGCGTTCGAGATCCCCGGCATCCGCCCGGAGGAGGAGTTCGTCGAGTTCGTCGAGGAGGGCGCCGCCGAGTTCTGTAACGTCAACGAGTTCGAGATGAGCCAGGGCAACTACCGGCGGATGCAGGAGCGCGGGTTCGAGCTCCAGGACGGCCACATGTCGGCCGTCGACGGGTCGAAGGCGGCGATACTGGAGGAGATGGCCGCCCACCCGAAGGTGTACTTCTGCACCTCCGTGTTCAAGGACGCCGCCCAGCACCGCAACCGGCTCAAGCGGATGGCCGCGAACGTCCGCCGGCCGTTCGACGAGGTGACCGAGGACGGCACTCTCGTCTTCGGCAAGGCGTGGTGTGACGAGACGCGCCTGCGCGAGCTCGGCGTGGCCGAGGAGTACTACCGCGTGAAATCCGGACACGTCGAGCTGGCGTGGTGGCTGCTGGAGGAGATGGTGGAGGAGGGGGACGTCGCCGAGGGGGAGGTCGTCGAGCAGTATCCGACGGTGAACGGCACCGTCGTCGAGCGGACGCCGCTGGCCTGACCCGCTACGCGCCGGCGCTCTGGAGCGCGGTCTCGATCTCCTCGCGCTGGGTGACGCCGATGAATCGCTCGACCTCGCCGTCGTCGTTCTCGACGACGACCGTCGGGAGCGACCGAACCGAGTACTGGTTTGCCACGTCCTGGTTCTCGTCGACGTCGACCTTCTCGAACTCGACGTCCGGGTAGTCGTCGGCCAGGTCCTCCAGGATCGGGTCCTGGGTCTTGCAGGGGCCACACCAGTCGGCGTAGAAATCCTTGAGTCGAACGGTCATGCCTACGTCGCTCGACTATCCGTGCGGGCGGGAAAAGGGTTTCCCGACCCCGCCACGGGGGCGGCGACCGGCCGGGGCGACGCCCCGGGAGCGTAACGTTTAGGCCGTGGAGCCCCGACCGACGACCATGAGCAGCGGACAGAACTCGGGCGGCCTGATGTCGAGCGCGGGGCTCGTCCGCTACTTCGACGCCGAGGACCGCAACGCCATCCGGATCGACCCGCGGACGGTCGTCGCCTTCGGCGTCCTGTTCGGCGTCGGGGTGCAGGTCCTGAACGTCGTCGCTATCTGAGCGGCCCCCCGCCCGTCGGCGAGCCGCGGCGCCGTGACGTCGCGCTCGCGCCGACGCCGCCCGAAGCGCAGGGCTTTTCGACCGTTCCGGGCGTCGAGTCGGGCATGGCCGACCCAGAGGACACGCTCGACGACCTCTTTGCCACCATCGAGTCCCGCCGGGCGGAGCTCCCGGAGGGGTCGTACACGGCGTCGCTTTTCACCCACGAGAAGGGGGAGAACGCGGTGCTCGAGAAGCTCGGCGAGGAGACCACGGAGGCGATCCTCGCCGCGAAGGACGGCGACGACGCGGCGCTGGTCGCGGAGTCGGCCGACCTCGTCTATCACCTGCTCGTGGTGCTGGCGATGCACGACCGGGACGTCGACGACCTGCGGGCGGAGCTCCGGGACCGGTTCTGAGCGGGACGCCGGCCGCTACCGGACCGTCCGGCTACACGACCCACAGAGGTGCTCCTCTTTGACGTCCACCTCGCGGACGGTCGGCGAGAAGCTCATCACGCAGCGCTCGTTGTCGCAGTGTTCGAGGCCGAACGTGTGGCCGATCTCGTGGACGACCTCCTTGCGGACGCGGTCGGAGAACACCTCCGACTGGGGCTTCGTCGAGAGGCCGCCGTCCGAGGAGGTCTGGAGCCGGTGAGTGGAGATGACGGAGCCGTTGCCGTTGAGGTAGGCGAGGCCGAACACGTAGTTGCGGCGCCGGTAGTACAGGTCCTCGGTCGTGACGCCGATGTTCTTCTCGCCCGACCCGACCCGGCTGGCGAGCTCGATGAACTCCTCGGCCCGGTACTGGTTGCGGCTCCGGTCGAACGCGCCCTCGGGGATCGACTGGTCGTCGTGGACGGTCACGTCGACGTCGTAGACCGACCGGAGTGCCCCGGACGCCTCCCGCTTGACCACCGCGGGCACGTCCCCGACGGGCACGATGTCGACATGCATGAGAGGCGTTAAGCGACCGCCCGGAATAAATATCCCGACGTGGCATCCGACGCGCTCGTCGCCCGACTCGCCCGCTACGGGACGCTCGTCGAGGTCGGCGTCGGCGACCGCGGCGACCTCGCGGCCGCGCTCGTCGCCGCCGACCGACGGGTCACCGCGACGGACGTGCGCGACGTCGCCGTGCCCGCGGGGGTCAGGTTCGTCCGCGACGACGTGGTCGAGCGGGCGCGGACGGTCGCGACCGATCCCGGCCCGTACGCGGGCGCCGACGCCGTCTACGCCCGGCGGCTCCCGCCGGAGCTCCACCGCCCGACGCTGACCGTCGCGCGCGCGGCGGGCGCCGACTGCCTGTTCACGACGCTCGGTGGCGATCCGCCGACGGTGCCGGTCGAGGTCGAGACGCTCCCCGACGCGACGCTGTACCGGGCGCGCGCCGACGGACCGGGCGCACGCGGGTGAGTTGAGCGGCCGGCCGGGCGGTGACGAACGGCCCGACGGACGGCGTCGGACACCGGACGACCGACCCGCCGGACGGTAACCGGACCGACGGCCCCTGCCGGACGGCAAGGCACTTGCCCGCGCGGAGCGGCGTGCCCGCATGGACGAGGACTGGACGGTCGACGAACTCGCGGTCGACGCGGTGGTGCTCGACGTCGACGGCGTGCTCGTCGACGTGGCGGACTCCTACCGCCGGGCGATAGTCGAGACCGTCGAGCGGCTGTACGGCGTCGCGTTCGACCGCGGCGTCGTCCAGCCGTTCAAGGACGCCGGCGGGTTCAACAACGACTGGCTGCTCACCGACGCGCTCGCGCTCTACGCGCTGGCCCGCGACCGGGGCTACGAGGAGCCGGTCGCGGCGTTCGCCGACGCGGTCGGGGCTGCCGGCGGGGGACGGGAGGGCGCCGAGGACGTGCTCGCCCGGGCGCTCGGCGAAGACTGGCCGGCCGTGCGCGACGCGTGGGACCCCGACCGGGTGCGCGACGTGTTCCAGGCGCTGTACCTCGGGAGCGACCTGTACCGCGAGTTCGAGGGGGGCGACCCGCCGTTCGAGGCGCCGGGGTACATCCACGACGAGCCGGTGCTCGTCGCCGGAGAGACCGTCGGGACGCTCCGCGAGCAGTTCGCCGTCGGCGTCCTCACCGGTCGGCCGGCGGCGGAGGCGGACGTCGCGCTCGACCGCACGGGGCTCGACGTGCCCGCCGACCACCGGTTCACGATGGACGACTGGACCGCGGGCAAGCCCGACCCGGCGGCGCTCGTGACGCTCGCCGAGCGGTTCGACGCCCGCTCGACCGCCTTCGTCGGCGACACGCTCGACGACGTGCGGACCGCGGTCAACGCGAACGACGCCGACCCGAGCCGGACGTACCACGGGGTCGGCGTGCTGACGGGGGGGCTGACCGGGGCGTCGGGCCGCCGGAAGTACCGCGAGGCCGGCGCGGCGGCGGTCGTGTCCGACGTGAACGCGCTCCCGGACCTGCTCCGGCCGCGGTAGGGGGCCCGTCGTTCGCCGCCCGCAGTCGGGGAGCCCGCCGTCGACCGCGGCGAGGGCCGGACGGCCGCCGACCGGGCCCGCGCACGTCGCGCACCCGTCGGGCCCGAGCGTGTCGTCCGGCGGTCGGCCGGGTCGCCGTCTCGCAAACGTTTAGGCGGCAGTCGGCCGTACCGCGGGGCATGCAGATCGCGCTACTCGGCGGCACGGGCGACATCGGCGAGGGACTCGCGCTCCGGCTGGGGTACGACACGAACCACGAGCTCGTCATCGGCTCCCGCGAGGCCGAGCGCGCCCGGACGAAGGCCGAGGAGTACCTGACCGAACTCGACAGCCGGGGCGTCGAGGCGCGGATCGAGGGCGCGGACAACGCGACGGCCGCCGAGCGCGCGACCGTCGTCGTCCTCGCCGTCCCGCCCTACCACGTCCGGGACACCGTCGAGGCCATCGCGGGGGGCCTCGGGGCGGGCGACGTGCTCGTCTCGCCGGCGACGGGGATGAAACGCGACGACGAGGGGTTTCACTACCACCGGCCGAGCGCGGGCAGCGTCACCCGCGTCGCGAGCGACGCGGCACCCGAGGGCGTCCCCGTCGTCGGCGCCTTCCACAACCTCCCCGCCGGCCGGCTCGCCGACCTCGACGCCGAACTCGGGATCGACACGCTGCTCGTCGCCGACGACGCGGACGCGAAGGACATCGTGTGGCAGGTCGCCGACGGGATCGAGGGGGTGCGCCCGCTCGACGCCGGCGGCATCGCGAACGCCCCCGAGATCGAGGCGGTCACGCCGCTGCTCGTCAACGTCGCCCGGTTCAACGAGGGGGTCCACGACGCGGGCGTGCGGTTCCAGTGAGTGCGGGCCCCGACCGGAGCGCGTGACCCGGCCGCCTCGTTCCTACTCCGTCTCGCTCGCGTAGTAGTACTCGCCCTCCCGCTTCTGCTCGCGGTCGAGCTGTGACCCCGGCTTGTTGATCCGCGGGCGACCCGTCCGGGGGTCGCGCCGGAAGGTCACGTCCAGGTCGGCGAGGAAGTCGTTCATCCCCTCTCGCATCGCCTGGGGCGGGGCGGCGTGGCCGTGCTCGGCGGGCTCGCCGTCGAACACGAGCAGCCGGTCGGCCAGCAGGTCGACCATGTAGATGTCGTGGTCGATCACGAGCGCCGTGGCGTCGTGGTTCTCGGCGTAGCGGCGGATGGCCGTCGTCGTCCGCACCCGCTGTTCGACGTCGAGGTGGGCGCTCGGCTCGTCGAGCAGGTAGAGGTCGGCGTCCTCCGACAGCGTCGCGGCGACGGCGACCCGCTGGCGCTCGCCGCCCGAGAGGTCGGTCAGCTGCTGTTCCATCACCCGGTCGAGCTGGAGCGGGTCGGCGATCTCCGTGTTCCACAGCGACGTGCCGAAGTCGTTCGTGATGGAAGAGAGGAACGCGTCGACCCGCATCGGCTGGTCGACCTCCACGTACTGGGGCTTGTAGGCGATGTCGAGGTGGGTGTCGAGCTCGCCCTCGTCGGGCGCCAGCTCGCCCGCGAACAGCTTCGCGAACGTGGACTTCCCGATCCCGTTCGGCCCGACGACGCCGAGCACCTCCCCGCGGTAGATGGTGCCCGCCTCGACGTCGAGGGCGAACTCGCCGGCGCCGTAGGACTTGTGCAGGTCGGGGTACTCGACGAGCGGCGACCCGGTCACGGACTCGCGGGGGGCGTGCTCCTCGAAGGTGATCGCCTCCTCGCGGATCCGCATGTTCTCGTTGTCGAGGTAGCCCTGGAGGTACTCGTTGATCCCGTTGCGCGTCGACTTGGGGTCGGTGATGATGCCGAACGCGCCCGGCCGCCCGTAGCCGACGTGGAGCGTGTCGGCGAGCAGGTCGAGCACCGCGAGGTCGTGCTCGACGACCATCACCGAGCGGTCGGCGTCGTCGTCGTCCGCGAGCTCGCGCACGAGCCGGGCGGCGGCGACGCGCTGTCCGATGTCGAGGTAGGGCGTGATCTCGTCGAGGAAGTAAAACTCCGCGTCGCGGGCGAGCGTCGCGGCGAGGGCGACCCGCTGGAGCTCGCCGCCGGACAGCGAGTCGATGGGCTGGTCCATCACCGGCCGGATCGAGAGCCGGTCGACGAGCTCGTCGAGCACGCCCCGCTCGTCCGTCCTGGCGAGGAGCTCGCGCGTGTCGCCGTCGAAGCGGTCGGGGATGCGGTCGACGTACTGGGGCTTGCGCGCGACGCTGATCGCCTCCTCGCGCAGTCGCTTCACGTACGGCTGGAGCTCGGTCCCCCGGAAGCGGTCGAGCACCGCGTCCCAGTCCGGCTCGGTCTCGAAGTCGCCGAGGTTGGGCACCAGCTCGTCCGCGAGCACGCGCACGGCGGTCGTCTTCCCGATCCCGTTCGGGCCGAGCAGCCCCGTGACGCGTCCGGACTCGGGGACGGGGAGGCCGTACAGCGCGAAGGCGTTCTCGCCGTACCGGTGGACGGGCTCCTCGTCGAGCTCCTGCGGGAGGTTGATGATCTCGATGGCGTCGAACGGGCACTTCTCGACGCAGATCCCGCAGGTCTCGCCGAGGCAGATCTCCTCGCTGATCCACACCTGGTCCGGTCCGCCCGCGTACTCGTCCTCCTCGCCGAAGTGCTCGCCCCGCGTGACGATGCAGTCCTTGCCCGTCCGGTTCGGGGGACAGAAGTTCACACACTCGTAGTTACACCGGTCGGGCTGGCAGCGGTCCAGGTCGACGACGGCGATGCTGTCCTCGGCCATCGTTACAGGGAGACGCCCGTGCTCAACAGGATGGCGAACGTGATGAACCAGAGCGTGAACGTCATGAAGGCGAGATAGAGGTGGTCTTTCGCGCCGAAGTCGGCGACGTCGACGCCGACGACCTGCAGGACGGGGAACTGCACGAGGACGAAGGCGGCGAGCACCGCGACCGCCCGGCTGTCGCTCGCGGCCGCCGGTGTGGTGCCGACGAGGACGCCCGAGGCCACCGCGGCGGCCACGCCCGCGAGACACGCGACCGTGGTCACGGTCACGCCCCGCATGTGACCCGAGAGTCCGCCCGTCGTTTCCGTAGCCATACGCCTGCGTCGGACACCCTGGGGCAAAAGACGTTCGCTCCCGGCCGAGACGCCGGTCGCCGGCGCTCGGTCGGCGACCGCCCGCCCCCGGGCGGCACGCGAGGGGGGCCGGCCGCGGCCCGCCCCCGCCGGGTGCATCAACGTTTATTGCCGTGGACCGTCTCGCCACCGCCAATGGCCGAAACGGACGAGGGAGAGAGTCTCGACGATCTCCCCCCGAGCGCGAAACTCGTGTTCAAGGTCCTGGAGTACAACGGGCCGCTGACCCAGAAAGGGATCGTCGAGGAGTCGATGCTCTCCGCACGGACGGTTCGGTACGCTCTGGAACGGCTGGAGTCGATCGGCGTCGTCGACGAGGACGTCTACTTCGCCGACGCCCGACAGAACCTGTATCAGCTGACCGAGAACGAACCGCTTGAGGCGGAGGCCGACGGCGGCGTCGAGCCCGACGCCGACGCCTGCGCCGAGTGCGACTGACGCCGGGCCACGGCCGGCGCGGGTCCGGCGCCCCGACGCCCCGTACCGTCCCCCTCCCCGCTCGCCGCCTCAGGAGGGCACGACCGTCACCCGGCGGCCCCGGTCTATCGCGTCCTCCAGCTCGTCGGCGATGGCGCTCCCGCGCGACACCTGGATGTCCCCGCCGCGGCCGACCGTCGCGGTGAAGAGGTACTCGCCGTCCGCGCGCACCTCGACCGTCTCGCCGACGTGGTCGTCGACCCGCATCACGACGTGGTCGCCGGTCACCTCCGGCTGGACGGCGATCCCCTCCGGCTCGTCGGTCGGACCGCCTGACGCGCCCGACGCCGCCCCGCTCCGGCCGTGGCCCGGACGCTCCGCGTGGGTCCGCACGTCGATGTCGATCCCGAGGCGGTCCTCGATGTCGGAGATGCGGCCGCCGCCCTTCCCGATGACGTAGGAGATGTCGTCCTCCTCGACGTACACGACCGCACGGTCCTGCCCCTGGAGCTCGACGTCGACGTGCCCGCGAGCGACCGAGCGGATCTCGCGCTCTATCTCCTGTCGGGCGATCCGGCCGACGCCGGACTCGCGGCGCTCGTCCTCGCCGATCGGCACCGTCACGACCTGCCGGTTGAACGTGTATATCTCGTACTCGGGGCGGCCCGTCTCGAAGTCGCGAACCTGGATGACCGGGCGGGCGAGGTCCTCGGCGGTGAGCCCCTCCGGCACCTTCACCTCGGTGGTCACGTCGTAGACGGTGGTGACCTCGCCGGACTCGATGAAGACGACGGTGTCGACGACCTGGGGGATCATCCCGAGCTCGACCCGGCCGACGAGCCGCTGGAGCGCGTCGATCGCCCGCGTCGCGTGGACGACCCCGACCATCCCGACGCCGGCGAGGCGCATGTCCGCGAACACGGAGAAGTCCTCGGTCTTTCGCACCTCGTCGTAGATGGTGTAGTCCGGGCGGACCATCAGCAGGGAGTCGGCGGTCTTGGCCATCTCGCCGCCCAGCGCCGTGTACTGGGTGATGTCCGGCCCGACCTGGAGGTCGCGTGGCTTCTCCATCGTCTTGACGGCGTAGTCGTTCGCCGAGAGGTGCTCGGCGACCGCCTGGGCGAACGTCGACTTGCCGGCGCCGGGCGCGCCCGAGATGAGGACGCCGCGCTGGCGCTCGGTCAGCCGCTCTTTGAGCTCGGCGGCGAACCGGTAGTCCTCGATGTCGGTCTCGACGATCGGCCGGACGGCGGTGATCTCGTAGGCGTCGGCGAACGGCGGGCGAGCGATCGCGATCCGGTAGGTGCCGAACTGGACGATCGTCATCCCCGGCTCCTCGAGCTCGACGAACCCCCGGGGACTGGCGCGGGCGCTCTCCTCGATCTCGTGGGCGTACCGTTTCAGGTCCGCCTCCGTCGATGGCTCCTCGCCTATCACCTCGTAGTGCATGTCGCCTATCGCGCCGCGCTTGGCCCGCGGGCGGGCGTCGGCGCGGAGGTGGACGCTCATCGTCTCGTCGTCGAAGAAGGACTCGATCGCCAGGTGTTCCGTGTCGCGGCCGCTCGGCTCGACGTACTCCGTGGGGATGCCCTTCGCGCGAGCGACCTCCGCCTGGACGCCGTCGCTGGTCAGGAGCGTGGCGTCGAACTCCTCGGCGAGGTCGCGGATGATCGCGTCGATGTCGCCCTCCGCGGCGCCGGCGCGCTCGCCGCCGCGGGCACGGCGGCCGACGTACTCGACCGTCGCCGTCCCCTCGTCGGCGTACTCGGCGAGGCGCTGGAGCTCCTCGAGCCCCTCCCAGCCGCTGTCACGCCCGTCGTTGGCCTGGGCCTCGAGCTCGCCGACGACGGCCTCGGGGACGTAGATGGTCGCGTCGGCGTACTCCCCGGATGCGAGCCGCTCGGACACGCGGCCGTCGACGACCGCGCTCGTGTCCGGTACGACGTTCATGCACGCAGATGCGACCGGCGGAGGTATAAGGGGCGTGGCCGGCGGGCGAACGGCAGGGAGGCGGGCGGGGCGAACCCGGGAGCGGAGCGAACGCGGGAGCGGGACGAACGCGGGAGCGGAGCGAACGCGGGACCGCGAGGGACTCCCGTCGCGTGACGAAAGACACAGGAAGGCTCGCGCCCTCCGTCCGCCCGTGTCACGAGGACCACGCATCGGCCGTCGGGCGTTCCTGGCCGGGACGGCCGGCGGCGCCGCCGCCCTCGCCGGCGCTCGGCCGGCCGCGGCGCAGGCGATCGAGGTGTCCGTTCCGGGCTCGCTCCTGTACGCGCTCGACCGCGAGACCGGCGAGGCGAAGTGGTCCCGGCGCCTCCCGCCGCTCTGGAACCGGCCCGCCCTCGCCGGGGACGTCCTCGTCGCCGGGACGGGCGAGCGGATCGTCGGGCTGTCGCCGGACGGCGGCGAGGAGCGCTGGCGCCTCGACCGGGGCGTGCTCGACAGCCCCGAGGAGACCGAGGGCACCGGGGTCGCCGCGGCCGACGGCCGGGCGTACGCCGCGACCGCCGACGGGTCGGTGGTCGCCGTCGACGCCGCGTCCGGCGACGTCGACTGGACGTTCGCCTTCGGCGAGGGGGCGTCGGCGGCGCGCACGACGCCGGTCGCGGCCGGCGGCGCGCTGTACGCCGTCGCCGAGTCGGGGACGCTCGTCTCGCTCGACCCCGCGACCGGCGACGAGCGCTGGCGGACGGCGACCCGGTCGGCGCCGGCGTACGCCGTCGGTGCGGGCGCCGACCGCGCGTACGTCGGCGGGGGGAGCAACATCGCCGCCTACGACGCCGCCGACGGGAGCGAGGCGTGGGGGCACCCCTCGCTCAGCACCTCGGCCCCGATCCCCACCCTCGGCAACGGACACCTGTACGTGAGCGGAGAGGGGGGGAGCTTCCACACGCTCGACCCCGCGACCGGCGAGCAGCGCTGGCGGACCGACCTCGGCGTCCGCAACGAGTTCGACTTCGCGGGCGACCGGGCGTACGTCGCCGCGGGGGACATCGTGGCCGCCGTCGGCGGCGACGGGGCCGTCCTCGACCGGTTCGGCCTCCCCATCGCCGCCGCGAGCGGGACGGCCGTGGCCGACGGCCGCGTCCACGTCGCCGCCAACGACGGCATGCTGCGGGCGCTGTCGACCGACGACGGCTCGGTCGCGTGGGCGACCGACCTCAGGGACGACTCGCTGCGCTCCGGGGAGAACGAGACGGCGCCCGTCTGGCTGTTCACGACGCCCGTCGTCGAGGGCGACACGGTGTACGCGGGGACGACGCTGACCGAGATCGGCAGCCCCGAGAGCGGCCCCGGCGGCACCAACCTCCTGACCCAGTTCGCGCTGATCCTCGTCTCCGTGCTCGGCGCCGGCTACGCGGTGCGCCGGTTCACCCACGGCGGGCCGAAGTGACGCCGGGCCGCGATACGCCCCGGTCGCGCCCGTCCCGGTCGACCACCGGCGCCCTCGACCGATCCGCCGGCGCCAGAGACGCCGCGGTCCGTTCTGCCGCCGGCGCCCGGTACACCTAACCCGCCGCGCCGTCGCCGGGAGCACATGGGCGACACGGACGACCTCGCGGCGCTGACGCGCGACCTCGTCTCGATCCCGAGTCACGACGACGAGCGCGCGGCGGGCGACCGCATCGAGGCGTGGCTCCGCGAGGCGGTCGACGCGACCGTCGAGCGCGACGCGCACGGCAACGTGCTCGCGCGACGGGGGCCCGCGGACGCGCCGACGCTCGCGCTCGTCGGGCACCACGACGTGGTGCCGCCGGCCGACGACCAGACGACGCCGACGGGGGAGTACGTCGTGACCGAGCGCGACGGGCGGCTGTACGGCCGCGGGACGGCGGACATGAAGGGCGCGCTGGCCGCGATGCTGCTCGCCTTCCGGGACGCGGAGCCGGCCTGCGAGCTCGCGTTCGCCTCCTTCGTCGGCGAGGAGACCGGCGGCCGCGGCGCCCGGGGGGCCATCGACGACGGGTTCGTCCCCGACTACGCCGTCGTCGCCGAGGGGTCGACGAACTACTCCGGGGAGGACGTGACGGACGTGGCGGTCGCCCACCGGGGGCGGCGCGGGAGCACGATCACGGCGCGGGGGACGGCCGCCCACGCCAGCGAGCCCGACGCCGGCGAGAACGCCGTCTACCGCGCCTGCGACGCCGTCGACCTGGTGCGCGACCTCGAGTTCCCGGAGACGTCGGTGCTCGGCCACGCGATGCGGGGGAGCGTCGCCGTCACCGGGGTCGAGGGCGGGTCTGCGTGGAACGTCGTCCCCGAGCGCTGCGAGGTGACCGTCGACGAGCGGACGGTGCCCGGCGAGCGGGCGCCCCTCGACCGCGTCGAGTCGCTCCCCGGCGTCTCGTGGACGGTCGACCAGGACCTCCCGCCGATGGCGTGTGACGACCGGGCGTTCGCGGACGCGGCGCTCGCGGCCGCGACGGCGGCCCAGTCCGCGACGCCCGCGCACGTCGTCAAGCCCCACGCGACCGACGCCGGCTGGCTCGCCGGAGCCGGGACGACCTGCGTGGTGTGTGGCCCGGCCGAGCCGGGCGAGGCCCACACCGACGGGGAGTCGGTGTCGCTCGCGGTGCTGGCGCGCTGCCGGGGGATCTACCGGGAGCTGGCCGAGCGGGGGCCCCGCGGGACGTAGGGTCGCTCCGGGGCGGGGCCCCGTGCGGCGGAGGCTCGCTTCGGGCCGGAGACCCGGACGGCGGAGGGGCGCCCGCGCGGCGGCGGCTTCTTGCCGCCCCCGGCCGTAGCGGCGCCCGATGGCGACACACGGCGACGGCGAGACGGCGTACGACGAGCTCGTCGAGCGGGTCCAGCGGCTGGCGAACGTCGGCTACGCGGGCGACCTGCTCTCGTGGGACCAGCAGGTGATGATGCCGCCGGGGGGTGCGCCGGCGCGCTCGCGGCAGCTCTCGGCGCTCTCGGCGGTGGAACACGACCTGCTGACCGACGGCCGGACGGGCGACCTGCTCGACGCGGCCGAGGCGGCCGACCTCGACGACCGAAGGCGGGCGCTGGTGCGCGAGGTGCGCCGGCGGTACGACCGCCAGTCGCGGGTGCCGACCGACCTCGTCGAGCGGATCTCGGCCGCCGCCTCGGAGGGGATGGAGGCGTGGCGGGACGCGCGAGAGGCGTCGGACTTCGCGGCGTTCGCCCCCCAGCTCCGCGAGCTGGTCGAGCTCCAGCGGGAGTACGCCGAACACGTCGACCCGGATCGGGACCCGTACGCGGTGCTCTTCGAGGAGTACGAGCCCTGTCTCCCGCTCGACCACGCCGAGCGCGTGCTCGACGAGCTGCGCGCGACCATCTCGCCGATGGTCGCGGAGGTCCGCGCGAGCGACGCGGCCCTCGCCGACCCGTTCGCGGGCACGTACCCGGAGGCCGACCAGGAGGCGCTCGTCCGGGACGTGCTCGACCTGCTGGGCTACCCGGACGACCGCGGCCGGCTCGACACCGCCCCCCACCCGTTCTCGACGGGGACGCCGTTCGACGCGCGGATCACGAGCCGGTTCGACGAGTCGGACCCGCTCGGCGCGCTCACCTCGACGATCCACGAGTTCGGCCACGCCTGCTACACGCTCGGCCTGCCCGACGACGACTACGGGACGCCGCTCGGCGAGGCGCGTGACCTCTCGGTCCACGAGTCCCAGTCCCGGCTGTGGGAGAACCACGTCGGCCGGTCGCGGCCGTT
This sequence comes from Haloferacaceae archaeon, assembly GCA_042217235.1. Taxonomy (GTDB): domain Archaea; phylum Halobacteriota; class Halobacteria; order Halobacteriales; family Haloferacaceae; genus A07HB70. Next base: position 3,238 of record JBDGTB010000022.1, on the reverse strand, counting down.
CCTCGAGAGCCTGCGCCCCCGCATCCGGGAGCACCTGGGCGTGGACGCGCCGGTCGCGGACCTGTACGAGGCGGCGAACACGGTCCGCGAGGACAACGCCGTCCGCGTCGAGGCCGACGAGCTCACCTACCACCTCCACATCGTGCTGCGCTACGAGATCGAGCGCGACCTCGTGCGCGGCGACCTCGACGTCGGGGAGGTGCCCGCCGTCTGGAACGAGCGGATGGACGAGTACCTCGGCGTGACCCCCGAGAACGACGCCGAGGGCTGTCTGCAGGACATCCACTGGTCACAGGGCGCCTTCGGCTACTTCCCGACGTACTCGCTCGGGAGCGCGATGGCCGCCCAGATCTACGACGCGGCGACGCGGGACGTCGACGTCGGGGCGCGGGTCCGCGACGGCGAGACCGGGGCGCTCCGCGAGTGGCTGCGCGAGCACGTCCACCGACACGGGAAGCGCTACGAGACCGGCGAGCTCGTGCGCGAGGCGACCGGCGAGGCGTTCACCGCCGACGCGTTCACCGACCACGTGAGCCGGAAGTACGGCGCGCTGTACGACCTCTAGCCACCCGCGGCGGCGGGCGCTGATCCCCGGACGTCGTCGCGTCGCCCGTTCCGGTCCCGTCTCTCGGCGGGCGACGACCACGTCCGACGCGCTCGTTGTCGACCCGTGGGAACCCCCACCAAGCATATATACCGTCGTGGCATACCGTGGCACGCATGGCATCGGCACCCAGCGACGACGGCGACGACGTGTTCGACCAGTTCCTGGCCGCTCGCGGTCACGAGACGGAACCGGTACGCTGGGACCGATCGTATAACAAGCTTCAGTGCCCCGACTGCGGGGCGCTCCACGACCAGGACGCCACGGTCTGTTCGGTCTGTGGCTGGGGTCCCGAGGCGTAGCCGGGACCGCACCGACCGCCGTCCGCTTCCCGCCGGGAGCCGTCGCGCTCCCGGTCGCGTAGCCAGTTCGTTTATCCGTCGGCAGCGCGTGGACGGTGACAATGGCCAGAGACGGTGCGACGCTGACCCGGCTGTTCGGCGGCCCGGGTAGCGGGAAGACGACGGCGCTCCTCGACCGGGTCGAGGAGATCCTCGAACGCGACGAGGTCTCGGTCCGCGACGTGCTCGTGGTGTCCTACACGCGCGCGGCGGCGGCCGAGGTGCGCGAACGGCTCGCGGAGCGGCTGGACCGGTCCCCGCGCTCGCTCAAGGGCAACGTCTGTACGATGCACGCGAAAGCCTACGAGCTGCTCGACCTCTCCCGGGGCGACGTCGTCGGCGAGGACGACAAGCAGGCGTTCTGCGAGGACTACGGCATCGAGTACGAGGACGAGTACGGCGGGGCCGGCCGCCGGACCGCCCGCTCGACCACCATCGGCAACAAGGTCATCGCGACGAGCCAGTGGCTCCAGCGGACCGACCGCGACGTCGCGGACTGGTACGACGTGCCCTTCCAGTGGAACGTCGAGGAGGTCCGCCTCCCGCCGGAGGTCGACCCCAACTCGCTGGAGGGGAACAAGTACACCCCGACCTGGCCGTCCGACGACGACCGCATCGACGTGCCCGAGACGATCCGCGCGTGGCGGGCGTACAAGGGCGAGGAGGGGCTGGTCGGCTTCGCCGACATGCTCGACCGGGTCCGCCAGCGGTCGCTCGTCCCCCACGTCGACTACCTCGTCATCGACGAGTTCCAGGACATCACGACGCTCCAGCACGAGGTGTACGAGGAGTGGCGCCCGCACATGGAGCAGGTGCTGATCGCCGGCGACGACGACCAGGTCGTGTACGCCTGGCAGGGCGCCGACCCGAACCTCCTGCTCGACGCCGACCCCGACGACGACGTCGTCCTCCCGAACTCCTATCGCCTCCCCTCGCGCATCCTCGACGTGGTGAACAGCGAGATCCGCCACATCGGGACGCGCCAGGAGAAGGACCTGAACCCGCGCAAGGCCGGCGGCCGCGTCGAGGCCATCGAGAACCCGTCCGTCCTCGACCTGGTTCGCAACGTCACGCACACCGTCGACGCCGACGAGGGGAGCCTGATGGTGCTGTTCCGGGCGCGCTACCAGATGTTCGAGTTCATCGACGAGTTCCTCCCGAAGGGGATCCCCTTCTCGGTGATGACCGACCAGCGGATGTGGACCGACCGGCTGACGGACTACGTCCGCGCCGTCGAGAAGCTCGACGACGGGGAGCCCGTGACGGGGCTGGAGGCCCGCCGGCTGGCGGACATGCTGAAGGCCTCCGCGTTCGGCAGCAACGACCGCGACGCGCTGTACGACCACATCGACGACGTCGAGGAGGCGGCGGCGACGGACGACCTCGCCGAGATCGAGATCGGGGCGGACGTCGTCCGCGACCACGCCCCGTTCGCCCCCGACCCGGCGGCCGCGGGCGACATGCTCCGGAAGGTGACGAGCTTCCAGCGCAAGTCCGTGACCGCCTACTTCGCGAACGACTACGCCGGGATGGACCCCGACCGCGTCCGGGTCGGCACCATCCACAGCGCGAAGGGGCGCGAGGCCGACCACGTGTTCGTCTCGACGGACCTCACGGAGAAGGTGGTCGAGCAGATGGCGGCGAGCGTCGACGACGACGACGCGCCCGACTTCGACACGTCGACGAGCCGCGTCCCGGTCCTCACCGACAACGAGCGCCGGGTGTTCTACGTCGGGATGTCCCGGGCCCGCGAGCGCCTCGTGATGCTCGAGAACCTCGTCGGCGGCGCGCCGACGCTCCCCGTCTCGGTCCTGCTGTTCAACGAGCTCCGCGACGAGCCGGCCCAGGAGCTCGTCGACCTCGTGTCGGAGGAGACCGAGGAGGAGGCCGCCGCGGCCGAGGGCGTCTGAGCCGCGCGCCGCCCGTCCGGTCCGTGGTTCGACACGCCGCCCGCCCGGTCCGTGAATCGCCCGTCCCCGATAGCGAGGCGACCGCCGGCGTCGGCCGGCCCCCGGAAGGCCGAACGCCCGGGACGACTGCGCGACCGACCCCGACGACGCCCGGAGCGGCCGTGCCGTGACCGACCCCGACGACCGACCGGCCAGCGCAGCCGACGCCCCGGACGACCGCCGGAGCGACCCGCCGGCCGACGTGGGGGACGTGGCCGACGCCGTGGCCGCGGCCGACGCGGTCGCGTTCGTCCACGCCGGGCGGGCCGGCGACCCGGACCTCCGGTACCTGCTCCGGACGCCGCTCCCCGACGAGCCGTGTGCGTACCTCCTCCCCCGCGACG
>JBDGTB010000019.1:0-34003 GCA_042217235.1 Haloferacaceae archaeon | reverse complement strand
AGGCGATCGCCGGGAGCCACCCGAACGCCGCCCCTGCCGTGATGGGGCCGACGATGGGCGCCCCGCCGGCGATGCTCGAGTAGTGGTGTCCGAGGAGGACGGGCATTTTCGACGGGACGTACTCCTGCCCGTCCTCGTACTTGTGTGCTGGCGTCTCGGCCTCCTCGTCGAGTTCGACGAACTGCGCGAGATACCTGGAGTACACCAGATACCCCACCGTGAACGTGACGAGGGAGGCGACGACTAGCGCTGCTATCTGTGCCATGGTCCGATTTAGCATCGAAAACAGTGATACTAAAACTTATCCCACGATCCGAAGGACAAACTACCGTCAGCGCACGTGACTCACGGCTCGGTGGCGATGTCGAGCTCCGTCGCGACCTCCTCGAGGAGCGACCCCTTGACCTCGGCGACCCGGGTCTCGATGGCGGCGACCACGGGCGGGTCGAACGACGTCCGCGCCTCGCGAACCCGCTCGCGCTCGGTCGCGACCCGCTCGCGGAGGAAGCGAGCGCCCCGCCCCTCCTCGTCGGCGTCGGGCGACGGGGTCAGGCGGTTCATCACCAGCCCCTCGACCCCGAGGTCCCGCTCCGTCAGGTGCTCGACGGTCCGGCGCGTCTCCCGCAGCGACAGCTCGTCGGGGTTGAGCACGAGGAAGAAGGCGGCGTCCTCGCGGAGCGTCCGCCCAGCGAACTCGAAGGTCTCCTTGCGCTCCTCCAGGCGCGCGAGGATCGGGTCGCCGAGCGCCGTCCGCCGGGGCTCGCGGCCGCCGATGGCGGCCCGCTCGTAGCGGTCGATGCTCGCCTCCCGCTTCGAGCGGAGCCGGTCGATCCACCCGCCGAGATACTCCGGGAGCGCGAGGAGACGGAGCGTGCCGCCGGTCGGCGAGGTGTCGAACACGACGCGGTCGTAGGCGTCCCGCTCGCGCATCACGTCGACGAAGCGGTCGAACAGCGCCGCCTCCTGTGCGCCGGGCGTCCGGTGGGCCAGTTCGATCTGGCGGTCGATCTCGTTGACGATGCTGGCGCTCACCTGGTCGCCCAGCGCCCGCTTTATCTCCATGAGATGCTCGTCGACCGCCTCGTCGGGGTCGATCTCCAGCACGGACAGCGACTCGTACCCCTCGACCGGGGTCGGCTCGTCCCCGAACGCCTGGTCGAACACGTCGGCGGTGCTGTGAGCGGGGTCCGTCGAGACGAGGAGGGTCTCCAGCCCGGCGCGCGCGCACTTGTGGGCGTACGCCGAGGAGACGGTGGTCTTGCCGACGCCGCCCTTGCCGCCGAAGAAGACGAACCGGTCCATCAGAAGTGGTACTGTTCGCCCTTCCGTTCGAGCACCGACTCGCGGTTCCACATCCGGCGCTCCCACTGCTCGAACTCCTCGGCGAGGTAGGGGAGGAGTTCGGCCGTGTAGTAGGAGACGGGGCTCGGGACCCCGAACGCGTCCGGGAAGCACGCGAGGAGGAACGCGTCCTCCAGGTCCTCGGCCTCCTTCTCTATCAGCTCGTAGGCGGGGTGTGAGACCATCCCGTGGTAGAGCCCACGGAGCCACTCCGCGACCGTCTCGCGGAACGCGTCGATCCGACGAGCGAGGTCCATCGTGGGGACCGGTAGCACGGAGCGCGAAAAAGGGTGTCGGCGCGAGGGGTCGTCGCCGGGCGTCCGTGCCGGGAGCCGACGCTAAGTGCGTCCGTCCCCACGGACGCCCATGGACGACGCGAACGGTGGGACGCCGGTGACGATACTCAGCGGCGCGCTGGGCGCGGGGAAGACGACGACGCTCAACCACCTGCTGACGAACGCGGGCGGGCGGAAGGTCGCGGTGCTGGTCAACGACATGGGCGAGGTGAACGTCGACGCGGCGATGGTCGAGAGCCGCGCCGACGGCGTCGCGGAGCTGTCGAACGGCTGTATCTGCTGTGACCTCCGGGACGACCTGGAGGTGGCGGTGAGTCGGCTGGCCCGGGAGCGCGAGTTCGACCACCTCGTCGTCGAGGCCTCCGGGATCTCCGAGCCGGCGCCGGTCGCACGCCTCTTCACCACCGGCGCGGCGTCGGCGCCGTACGCTCTCGACGCGCTCGCGACGGTCGTCGACGCGTCGCGCTTCCGCGAGACGCTCGGAGAGGGAGGGGCGGTGACGACCGACGACGTGCGCCGGACGCGGCCGGGGCAGGCCGAGCGCCGCGACGGCGAGCGGCGACCGCTCGCGGACCTGCTCGTCGGGCAGGTCGAGTGTGCGAACGTCGTCCTGCTCAACAAGTGCGACCTCGTCGACGAGGCGACCGTCGAGACGACGGCGGCCCTCGTCGTCTCGCTCAACCCCGACGCGCGGGTCGTCCGGACGACCCACGGCGCGGTCGACCCGGACGCCCTGCTCGGCACCGGGGCGTTCGACCTGGAGACGGTCAGCGAGACGGCGGCGTGGCGGCGGGCGGCCGAGCACGCCGACCACGAGCACAGCCCGCAGTCGGAGTACGGCATCGACTCGTTCACGTTCCGTGCGCGCCGGCCGCTCCACCCCGGCCGGTTCGCCGACCTCGTGGGGGCGCTCCCGGACGCGGTCGTCCGGTCGAAGGGCCGGGCGTGGGTCGCCGGGCGCGAGGACTGGGCGCTCCACTACAGCCACGCCGGGGACGCGGCTCGCGTCGAGGTTGCCGAGCGGTGGGTCGCCGCCATGCCGCCCGAGCGCCGCGAGATCCAGCGGCGGATGCAGCCGGACCTCGAGTGGGACGACGAGTGGGGCGACCGGCGGACGGAGCTGGTGTTCATCGGGCGGTCGATGGACGAGGCGGGGCTCCGCGACGCGCTCGCGGACTGCACCCTCACCGACGCGGAGCTGGACGCCGACTGGGACGCCTTCGAGAACCCGTTCCCCGCCGACGACGGGGAGACGCTGACCCTGTAGGCTCAGCAGGCACAGCCGGTCGCGGCGGCCGACCGCTCGAAGGTCATCTCGTCGCCACACGCTGGGCAGTCGGGCGGCCCCTCGCCGGCCACGTCCACGTCGCGGCGCCGTTCGTCGCAGTCGTGACACCAGTACGCGCCCGCCGACTCCCCGTCCGTCCCGTCGCCGCGGTTGGCCGAGGAGGTCGATGCCCGCAGCGCCGCCGCGAGTGTGCTGACGATCCCCATGGTGGTCCGTGTCACTCCGGTCGGCTAAAGGCGACCGCGGTTGCCCGTCTCCCGTACACAGTCGACGGTGGTCGACGCCCTTCGTCGCCCGGTGGGGGTCCGGCTGTCGGCGCCGACACGTCGCCCGGCGTGCGTCCGGCTGTCGGCGTCGGTCGTCCGGGTTCGTCCGCCCCGGGTCTCAACACCGGGCCTCGATACCGCCGAGCGCGCGCCGCAGTTCGCCCCGACGCTTCCAGGCCGCGACCCGGTCGAGGACGGCGGGGCCGCGGACCCCGACCGCCGAGTGCGCCGTCAGGCGGGTGCCGTGGTCCTCCGGCGCGTAGGTGATCGTCGTCGAGAGCGCGTCGAGCGGCCCCTCGACCTGCTCGTACGCGAGGCCGTCCTCGCGGCGCTCGAACCGGAGGAGGAGTTCGACGCCGGCCCGGCCCGCGGCGACGAGCGTCCCCGCCTCCGCCGCCGACACCTCGCGGACCGCGAAGCTCCCCTCGCACTCGACGACGGTCGACGGGGTGAGCCGGTCCCCGACGACGGCCGGCGCCGCCTCGACGAACCGGTCGACCTCCACCTCGCGCATGTCGTCCGGCTACGGGACAGCGGGTCAAAAGGGAACGGGGCGAGTGGAGAGTCGCGCCGCGACGCGGGGGCCGGCGACGGTCGTCCCCGCGACGGGGAGTTAAGTCGTGGCCCCCCGTGGTCCCCGACGATGGCGTCCGACGGCGACATCCGCGTGCTGGTCGTGCTCGACCTCCTGCTGTCGGCGGCGTTCGCGACCGCCGTGGTGTGGGGGCTGTCGGTCGTCGGCGTCGCCGCCTTCACCCCCCGGAACGTCGCGGTCGGGACGGTCGGCCTCGCGGCGCTGACCTACCTCGTCGTGCTGCGGGAGTGAGCCGTCCGCGAGTCCCGTCGCCGGGGCTACGCCTCCCAGTCGGGGTTCTCGCGCGGCGGGCTGAACACGTCGACGCCCGTGAACGGCACGTCGCCACGGTTCTCGACCGCGTGAGGCTCGCCGCCGGGGACGACGTAGGAGTCCCCCACGCTCGCGCGCACCTCCCGTCCGTCGACGACGAAGACGGCGGTCCCGGCGGTGACGAAACCCGCCTGCTCGTGGGGGTGACTGTGCTCGGGGACCCGCTCGCCGGGCTCGACGGTGTAATGCTGGACGCTCATCCGCTCGCCGGCGGCGAGCTGGCCGAGGTGGACGCCGGGGACCGCTTCGACCTCCTCGACCGCCTCGCGTGATACGACCTCCATGCGCGTCCACGGGCGCGCCACCGTAGTAAAGCGTCGGGGCGGTCGAGGAGGCGGCCGGGACGGTTTTCACCGGGGGCGGACGTACGTGCGACCGTGTACGCTGTCGTCGGCTGCACGGACTGCGGCGGACTGTGGGTGCTCGCCGACCCGCGGGCACAGGAGACGGCGACGTGTCCGACCTGTGGCCGCCGGCACCGCACCGGGAAGCTCCGCCGACTGTTCGAGGCCGAAAAGCGCGAGGCGGCGCGCGCCGCCCGGTCGCGGCTGCTCGCCGAGCGCGCCGACGAGTCGGCGGCGTTCGAGTCGGTGCCGAGCGGTGCGGCGCTCGAGGAGGCGGCGACCGACGCGGGCGTCGGCGAGGACGAGTACCTGTCGCGGCGCGGCGCCGATCCCGACGAGGTGGCCGCCGCCGGCGAACGCGCGGCGCGGGGGCGCGGGTCGACGGGCGGCGACCGGGCGAGCGTCGTCCGCGAGGCGATAGCCGCCCTCGACGAGCCGACCGCGGCGGCGGTGGCCGACTACGCCGCCGACCGCGGCGTGCCCGCCGACGCCGCCCGCGACCTGCTGGAGCGCCTGCGCCGGCGCGGCGAGGCCACCGTCGCGGACGGCGAGTACCGACTGCTCTGAGGTCCCTACCGCCCGAGCGACTCGTGGGCCGAGGCGAGGTGGCGCGACCCGAGCGCGGCGAGAAGCGAGAGCTCGCCGGCGAGGACGCCGCCCGCGATGGTCTCCGCGAGCGCGTCGGCGTTGCTCCCCGGCGGGTCGCCGCCGCCCCGAACCGAGAGCAGGTCGAGCGCCTCGCGCTGGGTGGGTAGGCCCGTCCCGCCGCCGACGGTCCCCACCTCCAGGGACGCGAGCGACGCCGAGACGTAGAGGTCGCCGTCGCGGAGCTCGGCGGTGGTGATCGCGTTCGCCCCCTCGACGACCTGGGCGGCGTCCTGCCCGGTCGCGAGGAAGGCGGCGGCGACGACGTTGGCGGCGTGGGCGTTGAACCCGAGGCTCCCGGCCTTCGCGCTCCCGACGAGGTTCTTCCGGCGGTTCACCTCGGCGATCGCCTCCGGCGTCGTGCCGAGGCGGTCCTCGACCACCGCGCGCGGGAGGACGGCGTCGGCCGTCACCGAGCGCCCGCGGCCCTCGACGGCGTTCACCGCGGCCGGCTTCTTGTCGGCACAGAGGTTCCCCGAGAGCGCGACCAGGTCAGCGTCCGTCTCTTCCTCGATCACCGTCGCCGCCTCCCGGGTGGCGATGGTCGCCATGTTCATCCCCATCGCGTCCTTGGTGTCGTACCGGAACCGAAGGTAGACGCTGTCGCCGACGACGTACGGCGTGACGTCGAGCAGTTCGCCGTGGCTCGTCGTCGCCTCCGCGGCCTCCCGGAGCCGCTCTTCCTCGTCGCGAACCCACGAGACGAGCGCCTCCGCCGCGGCGACGTCGGCGACGCGGAAGACCGGCGCGCGGGTCATCCCCGACTTCGTGACCCGGGCGGTGACGCCCCCGGCGGCGCGAAGCACCGAACAGCCACGGTTGACACTCGCCACCAGCGCCCCCTCGGTCGTCGCGAGCGGGAGGTACGCCTCGCGCTCGCCGCCGGCGCCGTCGACGGGGAGCGGCCCGGCGACGCCGAGGGGGACGCGCGCCGCGCCGACCATGTTCTCGACGTTCGCGTCCGCCTCGCTGGCGGGGAACCCGTAGTCGCCGACCGCCGACAGCGTCGCGTCGGTCCGGTCGGCGACGACGCGGCGCCGGGCGGTCACCGCCGCGTCGGCGTCGGTCGCGTGCTCTTCGAGTTCGTGGATCCGGAGGTCGCCCTCCCGGACCCGCTCGACGAGCGCGTCGGCGTCGAGGCCCTCGGTCATGGCTCGGGGTGGTGGTGGCGGGCGCAAAGCGGTGTCGGTCCCGAAGCCCGAACGGTTTTGCCGCTCGCCGCCCCCGAGGGGTGCATGACCGCACCCGCGGACCTCGTGTTGACCGACGCGGCGGTCCACACGCTCGCCGAACCGGACCGGACCCACGAGGCCGTCGCCGTCCGGGACGGCCGGATCGTCCGCGTCGGCGACGCCTACGACCTCGACATGCTCGTCGGCGCCGACACCCGTCGGGTGGCGCTCGACGGCCGGGTCGTCCTGCCGGGGTTCGTCGACGCCCACACCCACCTCCCCGTCGTCGGCCGGCGGGAGGTCCACGCCGACCTCGGGGGGGCGACGAGCCGCGAGGCGGCGCTCGACGCCCTCCGCGACCGGGCCGCCGAGGTCGACCCGGACGAGTGGGTGCTCGGCTACGGCTACGACGAGAGCGCGTGGGGGGAGACGGCGTACCTGACCGGGAACGACCTCGATGCGGTCCACGAGGGGCCCGTCGCCGCGTTCCGCGAGGACCTCCACGCCGTCTCCGTGAACGCGGCGGCGCTCGACCGGCTCGACCTCCCCGACGAGGGGGTCGAGCGGGCGGACGGAACCCCGACGGGCGTCCTCGTCGAGGCCGCGGCGACCGCGGTCCGCGAGCAGCTCCGGCCCGACCGCGCCGAGGCCCGACGACTGGTCGCGGCCGGGCAGGCCGTCGCGCACGCCCGCGGCGTCACCGCCGTCCACGACATGGTCCGCGGCCCGGCGGCGCCGCGGGCGTACCGCGACCTCGAACGCGCGGGCGAGCTGACGCTGCGCGTCCAGCTCTACTACTGGCGCGACCACCTCGACGCCGTCGAGGAGGTGGGCCTGGCGACGGGCGCCGGCGACCGCGTTCGCTTCGGCGGGATCAAGACCTTCTCCGACGGGAGCATCGGCGCCCGGACCGCGCGCCTCGCCGACCCGTACGCCGACGCGCCCGACGAGCGCGGCGAGTGGGTCGTCGACCCGGACGCGCTGGGGGCGCTCGTCGACCGCGTCGACGACCTGGACCTGCGCCCCGCCGTCCACGCCATCGGCGACGATGCGGTCGACGCGGCGCTCGACGCCTTCGCGGCGGCCGACGAACCCGGGGCCGACCGCTACCGGGTCGAACACGCCGAGCTGGCCGACGACGCGGCCGTCGAGCGCATGGCCGACCTCGGCGTCGTGGCGAGCGTCCAGCCGAACTTCCTGAAGTGGGCCGGCGAGGGCGGCCTGTACGAGGCGCGGCTCGGCGACCGCCGGACGCGCTCGAACCGCCTGCGCGACCTCCTCGACGCCGGCGTCCCGCTCGCGTTCGGGAGCGACTGCATGCCGCTCGACCCGCTGTTCGGCGTCCACCACGCGGTCAACGCGCCCGAACCGGCCCAGCGCCTCGACGTGACCGAGGCGCTGCGCGCCTACACCCGCGGGGCGGCGTACGCCGGCTTCGACGAGGACCGGATGGGGACCGTCGAACCCGGTCGCCTGGGGGACCTGGTCGTCCTCGACGACTCCCCGTGGGGCCGGCCGGAGTCGATCCGCGACGTCGACGTGGCGATGACGGTTGTCGGCGGCGAGGTCGTGTACGACGCGCTGGACGACTGAAGCGAGGCCCTCCACGTCCGCCCGCCTCGGCGGATCGCTCCCCTCCCCGCCTCGGTCCCGGGGCGCTCCCTCGCGGTCGCGCCTCGCTTCTCGCAATACTTACCCGCCACCGCGGGGTGGTGCCGACGATGACGTTCTTCGCCCGCCTTCGCGAGCGGATCGATCGCGTCGACAGCGTCGTCTCGGTCGGTCTCGACCCCGACCCGGCCCGCATCCCGGAGTTTCTCGCCGACCGCGACCTGCCGCGGTGGGCGTTCAACCGCCGGGTGATCGACGCGACCCACGAGCACGCCGCGGCGTACAAGCCCAACGCGGCGTTCTACGAGGACCCCGACGGCTGGCGGGCGCTCCGCGAGACCGTCGCCTACGCCCACGGGAAGGGCGTCCCCGTGGTGCTCGACGGCAAGCGCGCCGACATCGGGAACACCGCCCGCCAGTACGCCCGGGCGGTCGAGGAGCTCGGCGCCGACGCCGTCACCGCCAACCCCTACATGGGTCGGGACTCGCTCGACCCGTTCCTCTCGGCCGACGTCGGCGTCTTCGTCCTCTGTCGCACCTCGAACCCCGGCGGCGCCGACCTGCAGGACCTCGAACTGGCGTCCGGCGAGCCGCTGTACGAGCGCGTGGCGGCGCTCGCGGACGGCTGGGACGACGGCGACGTGGGCCTGGTGGTCGGGGCGACCGCGCCGTCGGAGCTCGCCGACCTGCGCGAGACGGTGCCGGATCTCCCCTTCCTCGTGCCCGGCGTCGGCGCGCAGGGCGGCGACGCCGAGGCGGCGGTGGAACACGGCCTCGCCGACGGCGTCGGGCTGGTCAACTCCTCGCGCGGGATCATCTTCGCCGGCGAGGACCGCGCGGACGAGGACGCCTACTTCGGGGCGGCCGGCGAGGCGGCGCGGCGACTCGCGCGGCGGCTGAACCGCCACCGGTAGCTCGCTCGTTCGCGGGCCATCGCCGGCCACGCCGTCACAGCACGTCGCCGCCCGGACCGACGTCGTCGGCGCCGTCGCGCCCCCGGACCTCGGCCGCGCAGTCGACACACAGCCCGAGATCCTCGTCGTAGTGCTCCTCGCAGACGGCGGCGCCGCACCGCTCGCAGGCGTGCGTGGCGGGGGCCGACCCGCAGATCTGACAGAGGGTCGTGGTGCTCACGCCGGGCGTTCGTTGCGGGCACACTTGAGTCGCGCGCCGGCCGGACGAGTCGCGCGTCGACCGTGTCACCCGCTCGTCGGCGACGTTCGGGCGGAACGGGACGCTTACTTGTCTCCGTCCCGCTAGCGCGTGGCGTGGACCGGGACCGGCTCCTCCTCGCGCTCGCGGCCGTGTTCGCCGGGCTAACCGTCCTCCTCGCGGTCGCCGCCCTGGCCGTCCAGCCGTTCCTCCTCCTGCTCGCGGTCCCGTTCGGCGCCGTGACCTACCTCCTCTGGTCGCACGCCACCGGCCGGCTGGAGGAGCGCGCGCGCCGTCGCGCCCGGACCCGGACCCGGACCGGGCCACGCGACCAGCGCGCCGCGGGTCCACGCGGCGGGCCGTCGACCGGCGACCGGGACCGGACGGCGCGGGCCACCCCGACCGGGCCGTCGCGGCGCGAGGCCTACCGGACACTCGGCCTCGACCCCGGCGCCGGGCAGGACGCCGTCGAGCGCGCCTACCGCGAGCGGGTCAAGGAGACCCACCCCGACGCCGGGGCGGGCGACGAGGAGACGTTCAAGCGGGTCAAGCGCGCCTACGAGGCGCTCGACGAGGGGTGATCCGCGCGGCGGCGCGTCGGGAGCGCACCCCGGGGGTCGGGAGCGCTCGTGTGAGACGGGGAACCACACCACGGAAAGCGTTTTTGCCGCCGGTCGCCAACCCCGCTCCCATGAGCGCCGACCGGGCCTCGCTCGAGGAGGCCCTCGAGCGCGGTGAGGAGGAGGGCGGACACGTCGAATTCAAGGAGCGGCTCTCCCGCGAGGTCCACCTCGCCGACGGTCGGCTCGAGAGTCTCGCGGCCCAGCTCCGCCACCGCGTGCTCTCCGGCGACGGCGAGGCCACCTACGTCGTCGGCGTCACCGACGCGGGCCGGATCGCGGGCATCGAGCCGGCGGCGTTCTCGGAGTCGATGGACGTGCTCTCGCTTCTGGCCGAGGAGGCCGGCGCCCACATCGACGAGGTGGAGACGTGGGGGGTCGGGGAGAACGGCGACCGCGGCGTCGTCGGCGTCGCGACGATCCGGGAGGGGGCGATGCTCGAGACCGACGACGAGCACATCGTCGTCGGGACCGCGGGGCACGTCGACCACGGGAAGAGCACGCTCGTCGGGTCGCTCGTCACCGGCCGCCCCGACGACGGCGACGGCGACACCCGCTCGTTCCTCGACGTCCAGCCCCACGAGGTCGAGCGGGGGCTCTCGGCCGACCTCTCCTACGCCGTCTACGGCTTCGGCGCGGACGGGCCGGTCCGGATGGACAACCCCGACCGCAAGACCGACCGGGCGCGGGTCGTCGAGGAGGCCGACCGGCTGGTGTCGTTCGTCGACACCGTCGGCCACGAGCCGTGGCTCAGGACGACGATCCGGGGTCTGGTCGGACAGAAGCTCGACTACGGCCTGCTGACGGTCGCGGCCGACGACGGGCCGACGCGGACGACCCGCGAACACCTCGGCATCCTGCTCGCCACCGAGCTGCCGACGATGGTGGCGATCACGAAGGTCGACCTCGTCGACGGCGAGCGCGTCGCCGCGGTCGAACGCGAGGTCGAGCGGCTGTTGCGCGACGTCGACGTGACGCCGCTCCGGGTCGAGCGCCACGGCGTCGGCGCCGCGGCCCGGGAGATCGGCGACGGGATCGTCCCGGTGTTGCGGACCTCGGCGGTGACGATGCGGGGGCTCGACGCGCTCGACGAACTGTTCGAGCGCCTCCCGAAGACGAACGACCGCGGCGAGGAGTTCCGGATGTACGTCGACCGCACGTACCGGGTCACCGGCGTCGGCGCCGTCGCGTCCGGCACCGTCAACTCCGGCAGCGTCGAGGCGGGCGACGACCTCCTGCTCGGCCCGATGGCCGACGGCTCCTTCCGCGAGGTCGAGGTCCGGTCGATCGAGATGCACTACCACCGGGTCGACCGCGCGAAGGCGGGCCGGATCGTCGGCATCGCGCTGAAGGGCGTCGAGGAGAGCGAGGTCGAACGCGGGATGGTGCTGCTCCCGGCCGACGCCGACCCCGAACCGGTCCGCTCGTTCGAGGCGGAGGTGATGGTCCTCAACCATCCGACGCGGATCGGCGACGGCTACGAGCCGGTCGTCCACCTGGAGACGATAAGCGAGGCCGCCGCCTTCCACCCCGAGGACGGGCAGCTCCTCCCCGGCGACACGGGCCGCGCCGAGGTCGAGTTCAAGTTCCGCCCGTACCTCGTCGAGGAGGGGCAGCGGTTCGTCTTCCGGGAGGGGCACAGCAAGGGCGTCGGTACGGTCACCGACGTCGGCCGTGACTGACCGCTCCGCCGCCGCTCGGCCGCCACACCACGGCGGGGGCGACGGCTGACCGCTCGGGACGCGTCGCGCCATGTCGACACGCCGTTCCATCGGCACGCGCCTGCTGCTGGCAGTCACGGGGGTCGCCATGCTCGTCGTCTACGCGGCGACGGGGGTCGCCGGCTACCGGCTCCTGCTCGCGCTGTGGGCGCGCCGACCGGACCCGCTCGCGACGGCGCTCGTCGTCCTCGCGGTCTCGCTCGCGTTCGGCTACGCGAGCTACCGGGTCGGCACCGCGCGGATCCTGCTGGCGCTCGACGCCGTGGAGCTCCCGCGCGAGGCCGCCCCCTGGCTGTACGACCGGGTCGACGCGATCGCGCGCGAGATGGGCGTCGACGCCCCGACGCTCCTGGTCGGCCGGCTCGGGTCGCCGAACGCGCTCGCGCTCGGCGGCCCGGCGAGCGGGCGGGTCGTCGTCGACGCCGCGCTCGTTCGACTGCTCGGCCCCGGGGAGCTGGAGGCGGTGATCGCCCACGAGGTCGCCCACCTGGCCGCGCGCGACAGCCTGACCAAGACGCTCGGCTACAGCCTCGTTCGCACCGTCGGCGGCCTGCTCGCGCTGGTCGTCCTGCCCGTCGCGCTCCTGCTCGGTGGCCTCGCCCGCGCCGCGGGGTATCTCCGCGGGTCCCACCCCGTAGCCGCCGAGCAGGTCGCCTGGCGCGTGGTCGTCGCGGTGACGAGCCTCGGGAGCGTCCTGCTCCTCGGATTCGTCCTCCCCCTGCAGGCGTACGCGCGGCGGCGGGAGTTCGCCGCCGACGAGCGCGCGGCCGCGGTCACCGGCTGACCGCTCGCGCTCGCTCGGGGCCTGGCGCGGATCGAGCGCGCCGCGAACCCCGAGGGACCGTTCTCGTCGCTGTACATCCACGCCGACGAGACGGAACGGCTCACCCGCCTGCTCGCCAGCCACCCGCCGATGGGCGAGCGCATCGAGCGGCTCGTCGAGGCCGCGGGACCGGACCGGGAGCGGCGGTGACCTACGCCGTGCCGTCGTCGCGCGCCGCGTACCCGTCGGGGGTCCGCTCGGCCAGGCCGAGGAGGACGAGCCAGTCGAGCAGGCGACGGGTCCGCTCGCGCCACGCCGCCTCGGGGTCGCTCGTGCGTCGCCGTTCCCAGGCGGGCACGGCGAGCTCGTCGGCGACCGCGTCGGCCGCGAGCGGGCCGTCGGCGAGCGCCGCCAGCGCGTCGGCGGCGCCGTACACCCGCTCGCGGAACGCCCGCCGGAGCGCCGCTGGCGACGGGTCCGCGTCCGTTCGGCGGTAGCCGTTCGCCGTCCGCTCGACCAGACCGAGCGCGCGCAGGAGCGCGAGCCACGCGCGACCCTCGTCGCGCGGCAGGTCGAGGCGGGCCGCGATACGCCGACAGCAGTCGGCCTCGGGGTCCGGGACGCGCGACACGGCCTCGCGTGCCCGCTCGACCCCCGCCCGGTCGGCCGGCGGGTCGGGGATCCGCTTGAACTTCACAGCCCGAACGACTCGGCGAGCAGGTCCTCGCGGCGCTCGCCGTGGACGTGGGTGTCACCGCCGACCACGTCGACGGTCACCTGTGCGGGGCCGAACGCCGACGCGGACACCTCGTGGAAGTCCCAGCCGGCCCGCTCGAACACGTCCTCGAACGGCGTCCCGTACTCCTCGGCGGCCGTCGAGGCCACCTCGTCGAAGCGGTCGAACGGCTCGGCGACCTGGAGGTGGACCCCGGCGCCGTACGCGAGCGCGTCGTTCGTCCGCCCCATCGCCGTCGACTCATCGGCGCTGGGCGGCGCGACCGGGGCGCTCCCCGAGACAGAGAGCACGTCCGTCGGGTCGTATCCGAGCTCGAACAGCCGGAAGACGGCGAGTTCGGCGGCGCGAGCCGCGGTCACGACGCTCCCGGTGATCGACCCGGTGGCGTAGGCCGGCAGGTACACCGCCGAGGGCGTGACGCCCGCCCGGTCGGCGACGTGGGCCGCCACGCCGTCGCCGGGCAGGTCAGCGCTCTCGACCGCGAGGACGGTCAGGTCGAACTCGTCGTAGTAGCCGACGGCCTCGAACTCCGACTCCTCGCCGACGAGAGCGCGGGCGGGGCCGCTCCCGAGCCCGTCGAAGTCCGGCAGCTCCCAGCCCGCCTTCTGGGAGCAGAGACACGCCAGCGCGGGGTGGTCGGTCGCCAGCTCGACGTGGGTGCGCGGCGCCCCGGCCACCTCGCCCGCGCGGGTCTGGACCGTGGCGAGGCCGGCCGTCCCGATCTCCGCGAGGAGGAGACCCGCCTCCAGCCCGCCCGGCACCTCGACGCCGAAGTCGAGCACCGTCGCCCCCGAGTCGAGTTCGTGGACCGCGACGCCGAGCTCGCCGGCGAAGTCGAGCGCCTCGTCGACGAGCTCGACCGCCATCCGGTTGAGACTCTCCATGCCCCGCCTTCGCCCTTCCGCGCAAAAGGCCTACGTGTCCGGCATCGGCTCCCCGCGTCGCACGACGGGTCGCGCTCGCAGACCGCGCCCCTCGCTCACTCCCCCCTCGCGGGGCGACCGAGCGCCTTTTCCACCCGCTCGACTTTCTCCCCCGCGCTCCGGTCGGTCGTCCGTTTGTCGTCTATCTTCAGGAACGTGCTCACGCGGTCGGCGTCGACGGCCTCGTGTGCGGCGCCGACCGCGGCCAGCAGTTCGTCGACGCCGTCGGCCTCGATCACGGTGCCCATCGGGTTCGTCTCGTAGCGCACGTCGAAGTCGTCGAGCGCCGCGACGGCGTCGGCGACGTCCTCGGCCATGCTCCCCTCGCGAACCGGTGCCACGCTCAGCAGGGCGACGACGGTCATGCGCCCGGGTCGCGTCGCCACGCGCATAGCCGTGTCGGCCCCCCGTTTAACAGCCGGCCGGCCGTCGGCCGGCACGAGCATGCATCCACGGCTGGCACGCGCGGCCGAGATCGGCCGCGCGGTCGTCCACGAGGTCCGGACGGAGAACCTCACGTTCGTCGCCGGCAGCATCGCCTATCACGCGTTCGTCTCGATCCTGCCGCTGTTCCTGCTCCTCCTCGCCGTCCTCGCGGCCGTCGGGTCCCGCGGGCTGGAGTCGAGCGTCCTGGCGCTCGTCGAGGGGGTGTTCACCCGCGGCGCGCGGGAGGTGCTCCTCGCCGAGATCCGGGCGGCGAGCGACTCGACGAGCCTCTCCGTGTTCGGCGCGCTCGTGCTCCTCTGGGGGACGCTTCGGGTGTTCCGGGGGCTCGACACCGCGTTCTCCACCATCTACGAGACGGAGGCGGCGAACACGGCGGTCGACCAGGTCACCGACGGGCTGCTCGTGCTCCTCACCGTCGCGGCCGCCATCGCCGCGGGCGCGGCCGTCCAGGGAGCGCTCCCCGGCGGCGACGGGCCCCTCCCGTGGCTGGCGCGGCGGGTCGCCCTCGTCGCCGGCCTCGTCGTCACGCTCTATCCGATGTACTACGTGTTCCCCGACGCCGACGTCGGCCCAGTCGAGCCGCTGCCGGGCGTCGTCGTCACCGCCGTCGGGCTCTCGACGTTCCACGGCCTCTTCCGGGTGTACCTCGAGGTCAGCGCCCGACAGCCGGGCCGGAGCGTCGTCGCCGGCATCCTCGTGTTCCTGACGTGGCTGTACGTCAGCAGCCTCGTCGTGCTGCTCGGCGCCGCGGTCAACGCCGTCGCCTCGAACCGCTCGCGGGACGTGAACGTCGCCCCGCTGGTCGGCGGCGTCCAGCCGGACGCCGGACGCGGGCCCGACCGGGCGACCGTCGTCGCCGCGCTCCACCGGGTCGAGCGCCTCCTCGACGGGGCCGACGGCGGGCGCGAGGCCGGCGACTCCGTCGAGGCGACCCTCGTGATCTCGGTCGACGACGAACGGGTGACGCTCCCGCTCCCGGACGGCGTCGTCACCCGGACGGAGCGCTCGCGGCTCCTCCCCGGCGGCGAGGTCGGGGTCGACCTCCGCTGGTCGCCGCGCGAGTGAACTCGACGGTCCACGCGCGTCGGCGCAGTCGGGGCGTCCGCGATGACGACGCTTTTCCCCTCGCGGCGCCCAGCGACGACGATGCCGGACGCGGACCCCTACCTCTCACACCCCGTGCGACGCATCCGCGAGGAGCCCGTACCCGACGAGTCGGTCGCGCTCGTCGTCGAACTCGCGGACCCGGCCGACGAGGGCGCGGTCCGCGAGGCGATCGCGGACCTCGGCGGCCGGGTCACGGACGACCTCCGGTTCGCCGACCTGCGCGTCGAACTCCCCCAGCCGGCGGTCGACGAACTCTGCGACCGGCCCGGGATCGCCCGCGTCGAGACGGCGAACGCGGTCGGCCTCGGGATCCACGGCGACGGGCCCTGAGCGGTGCGGCGGCCCCGGCGAGCGACCGGCGTCCGGCGTGACGGTCGGACCGGTCACGGCCGGGTGCCGGCGTTTCGCATCGCCGTCAGGACGCGGTCGAGAGCGACGACGTATGCGGCCGTCCGTTCGTCGGAGGAGACGCGGCCCGTTCCGTTCTTCGCCCGCCCGACATCGCTGAGCGCATCGCGCCGGCGGTCAGGAGTCGGCGGCCTCGACGTCGTCGGTCAGAAGCTCCGGGAACCGCTCGCGGACCTTCGACAGCTTCGGCGGGATGTGCATCCGACAGTACGGCTGTGCCGGGTTCTTCTCGAAGTAGTTCTGGTGGTACTCCTCGGCGGGGTAGAACGCTTCGAGCGGCGCGACCTCGGTGACGATGCCGTCGTAGACCTCGCCCTCCAGCCGGTCGACGACCGCCTCGACCGTCTCCCGCTGGGTCTCGTCGTGGTAGAACACCGCCGAGCGGTACTGCGAGCCCACGTCCGGCCCCTGGCGGTCGGCGGTCGTGGGGTCGTGGACGGCGAAAAAGACCTCCAGGAGCTCCTCGAAGGCGAGGACGTCCGGATCGAAGGTCACCTGCACGACCTCGGCGTGGCCCGTCGTCCCGGAGCAGACCTCCTCGTAGGTCGGGTCCGCGACGTCGCCGCCGGCGTACCCAGAGACGACGGACTCCACGCCGCGCAGGCGCTGCAGCGGCGCCTCGACACACCAGAAACAGCCCCCGCCGAGCGTCGCGGTTTCGGTCCGTGCCATACCCGTCGTTGGACCGCGGGACGTTTATCGCCGTCGGCGGGGACGGGCGACCCCCGGAATTAAGTACGCCGGGTCGCGTCCCGGTCGAGCATGGTCGTGGACCGGCGTGCGTGGTCGGTCGTGGGGCTGATCGGCTCCATCCACTTCGTCCAACACGTCTTCCGCATCCTCCCGCCGCTGCTCCCGGTCCTGGCGCTCGCCTTCCCGTATCCGCTCTGGCAGCTCGGGGCGCTCGTCAGCCTCTACTTCGCCGGGTCGGGGTTCGGCCAGGCCCCGATGGGGATGCTCGCGGACCGCTACGACCGCCGCCTGCTCGTCCCGCCGAGCGTCGCGACGATGGGCGTCGGCTACCTCGTGTTCGCGCTCGCCCCCCGGCTGGTCGGCCCCGAGGCGGTCGCGTTCGTCGTCGCCGACGCCACGTTCACCGTGCAGTTCCTGGCCATGGGCGCGGGCGCGCTCGTCGCGGGCCTCGGCGCGAGCGCGATCCACCCGTGTGGCTACCCGCTCGTCATCGCCAACGCGGCGGCGGGGCGCGAGGGCCGGGCGTTCGGCGCGTGGGGCAGCGCCGCCAAACTCGGCGACGCGGCCGCGCCGCTGGCCATCGCCGCCCTCGTGCTCGTCGTCTCCTGGAGCGAGGTGTTCCTGCTGTTCGGCGTCGTCGGGGTCCTCTACGCCGTCGCGCTGTTGTCGGCGCTCTCGTCGGACCTGGTCGAGACCCGCCCCGGGGACCGGCGGAGTGAGGGGACGGACGAGCGGAGCGAAGGCACGAGTGCGAGCGGGGACGACGCGGAGGAGGCCGACGCGACCGCCGACGGCGAGCGGACCGACGACGCGGCCACGGGCGCGAGCGGGGACGACGCGGACGGCGCCGGAACCGACGGCCCGACCGCGGAGGAGGCCGACGCGGCCGCCGGCTGGCGCGACGACCGTCGCCACTACGTCTACCCGTTCGCCGCCCTGTTCGTGTTCTTCGTCGCCCGGGCGTTCTCGGAGAAGGGCCTGAAGGCGTTCCTGCCGACGTTCGTCGCGACGGTGTACGGCTACAGCCTGGCGGTCGGGGGGGTCCACGTGCCGGCCGAGTCGATCGCTGACGTCTACTTCACCGCCGTGTTCCTCGTCGCCGCGGTGACGACGCTGTTCACCGGCTGGCTCGTCGACCGGCTCGACCCCCGGGTGGTGCTGATCGCCTTCTTCGTCGCCGCCGCCGCCACGCTCGGCGTGCTCGCCACCGGCCAGCTCGGCCCGCTCGCCCTGCTCGCCGTGCTCGTCGTCCTCGGGGCGAGCAACTGGGGGTGGAACCCCGCCCGCGACGCGATCATGGGCGAGATCACCCCGCCGGACCGCGAGGGTCGGACGTTCGGCTACCTCCACACGGTCAGTCACCTGTTCAGCGCCGTCGCGCCGGTCGCCATCGGCTTCGTCGCCGGGGCCTCGAGCCTCCGACAAAGCTTCCTCTATCTCGCGGCCGTGATGCTCGTCGCCGTCGCCGCCATCGCCGCGCTGTTCAGCCGCCGGGTGTACCGGCCGGTGGACTACGGCCGGACGGCAGACTCGGAGTGAACTACTCTCCGGCCCCGATGCGGCGTGACTGCTCGGTTCCGGGGAAGCGCGGCCGCGTGGATATCTCGAAGCGGGCGCCGCCGGCGTGCCCCGTTTCGAGGTCGATCTCCCATCCGTGGTCCTCGACGACGTGTCTGACGATCCCGAGCCCGAACCCGGTCCCGTCGGCGCTCGTCGTGAATCCGATCTCGAAGACGTCGTCCCGCTCGTGCTCGGGAACGCCCGGACCGTCGTCCTCGACGTAGAAGCCGTCCTCGAGGAGGCCGACGGTCACGTGAACCTCCTCTCCCGCGTGTTCGACCGCGTTGCGAAAGAGGTTCTCGAAGACGTTCCGGAGCAGCCCGGGGTCCGCCCGCAGCTCCCGGTCGCCCTCGACCGTCAGCGTCGCGTCGCGCGTCTCCACGGTCGTCCACGCCTCCTCGGCGCTCGCCCGGACCGAGACCGGGCGCGGGTCGACCGGGTTCGCGTCGTCGCGCACGAGCGTCAGCGCGTCCCCGACGAGCTCGTCCATCCGGTCCAGCGCCGACCGGAGCGCCTCGACGCGCTCGGGGGCGGCCTCGTCGCTCAGCATCTCTACCTGTCCCTGCGCCACGTTGAGCGGGTTCCGGAGGTCGTGGGAGAGCAGCCGGGCGAACGCTTCGAGGTCGTCGTTCCGGCGCTCGACGGCCAGCTCCGTCCGCTTGCGCTGGGTGATGTTCTCGTGTGCGACGACGACGTAGGACGCGCCGTCGACCGCGAATCGACTGGCGTGCATCAGGAACCACCGCTTCTCGTCGGGGGAGTGACAGGGGTACTCGAGCTGGAACGTGTCGCGGTCCGCGTCGAGGACGGCACGGATCCCGCGGGCGGCCCGGGCGGCGTACTCGTTTTCGGCCCGCTCCGTGACCCGGAGGTAGTTCTGCCCGACCGTGTCCGCGTCCCCCTCGATGCCGTTGAAGTTGCCGAACCGCCGCCAGGCGCGGTTCGAGGCGACGATCTCGCCGTCGGAGTCGAGCACCGCCAGATTGAGCGACAGCGCGTCGAGGGTCTCCTGCGCGAGCCCGGCAGGGAGATCCATGCCCGTCCCCTCGAACGTCCAGCGGAATAACCTTGTCCCGCCGTCCGGCGAGGTGCCGTGGCGCCGCGGGCGCGTCGGTGGAGCGCGCCGGCGGGGTTCTCGAACTCGCTCACTCCGCTCGCTTCGCTCGTTTCGTTCCCTGATTCAGATCCCCGATACCGCACACAACGACGAACGAGTCGCGGCGCGACGAAACGCGCCGTTCGGTGTGTTGCGGTCGGCAGAACTGCGCTGGCGGGGATTTGAACCCCGGTTGCGACCATGGCAAGGTCACGTGATACCACTACACTACCAGCGCGCGTTCGCATCTCCTGCTAACCGGGGTGGAGCCAATAAGGGTTCCGGAACGCGCGTCCGACCGCCCCGCCGTCCCCGGGCCACCGCCCCCGAGACGTCCCGCAGTCCCCGTGACACGCCCTCACTCGCCCGGTACGAGTCGCTACCCTTTTACGAGTGGATCCGGAAGGGCGAGCACAGTCTGGTGACGAGACACGGACGGGACCCGGCATGACGCGCACCGTACTCGTTCCGTCCTCCCTCGCCCGGGAAGCCGAGTCGAAGCGGGAGGCGACCCGCAAGCTCGGCTACGTCGCCCGCGCGGCGACGGTGTTCCGGGTGGACCGCCTCGTCGTCTTCCCCGATCGGGAGGGCGAGCGGCGGTGGGAGGACGGGTTCGTCGCGACGGTGTTGCGGTACGCCGCGACGCCCCCCTACCTCCGAAAGGAGGCCTGGGACGTCCGGGGCGAACTGGAGTACGCTGGCGTCCTGCCGCCCCTCCGCGTCTCCTCACAGACCGGCTCCGGATCGGAGCGTCCGGGGTCGTTAAGACAGGGAATCGTGACCGAGGTCGGACCTGACGGCCGCGTTCGGGTCACTTGCGGACTGCAACACCCGGTCTCCCTCCACGTGCCTCCGGACATGGAGGTCGCGGAGGGGGAGCGCGTCGCCATCAGGGTATCTTCGCGAGAGCCGGTCCGCGCCCGCATCGTGGACGAGCCCCTCCCGGGCTACACGGTGCGGCGCGTGGGCCTGCCGGAGGCGCTCTCGGCCCCGGACGCCGGATACCGGATCGCGGCGTCCCGACACGGGGTCGACCTGACGGTCGGCCGACTGGCCGACCTGACGGGACGCGTCGCGGGCGACCTGACCGTCGCCTTCGGCGCGCCCGAGCGGGGCCTCCCGGCGATCCTCGACCGGTCGGTCGAGGCGGTCCCCCCGGAGACGGGGGACGACGTCGAACCCCCGGACGGGTTCGACCTCTGGCTGAACACGGTTCCGGATCAGGGAAGCGAGGTCGTGCGGACGGAGGAAGCGATGTTCGCCACCCTCGCGCCACTGACGCTCCCAACGGAGTGAGACCGACAACATGCCACAACCAAGCACGCCACGAAAAGGCTCGATGGGCTTCAGCCCGCGCAAGCGCGCGGTCTCGGAGGTCCCGCGCATTCGGTCGTGGCCCGACGACGACGGTGCCCCCGCGCTACAGGGATTCGCCGGCTACAAGGCCGGTATGACCCACGTCGTCGTGGTCAACGACAGCGCCGAATCTCCCCGGGAGGGGATGGAGGAGTCGGTGCCGGTGACCGTCGTCGAGACGCCGCCGATGCGCGCCGTCGCCCTTCGCGCCTACGAAGAGACCGCCTACGGCCTCAAGCCGCGAACCGAGGTCTGGACGAACGACTTCCACGACGAGCTGGACCGGACGCTCGACCTTCCCGCCGAGGACACGTTCGAGGAGGACGCCGACGCCCTCCGCGAGCGGGTCGACGCGGGCGAGGTCGACGATCTCCGGGTGATCACCCACACCGTCCCCGCGGGGCTGGCGAACGTGCCGAAGAAAGAGCCCGACGTGATGGAGACCCGCGTCGGCGGCGGGGCGCTCGACGAGCGCCTCGAGTTCGCGCTCGACCTGCTCGCGGACGGCGGCGAACACGCGATGTCCGACGTGTTCCGCGCCGGGGAGTACCTCGACGCACACGGGATCACGAAGGGCAAGGGCACCCAGGGCCCGGTCAAGCGCTGGGGCGTCCAGAAGCGGAAGGGCAAACACGCCCGCCAGGGGTGGCGGCGCCGGATCGGCAACCTCGGCCCGTGGAACCCCTCGCGCGTGCGTTCGACGGTCCCCCAGCAGGGGCAGACGGGGTACCACCAGCGCACCGAGCTCAACAAGCGCCTGCTCGCCATGGGCGACGGGCGCGACGCGAGCGTCGACGGCGGCTTCGTCGGCTACGGCGAGGTCGACGGCCCGTACGCGCTGGTGAAAGGCTCCCTGCCCGGGCCGGACAAGCGGATCCTCCGCTTCCGCCCGGCCGTCAGGCCGAACGACCAGCCGCGCCTCGACCCCGAGGTCCGGCACGTCTCCACCGAGAGCAACCAAGGGCAATGAAGGCGACAGTACGCGACCTGAGCGGCGACAGCGCGGGCGAGGTCGACCTGCCGGCGGCGTTCGACGCCGAGTACCGGCCGGACCTCATCCGGGCCGCGGTGATCGCCGCGCAGGCGAACCGAAAGCAGCAGTACGGCTCCGACCCCAACGCCGGCCTCCGGACGCCGGCCGAGTCGCCCGGCAGCGGCCGCGGGATGGCACACGTCCCGCGCCAGGACGGGCAGGCTCGACGGGTGCCACAGGCGGTCTCCGGCCGCCGTGCCCACCCGCCGAAGGCCGAGAAGGACCAGGGGAAAGACATCAACGACCAGGAGCGAAAGCTCGCCACGCGGTCGGCGCTCGCCGCCACCGCGGACCCCGAGGTCGTCCGCGAGCGCGGCCACGAGTTCGACGACGGCGTCGAACTGCCGCTCGTCCTCGCCGACGAGTTCGAGGACCTCCACAAGACCCGCGAGGTCGTCGAGGTCCTCGAGGCCCTCGGCGTCCACGCCGACGTGGAGCGGGCCGACGACGGGCGGACGGTGAAGTCCGGTCGCGGGAAGGCCCGCGGGCGGAAGTACCGCGAGCCGGCGTCGATCCTCTTTGTCACCGGCGGCGAGCCGTCGCGCGCGGCGCGGAACCTCGCCGGCGCGGACGTGACGACGGGACGCGAGGTCAACGTCGAGGACCTCGCGCCGGGGACCCACCCCGGGCGGCTGACGGTGTACACCGAGAACGGCCTCGCGGAGGTGGCCGACCGATGAGTCGGATCGTCCACCCCCTCGTCACGGAGAAGGCGATGAACGAGATGGACTTCGCGAACAAGCTCCAGTTCATCGTCGACCTCGACGCCACGAAGCCCGAGGTCCGCGAGGAGGTCCAGGAGCGGTACGACGTCACCGTCGAGTCGGTGAACACGCAGGTGACGCCACGGGGCGAGAAGAAGGCGACCGTCCAGCTCTCGACGGACGACGACGCCCAGGAAGTCGCCTCCCGGATCGGGGTGTTCTGACCATGGGACGCAGGATTCAGGGACAACGACGCGGTCGCGGCTCCCCGACGTTCCGGGCGCCGTCCCACCGCTACAAGTCCGAACTGTCGCACAAGCGCGCCGAGGACGACGACACCGTGAGCGGCTCGGTCGTCGACATCGAACACGACCCGGCCCGGTCGGCGCCGGTCGCCGCCGTCGAGTTCGACGACGGCGACCAGCGTCTGGTGCTCGCACCGGAGGGGGTCGCCGTCGGCGACACCATCCAGGTCGGCGTCTCGGCGGAGATAAAGCCCGGCAACACGCTGCCCCTCGCGGAGATCCCCGAGGGGGTCCCGGTGTGTAACATCGAACGGCAGCCCGGCGACGGCGGGAAGTTCGCCCGCGCGTCGGGGACGAACGCCCAGCTGCTGACCCACGACCGCAACGTCGCGGTCGTGAAGCTCCCGAGCGGGCAGGTCAAGCGGCTCAACCCCGACTGTCGCGCCACGATCGGCGTGGTCGCGGGCGGGGGGCGCACGGAGAAGCCGTTCGTCAAGGCCGGCAACAAACACCACAAGATGCGCTCGCGGGGGATCAAGTGGCCCCGCGTGCGCGGCGTCGCGATGAACGCCATCGACCACCCGTTCGGCGGCGGCGGCCGCCAGCACCCCGGCAAGCCAAAGAGCGTCTCGCGTGACGCGCCGCCGGGACGGAAGGTCGGCGACATCGCCTCGAAGCGAACCGGCAAAGGGAGGAGCAAGAACGAATGAGCTCAGACTACCGAACCGGCCGCGAAGGTGAGTTCACCTACCGCGGTCACACGCTCGACGAACTGCAGGAGATGACGACCGAGGAGGTCGTCGAACTGCTGCCCGCCCGCGCGCGGCGAACCATCGACCGGGGGCTGTCGGTCGAACACCAGAAACTGCTCGAATCGGCCCGCGAGGCCACCGAGGAGGAGACGGCCGACGAGCCGATCCGCACGCACCTGCGGGACATGCCCATCCTCCCGTCGTTCGTCGGGCTGACCTTCGCCGTCTACAACGGCGGCGAGTTCAACCGCGTGAAGGTCCAGCCCGAGATGATCGGCCACTACCTGGGCGAGTTCCAGCTCACCCGGACGCAGGTCGAACACGGGCAGGCCGGCATCGGCGCGACCCGGTCCTCGAAGTTCGTGCCCCTCAAATAACATGGGAATCAGCTACAGCGTCGAGGCCGACCCCGAGACGACCGCGAAGGCGATGCTCCGGGAGCGGCCCATCAGCCTGAAGCACAGCAAGGCCATCGCCCGCCAGCTCAAGGGCAAGACCGTCGCGGACGCCGAGGAGTACCTCCAGGCGGTGATCGACGGCGAGCGCTCGGTGCCGTTCAAGCAGCACAACAGCGGCGTCGGTCACCGGTCGGACATCGACGGCTGGGACGCCGGGCGCTACCCCGAGAAGGCCTCGAAGGACTTCTTGAAGCTGCTGGAGAACGGGCGGAACAACGCGACCGAGCAGGGGTTCGACGGCGAGGCGATGGAGATCGCCCACGTCGCCCCCCACAAGGTCGACGAGCGGCAGGGGCGCAAGCCCCGGGCGTTCGGCCGCGCCGGCCCGTGGAACACGACGCTCTGCGACGTCGAGCTGGTGCTCCAGGAACCCGACGCCGAAACGGAGGTGGAGGCCTGATGGCGGACGAACACCAGTTCATCGAGGACGGCCTCCAGCGCTCCCAGATCGACGAGTTCTTCGCCGACGAGCTGGGCCGCGCCGGCTACGGCGGCATGGACGTCGCCAAGACGCCGATGGGGACCCAGATCGTCCTGAAGGCCGAGAAGCCCGGCATGGTGATCGGCAAGGGCGGCAAGAACATCCGGAAGGTCACGAGCGAGCTCGAGGAGCGCTTCGACCTCGACGACCCCCAGATCGACGTCCAGGAGGTCGACGAGCCGGACCTCAACGCCCGCATCGTCGCGGACCGGCTCGCGAACGCCCTCGAACGCGGCTGGTACTTCCGGAAGGCCGGCCACACCACCATCGACCGGATCATGGACGCCGGCGCGCTCGGCGCCGAGATCGTCCTCTCGGGCAAGGTGACCGGCGCCCGCTCCCGCGTCGAGAAGTTCAACCGCGGGTACATCAAGCACAACGGCGAGCCCGCGGAGGACGTCGTCGACGAGGGCCAGGGCGTCGCGGTGATGAAGCTCGGCACCATCGGCGTGACGGTGAAGATCATCCCGCCGGGCGCCGAGCTCCCGGACGACTTCGAGATCCGCGAGGACGCCGAGATCGAGGCGGTCGAGCAGGCCGCCGAGACCGGCGAGGGCGTCGAAGAGCTCCTCGAGGACGTCCCCGAGGAGGTCCCCGAGGAGGTCCCCGAGGCCGGCGCCGGCGAGGAGGTCGAGGTGCCCACGGAGGGTCCCGAGGACGTCGTCGACGAGGAGGTCGTCGAGGAGGTCGTCGAAGAGACCCAGTCCCAGACCGAGGACGCCGCCGTCGGCGAGACGCCGACGGACGTCGCCCCCACGGAGCCCGTCGAGACGGCGACGCCCGACGAGGACGACGAGGACCTCGACGAGGAGGTCGAGGCCGAGGCGGCCGACCTGGTCGAGGAGATGGAAGCGGACGCGGACGCCGAGGAGTCCGAGGAGGGTGACGAGTCGTGATCCTCCACCCCGAGGAGATCCGCGACATGACGCCCGCCGAGCGGGAGGCGGAGCTCGAGGAGCTCGAGACCGAGCTCCTGAACGCGAAGGCCGTCCAGGCCGCCGGCGGCGCGCCGGACGACCCCGGACGGATCGGCGAACTGCGTCGCACCATCGCGCGGATCAAGACGATCCGACGCGAGGAGGGCGACCTGGAGACAGCTGAGGAGGGCGACCTGGACTAATGCCCCTGACGCCCGAGACGCTGCCGCGTCACGAACTCGTCGGCCTCCACGCCAGCGTGGCCGCCGCCCCGAACCCCGACCTCGTCGGGGTCGCCGGGCGGGTCGTCCGCGAGACGCGGAACACGCTGGTGCTGGCGCCGGCGGGCGACGACGGCCCGTCTCGGGCGGAGGCGCGTCAGGTGCCCAAGCGAGCGACGACGTTCGAGTTTCGCCTCGGCGTCGCGACGGATGAAGCCGCCGGGAGCGAGGCGTCACGCGCCTCGCCGTGCCGAGAGGTCCCGGGGACCGACGGGAACCCGACGGGTGGCAGCGGCCACCCCAACGGTGGCAGCGGCCACCCCAACGGTGGCAGCAGCCACCCGGGCGACGCGTCGGCCCACGTTACGGTGGACGGGGGATGCCTGCTCTCGCGTCCCGCTCGCCGCACCGAGAACGCGCCGACCCCAGGAGGAGATGACAGATGGCGATAGGACTCAACGTACCGGAACCGGAGGAGGCCTGCACCGACGAGAACTGCCCGTTCCACGGCACGCTGGCCGTGCGCGGGGGGACGCTCGACGGGACGGTCGCCTCCACCGACATGGACAAGACGGTCGTCGTGGAGCGCGAGTACGACGTTCGCGTCCCGAAGTACGACCGATACATGAAACGACGCAGCCGCGTGCCGGCGCACGCGCCCCCGTGTCTCGACCTCTCCGAGGGCGACACGGTGCGCATCGCCGAGACGCGGCCGCTCTCGAAGACCAAATCGCACGTGGTCGTCGAGCGGCTCGGGGGTGAGTCGTGATGGAGGCGCTCAACGCCGACGTCACGCAGGGCCTCGAGCGCGGCTCGATCGTCACGTGCGCGGACAACACCGGTGCTCGACAGCTGAAAGTGATCAGCGTGTCGAACTACACCGGCACGAAGAACCGACACCCCAAGGCGGGCATCGGCGACAAGGTGACCGTCTCGGTCACCAAGGGCACGCCGGAGATGCGGCGGCAGGTGCTGGAGGCCGTCGTGGTCCGCCAGCGCAAGCCCATCCGGCGGCCGAGCGGCACGCGCGTCAAGTTCGCCGACAACGCCGCCGTCCTCGTCGACGACGTGGGCGAGCCCCGGGGCACCGAGATCAAGGGCCCCATCGCCCGAGAGGTCGCCGAGCGCTTCGGGAGCATCGCGAGCACCGCGACGATGATAGTATGACGGAACAACCACGCAAGCAGCGCAAGCGGCGCCGCGAGGCGCCGCTCCACGAGCGGCACAGGCACGTCCGGGCGACGCTCGCCGGCGACCTCCGCGAGGAGTACGACCGGCGGTCGGTGCGGGTGAACGCGGGCGACACCGTCGAGGTGATGCGCGGCGACTTCGCCGGCGAGGAGGCCGAGGTGCTCGCGGTGAATCTGGACGAGGAGACCATCCACGTCGAGGACGTCACCGTCGAGGGCGCCGACGGCGAGGAGGTTCCCCGCCCGCTGGACGCCTCCAACGTCCGGGTGACCGACCTGGACCTGGAGGACGACCGCCGCCGCGAGCGACTGGAGGGCGAGACATGACGCGCCACCAGAAGCGTCTCTCGGTGCCGAAGTCCTGGCCGGTCGAGCGCAAGGAGGAGACCTGGACGGTCAAGGCCGACGCCGGCCCGCACGGCGAGGCCGGCGTCCCCCTCCTGGTCGTCCTGCGGGACGTCCTCGGCTACGTGGACTCCCGGAAGGAGGCCCGCTACGCGCTCAACCAGGGCACCGTGCTGGTCAACGGCGACGCCGTCTCCGACGAGGGGCGGCCCATCGGCATGTTCGACATCCTGGCCTTCGCCGAGCGCGACGAGTACTACCGGGTGTTCCCGGACGAGGGCGGCAGGCTGGCGCTGACGCCCATCTCCGCGGACGCGGCCGAGAGCCGCCTGGGGAAGGTCGTCGGCAAGCGGCAGGTCGCCGGCGGCGACTTCCAGCTGACGCTTCACGACGGCGCGACGCTCCGGGTCGACGGCGAGACGGCCGCGGACTACAGCCCCGGCGACTCGCTGGTCGTCGACAACGAGACCAAGGAGGTCGTCGTCCACTTCCCGTTCGAGGAGGGGGCGATGGTGACGGCGGTCGACGGCGCCCACGCGGGCGAGATCGGCACCGTCGAGAAGCACGTCGTCACGCCCGGCTCCGGGGCGAACAGCGTCCAGGTGAGCCAGGACGACTTCGACGGGGATGGCTTCGAGACGATCGCGGACTACGTGGTCGTCATCGACGAGAACTTCACTGACGGAGGTGACGACGAATGAGCACCGACGCCGGCGAGGACGAGGAGTTCCACGAGATGCGCGAGCCCCGCGTCGAGAAGGTCGTCGTCCACATGGGCGTCGGCGAGGGCGGTCGCGAGCTGGCCAACGCCGAGGAGATCCTCGAGGAGATCACGGGCCAGCAGAGCGTCCGGACGCTCGCGAAGCGCACGGTCGGCGAGTTCGACGTCCGGAAGGGCGACCCGATCGGCGCGAAGGTGACGCTGCGCGACGAGACGGCCCGCGAGTTCCTCGAGACGGCGCTCGGGTTCGTCTCGCTCTCGCGCGACCAGTTCGACGACACGGGCAACTTCAGCTTCGGGATCGAGGAGCACACCTCCTTCCCGAGCCAGGAGTACGACCCCCAGACCGGCATCTACGGGCTCGACGTGACCGTGAACCTGGTCCGGCCGGGCTACCGGGTCTCGAAGCGCGACAAGGCGTCGCGGTCGATCCCGGCGTCCCACCAGCTGACCCCGGACGACGCGGTTGCGTTCCTCGAATCGACGTTCGACGTCGAGGTGACCCAGTAAATGAGCGAAACAGAGACAGGAGGCCAGGACGAGGCCGACGTGACGGGCGAGCACGGTACCCGTCGCACGGACGACCGCCGACAGTGTCGGCGCTGTGGCCGCCCGCAGGGCCTCGTCGGCAAGTACGACATCTTCCTGTGTCGCCAGTGCTTCCGCGAGGTCGCACGGGGCATGGGGTTCAAGAAGTATCGATAACCATGGCAGGCAACGATCCGCTGGCGAACGCGCTGTCGGGCGTGAACAACGCCGAGAGCGTGGGCCATCTGACGCACACGGTAGCGCCCGCCTCGAACGAGATCGGCTCGGTGCTCGAGGTCCTCTACGACCGCGAGTACGTCGACGGCTTCGAGTTCGTCGACGACGGCAAGGCCGGCAAGTTCGAGGTCGAACTGCGCGGAGCAATCAACGAGTGTAGCGCCGTCAAGCCCCGCTACGCCGCCGCGGCCGACGAGTACGAGAAGTGGGAGAAGCGGTATCTCCCCGCCCGCGACTACGGGTCGCTGATCGTCTCGACGAGCCACGGCGTGATGAGCCACTACGAGGCTCGCGAGCAGGGGATCGGCGGTCAGGTGATCGCCTACGTGTACTGATGCGAGTCGAAATCGAACTCCCCGACGAAGTGAGCGCCACCGTCGACCACCTGGACCTGACGGTCGAGGGGCCCGAGGGCAGCGTCGAGCGCCGCCTGTGGTACCCCGACGTGTC
Organism: Haloferacaceae archaeon; assembly: GCA_042217235.1. Taxonomy (GTDB): domain Archaea; phylum Halobacteriota; class Halobacteria; order Halobacteriales; family Haloferacaceae; genus A07HB70. Next base: position 5,269 of record JBDGTB010000019.1, on the reverse strand, counting down.
CGTCGCGGTCGAGACGGTCGACGATGGCGACGAATCGCACGAGGCGGTGGTGATCGAGTCGGCGAACGACGACGCGAAGACGTCGTCGACCGTCGGCACGTTCGAGAGCCACGTCCGAAACATGGTCCACGGCGTCCGCGAGGGGTGGGAGTACGAGATGGAGGTCTACTACGCCCACTTCCCGATGCAGGTGGACGTCGAGGACGACGAGGTCGTCATCACGAACTTCCTCGGCGAGAAGGCGCCCCGGCGGACGCCGGTGCGCGGCGACACCGAGGTCGAGGTCGACGGCGAGGAGATCACGCTGCGTGGCCCCGACAAGGAGGCCGTGGGGCAGACCGCCGCCGACATCGAGCAGCTGACCCGCGTGCGCGGGAAGGACACGCGCGTCTTCCAGGACGGCGTGTACATCACGCACAAGCCCGAGGGAGGTGAGGCCGCATGAGCGCCGACGAGGAGTTCGCGGAGCTCACCGACATCGGCGGCGTCGGCCCGGCCAAGGCGGACGCGCTCCGCGAGGCCGGCTACGAGTCCGTCGAGGACGTCAAGGCCGCGAGTCAGGCCGAACTGGCGGAGATCGAGGGGATCGGCAACGCCCTCGCCGCCCGCATCAAGGCCGACGTCGGCGGCCTCGAGGTCGCCGAGGAGGCGGAGGCAGAGGCCGAGGTCGAGGAGGCAGAGGCCGAGGCGGCCGAGGAGGCCGAGGCGGTCGAGACGGAGCGTCGCCCCCGCGGCCACGCCGACAAGACGCCGGACCTCTCGGACGAGACCGCCCGCGCGCTCGCCCAGCGGCGACGCGAGGGCAAGCCGAAGTTCAACCGGCAGGACCACCACAAGAAAAAGCGCGTGTCGACCTCGTGGCGGCGCCCGCGCGGGCAGCTCTCGAAGCAGCGCCGCGGCGTCAAGGGCAAGGGCGACACCGTGGAGGCGGGCTTTCGCTCGCCGACCGCGGCCCGCGGCCTGCACCCGAGCGGCTTCGAGGAGGTCCGCGTCCACAACGTCGACGACGTCACGGACGTCGACCCCGACAGCCAGGCGGTGCGGATCGCCTCGTCGGTCGGCGGTCGCAAGCGCGAACGCATCGAAGACGAGTGCCTGGAGCGCGAGATCCGGGTGCTCAACCCGACCTACGAGGAGGTCGAAGTGGAGGTCGACGGCGAATGACTGATCTGAACGCACAGAAGCGGCTCGCGGCCGACGTGCTGGACGTCGGGCAGAGCCGCGTCTGGCTCGACCCCGAGGCCCAGGAGGAGATCGCCGAGGCGATCACCCGGGACGACATCCGGGACCTGGTCGACCAGGGCGTCATCCGGGACAAGGAGTCGAAGGCCAACTCCCGGGGGCGAGCCCGCGAACGGCAGGCGAAACGCGACTACGGCCACCGGACGGGCGCCGGCTCCCGCAAGGGGCGGTCGGGCGCCCGGTCGGACGAGAAAGAGGAGTGGACGAGCCGGATCCGCGCCCAGCGGCGGCGGCTGCGCGAGCTCCGCGACGACGGCCCGCTCGACAGGTCGCAGTACCGCGAGCTGTACAACAAGGCGAGCGGCGGCGAGTTCGACAGCGTCGACCGGCTCGAGACCTACATTCGAAACCAGTACGACATAGAGGTGAACGACTGATGGCAACCGGCCCACGATACAAGGTACCGATGCGGCGCCGCCGCGAGGTCCGGACGGACTACGGGCAGCGGTTGCGTCTCCTGAAATCCGGGAAGCCGCGGCTGGTCGCCCGGGTGAGCAACAGGCACGTCAGGGCGCAGCTGGTCACCCCCAGTCCGGACGGCGACGAAACGCACGTAGCCGCGTCGAGCGCAGACCTGTCGGAGTACGGCTGGGAGGCACCCACCGGGAACCTCCCGAGCGCGTACCTCACCGGCCTGCTGGCCGGAGCCCGGGCGCTCGACGCCGGCATCGACGAGGCGGTGCTCGACATCGGCCTCAACACGGCGACGCCGGGAAACAAGGTGTTCGCCGTCCAGGAGGGCGCGATCGACGCCGGCGTCGAGATCCCGCACAACGAGGCGGTGCTCGCCGACTGGTCGCGAAACCGCGGCGAGCACATCGCCGAGTACGCGGAGCAGCTCGACGAGCCGCTGTACAGCGGGGAGTTCGACGCCACCGACCTGCCCGAACACTTCGATGCGGTACGCGAACGACTGATGGAGGACAATGAGTAGAAACGACGACGGCTGGGAGCCGCGAACGCGGCTCGGCCGCAAGGTACAGGACGGGGAGATCACCGAGATGGGCGAGGCGCTCGACACGGGGCTCCCGCTGAAGGAGCCCCAGATCGTCGACCAGCTCCTCCCGGGGCTCGACGACGAGGTGCTCGACATCAACATGGTCCAGCGGATGACCGACTCCGGCCGGCGGGTGAAGTTCCGCTGTGTCGTCGCCGTCGGCAACCGCGACGGCTTCCTCGGCTACGCCGAGGGCCGCGACGACCAGGTCGGGAGCGCCATCCAGAAGGCCATCGAGGTGGCGAAGCTGAACATCATCCGGGTCGAGCGCGGCTCGGGCTCGTGGGAGGACCGCGCGGGCGGCAGCCACTCGCTCATCCGGAAGGCCGAGGGGAAGGCCGGCTCCGTCACGGTGGAGATCATCCCCGCGCCGATGGGGCTCGGCCTCGCCGGCGCGGAGACGGTCCGGAACATCCTCGAGCTCGCCGGCGTCGAGGACGCCTGGACGAAGTCGAACGGAAACACCCGGACGACGGTCAACCTCGCGAAGGCGACGTACAACGCGCTTCGCAACGCCTCGCAGTCCCGGACGCCCCGGCGCGCCCGGCGGGTCCGGCGCGAGGCCGAGGAGGTGTCGGAATGAAGGCCGTCGTGCAGGTCCGCGGCGAGGTCAACACGAGCTCCGAGGTGCGTGACACCCTGAAGATGCTCAACCTTCACGGCGTGAACCACTGCACCTTCGTGCCCGAGACCGACAGCTACCGCGGCATGCTCACGAAGGTCAACGACTTCGTGGCGTTCGGCGAGCCGTCGGTCGACACGGTGGCGACGATCCTCGCGCGCCGCGCGGAGCCGGTCGAGGGCGACGCCGACGTGGACGACGAGTGGGTCGCCGCACACACCGACTACGACGACCTGACCGGGCTCGCCGAGGCGCTGGTCGCCGAGGAGACGACCCTCCGCGAGGCCGGGCTGTCGCCCGAACTGCGCCTGCATCCGCCCCGCGGCGGCCACGACGGCATCAAGCAGCCGGTCGCGGCGGGCGGCGAGATCGGCGAACACGCGACCGAGCAGATCGACGCGCTCCTGGAGGCCATGCGATGACGGACAAGAAACGACGCCAGCGCGGCTCGCGCACGCACGGCGGCGGCTCGCACAAGAACCGGCGCGGCGCCGGTCACCGGGGCGGCCGCGGGGCCGCCGGCCGCGACAAACACGAGTTCCACAACTACGCGCCGCTCGGCAAGTACGGGTTCAAGCGCCCGGAGTCCGCGAAGGACGACGTCGTCGAGGTGTCGGTCCAGAAGCTCGACGAGGACGCCGCCCTGCTGGCCGCCGACGGCGTGGCCGAGACGGAGGACGGCGCCTACCGGATCGACGCGCGCGACGTCGCCGAGGACGGTCACGAGGCCGACGTGGTGAAGGTGCTCGGCGGCGGGCAGGTCCACGGGGAGCTACACGTCGTCGCGGACGCGTTCACCGCGGGCGCGGTCGCCCTGATCGAGGAGGCCGGCGGGTCCGCCGAGCTCTCCGACCGGGCCGAGCGCGCCGAGGACGCGTCGTCCGACGAGGAAACCGAAAGCACGACGGAGACGGAGTCAGAGGCGTAACCCATGGGCTGGAAGGAGGCCGCCGAACCGGTGTTGACGCGGATGCCGTCGGTCCGCCGTCCGGAGGGCCACGTGCCCTTCAAGCGGAAGCTGGCCTGGACCGCCGGCATCCTCGTGCTGTACTTCTTCCTGACGAACGTCCAGCTGTTCGGGCTGGACGTCCAGCAGTCGAGCGACCTGTTCGGTCGCTTCCGGTCGATCCTCGCCGGACAGCAGGGGTCGATCCTCCAGCTGGGGATCGGTCCGATCGTCACGGCGTCGATCGTCCTGCAGTTGCTCGGTGGCGCCGACCTGCTCGGGCTCGACACCGACGACCCGCGCGACCAGGTGCTCTACCAGGGGCTCCAGAAGCTGCTCGTCGTGGTGATGATCTGTCTCACCGGCCTGCCGATGGTGTTCGCGGGGTCGTTTCTCCCGCCGGACACGGCGGTCGGGCAGGCGCTGGGCATCGGGACCACCGGGGTCCGGGCGCTCCTGTTCCTGCAGATCGCCGTCGGCGGCATCCTGATCCTGTTCATGGACGAGATCGTCTCGAAGTGGGGCGTCGGCTCCGGCGTCGGCCTGTTCATCATCGCCGGCGTGAGCCAGCAGCTCGTCGGCGGGCTCTTCAGCTGGCAGGGGCTCGGCGGCACGCCCGGGTTCTTCCCGACGTGGTTCGCCATCCTCACCGGCTCGCGGACCATCAGCTCGCCGCTGACCCCGGAGGGGCTCCAGCAGCTCCTGCTCGGACAGGGACAGCTGCTCGCCCTGCTGACGACGGTCGCCATCTTCGCCGTCGTCGTCTACGCCGAGAGCGTCCGGGTCGAGATCCCCCTCTCCCACGCCCGGGTGAAGGGCGCGCGCGGACGCTTCCCCGTGAAGCTCATCTACGCGAGCGTCCTGCCGATGATCCTCGTTCGCGCCCTGCAGGCGAACATCCAGTTCGCCGGGCGCATCCTGAACCGGACCTGGCAGGAGATGCCCGGGTGGCTCGGCACGTACAGCAACGGCCAGCCGGTCGGCGGGCTGTTCTACTACCTCGCGCCGATCCAGACCCGCCAGGAGTGGATGTGGTTCCTCGGCGGGACGACGGCCGAGCCCTGGCAGATCGCCATCCGCGTCGCCATCGACCTCACGTTCATGATCGTCGGCGGCGCGATCTTCGCCGTCTTCTGGGTGGAGACGACCGGGATGGGGCCGGAGTCGACCGCCCAGCAGATCCAGAACTCGGGGATGCAGATCCCCGGCTTCCGGCGCAACCCGCAGGTCATCGAGAAGGTGATGGAGCGGTACATCCCGCAGGTGACCGTCATCGGCGGGGCGCTGGTCGGCCTGCTCGCCGTGCTCGCGAACATGCTCGGCACCATCGGTCAGGTCTCCGGCACGGGGCTGTTGCTCACGGTCTCTATCACGTACAAGCTGTACGAGGAGATCGCCGAGGAGCAGCTGATGGAGATGCACCCGATGATGCGCCAGATGTTTGGAAATTAGGGTACCCACT
>JBDGTB010000080.1:0-35512 GCA_042217235.1 Haloferacaceae archaeon | reverse complement strand
TCTCGACCTCCTCGGTGACGGTCGTGATGAGGTCGTACCCCTCGAAGGCGATGAACGTGAGCCCCATCGCCGGCAGGATGGCGAACGCGGTCCGGTCGCCGGGGAAGAGCGGCTGGAAGTTGGCGGTCGAGAAGACCGGTGCTGTCGCGCCGAACGCGACGAACACGACGAGGATCGCGACCTTGGTGACGGTGAAGACGGTCTCGGCGCTGCCGCTCGCCGCGGTCGAGACGGCGTTCAGGGCGACCAGCGCGAGGACGGCGACGAACGCCAGCGCAACGTCGGCCGGCACCGCCACCGACGCCGCGGGGAGGACGAGGGCGCCGACCTGGTCGGGCGGCGCGACGAGCCCGTAGACGTGCAGGAGTTCGAGGAAGTTGGGAGCGAACCCGAGCGCGTACAGCGCCCCCGCGATCATGTAGGCGAACCACAGCAGCCAGCCCATCAGGAAGGAGGGGAGGTCGTCGAACACCTCGCGGACGAACGCGTACCCGCCGCCGCTTTTCGGGATCGCGGCCGCGAGCTCGGCGTACGACAGCCCCGTGAAGGCCGTCACGACCCCGTTGAGGAGGAACACGAGGATCGCGGCCGGCCCCGCGATCTCGGCCGCCAGCCCCGTCAGCACGAAGATGCCCGCACCGATCATCGCTCCCATGCCGATCATCGTCGCGTCGAGCAGGCCGAGTTCGGCCTCCGGCGCCCGCTCACCGTGACTGCTCATCGTGGGATATGCACCGACTCGACCCCCCGCGGTAAATCAACTCCGACCCGTCGTCGTGAACGGCGCCGGTGTTAAACCGACGGCCGCCGAGGGACAGGTGATGCGCGTCGGCGACCTGTCGCTTCCCCGGAGCGTGCGCGACCACCTCACCGCCCGGGGGATCGAGGAGCTGTACCCGCCGCAGGCGGCGGCGGTCGAGGCGGGCGTGCTCGACGGTCGCCGGCTGGTCGCCGCGGTCCCGACCGCGAGCGGCAAGACCCTGATCGGGGAGCTCGCGCTGTTGAGCGCCGACGGGCCCGGGCTGTACATCGTCCCCCTCCGGGCGCTCGCGAGGGAGAAATACGAGGAGCTGTCGGCCCTCCCGGACGTGAGCGTCGGCATCGCGACCGGCGACCTCGACGCGCCGGGCGCGGAGCTGGCCGGCCACGACGTCGTGGTCGCGACGAGCGAGAAGGTCGACGCCGCGATCCGCAACGGCGCCTCGTGGGTCGAGGACCTCGCCTGCGTCGTCGTCGACGAGGTGCACCTGCTCGGCTCCGCGGACCGCGGCCCGACGCTGGAGGTGACGCTCGCGACGCTCCGCCGGCGGACCCCCGACGTCCAGGTCGTCGGGCTGTCGGCCACGGTCGCCAACCCCGGAGCGGTCGCGTCGTGGCTCGACGCCGAACTCGTCGCCACCGACTGGCGACCGGTCGACCTCCGGGTGGGCGTCGCTGCCGACGGGCGCGTGTCGTTCGACGACGGCACCGACCTCGCTGTCGACGCGCCGCGGGTCGCGGACCCCGACACCGATCGGGCGACGGAGGTGACCGCGGCGCTCGCCGCGGGGGCGAACGCCGACGGCGGCGGAACGCTCGCGTTCGTCCGGTCGCGCCGCGAGGCCGAGGCGCTGGCCGAGCGACTCGGGGAGGAGGGGTTCGACGGCGCGCCCGGCGTCGCGGAGGACGTCCTCGCCGCTGACCCGACCGCCACCGGACGGCGGCTCGCGGCCCTGCTGCGCGACGGCGTCGCCTTCCACCACGCCGGCCTCCGGTCGACCCACCGCCGGATGGTCGAGACCGCGTTCCGGGAGCGCCGGATCGGCGCCGTCTGTGCGACGCCGACGCTCGCCGCCGGGGTGAACGTCCCGGCGCGGCGCGTGGTCGTCCGGGACCAGCGGCGCTACACCGGCGAGGAGATGGCGTGGCTCCCCGTGCTGGAGGTCCACCAGATGTGCGGCCGCGCGGGACGCCCGGGACTCGACCCGTACGGCGAGGCGGTGCTCGTCGCCGGCGAGGACGACGACCCCGACGACCTGCGCGAGCGCTACGTCGACGCCGAGCCCGAGCCCGTCGAGTCGCGGCTGGCCGACCGGAGCGCCCTCCGGACGCACGTGCTCTCGGTCGTCGCCTCGGGCTTCGCGGACTCGCGGGCCGGCGTCCTCGACGTGTTCGACGCGACGTTCTACGCTCACCGCGGCCGGGTGGACGACCTCTCGGCGGTCGTCGACGACGCGCTCGCCGACCTCGAGGCGATGGGGATGGTCACGAGGGACGGCGACCTCGCGGCGACGGCGCTCGGCACCCGCGTCTCCCGGCAGTATCTCAGCCCCGAGGGCGGCGCCCGGATCGTCGACGGCCTGCGGACCGCGGCCGCGATGGCCGACCCGACGGCGCTGACCGCGCTCGAGCTCGTCTGTCGCGCGCCGGAGATGCGCACGGGCTGGCTCGGCAGCCGCGAGCGCGCCGACGTGTACCGGTTCGCCACCACTCACGCCGACGAGCTCACGACCGCGATGGGCGAGGTCGACGAGTTCGAGGACTGGCTGGCCGCGGTCGGGACCGCGCGCGTGCTCGCGGCGTGGGCCGACGGGGTCGCGGCGGACGAGATCGTCGAGCGGTTCCACGTCGGCCCCGGCGACCTGGAGTCCCGCGTCGAACGGGCGACGTGGCTGCTCGGCGCCGCGGACGCGCTCGCTGGGCATCTCGGCGTCGACGTGCCGGTGGTGCGCGAGACGCGGGAACGACTGTAGGTTGGCCGCGGACCGTCCGCCGCGCGCCGTCCGAGCGGCGGCCCCGCTCCTAGACGTCCACGAGGTCGCGGAGCCGCTCTTCCCCCTGGGCGCCGACGGCCTGTTCCGCCACCTCGCCGTCGACGAACAGCACGACCGTCGGGACGCCGCGAACGCCGTACTGGGCGGCGAGCTGCTGGTTGGCGTCCACGTCGACCTTCGCGACGAGCGCGTCGGTGTCGGCGGCGACCGCCTCGACGGCGGGCTCCATCATCTGGCAGGGTCCACACCAGTCGGCGTAGAAGTCCGCGAGCACGACCCGGTTGGTCGAGACGAGCTCGTCGAGGTGGTCCGCGCCGGTCACGGCGACCGGCTCGGACGGCGTCCCCGCCTCGGCCTCCGACCCGTCACCCTCCTCGCCCTCCTCCAGGCGAGCGGCGAGCTCCTTGCGCTTCCGTTCGCGGATCGCCTCGATGGAGTCGTCGGTCATGCGCCCCCCTAGCGGCGCGTCGGGCTTAATGACCGGGGGGTCGTGCGAGCGACGGACCGACCCGTCCCGTGCTATCATCGACCACGGCCGGTCGGCGGGGCGAGGAGGCGTGCGGGGACGTCAGGCGTCCTCGCCGTCGCTCGACGCCGCGGGCCCGTCGTCCCGGTCGTACGCGCCCGCCCGGCGGAGCCGACCGGCGCGTTCCAGGACGGCGGGCGTCCGGCAGACCCCGTCGGCGCCGGTCACCTGCGGCACCGCGCAGTTGTTACAGGACGCACACGCCGCGGTCACGTCGGCGTCGGCGTCGAGGAGGCGCGCGGGGAGGCGCGGTTCGGCGTAGAACGGGCGGCCCATCCCGACCGCGTCGCAGGCGTCGCCGAGCAGGCGGTCCATCCGGTCGCGCTCGCGGATCCCGCCCTCGCAGAGCACCGGCACGTCGACGACGCGCCGGACCGACCGACAGAGGTCGGCGTTCCACGCCGGCTCGAAGTCGTAGGCGAGCGACTCGAGCCAGTTGCCGAGCGCGACCAGGCGGGCCCGGAGGGGCGAGCCGAACGCCTCGGCGTAGCCCGGCGCGAACCGGTCGTCGTTCCACGCCGTCGCGGGGTACGACCCGCGGACGATGCTCATGTCCCAGAACACCGACCCCCGGACGGGGACGAGCGCGTCGTAGCCGTGGTCGGCGAGCCGGGCACAGGTCCCGACCGCCCGCTCGCGGGTGAGCCGGCGGCGGACGAACGGCGGGGCCTCCGTCTCCGCGGGCACCTTCGTCAGGAGCGGGACGTCGCCGGCCCGGTCACGGACCTCGTCGTGAACGCGTTCGAGAAAGCGGACGCCGTCGCCGTACGCGTCGTCGCGCCGGTTGTAGAACGGCGAGAGGAACTGGTGGACGATGCCCATGTTGGCGCCGGCGACGTGGACGGCGTCGTAGCCGGCGTCGACGGCGTTCGCCGCCGCGCGGCCGAAGTCCGCGGCGAGGGCCTCGACCTCGGCGGTCGAGAGGACGCGGGCGTCGTACTCGAGGAACCCGACGCGGTCGAGCAGGCGGAGCGGCCACGGCGGGCGCGAGACCGCCAGCTGCTCCAGCTCGGGGTGTTCGCGCCGGTATCCGGCGTGCCAGGTCTCCATCGACCGGAGACCGCCGTGTTCCAGCTGGATCGCGACCCGGGCGCCGTGGTCGTGGACGGCGTCGGTGAGCCGCGAGAGCTCGTCGACGAACGCGGGGTCGTGGACGCGGGTCATCCCCGGCGCGGCACAGCCCCCCTCGCCGCGGACGACCGTCGCCCCCTGACAGACGAGCCCCGCGCCCGCCGCCGCGGCCGGTTCGAGCTCGCCGACCAACCGGTCGACCGCGTCCCCGTCGTTGCCGGCACACTCCAGGAGCGGCGAGCGGTAGAGCCGGTTCGGGACGGTCAGCCCGCCGATCTCGAACGGGTCCTCGAGTCGAGCCATGCGATCGGACGTGGAATGGAACGGCAAAAACGGCGTCGGCGGCGATCCCGGGCGGCGCGGGGAGACGGGCCCGGAAGCGGACGGTCCGCCCAGGGAGACGAGGAACGAACGTCCGCCCAGGAGGACCGGGAGCGGACGGTCCGTCGAGGCGCGGGTCGGCTCGACGTGGGGAGGGTGAATCGCGGAACGGCCGACCGGCCGCTCGACGCGGCTACACGTCCGACTCCGAGGCCGCGCGGCGACCGTCGCGGACCTGGGCGTGCGTGTGGTGGTAGAACGCGACCGCCGGCGTGCCGTCCGTGCCGACGGGGTCGACGCAGGCCCGACGGTACCGCTCGTTCTCGCTGAGGTTGATCATCAGGCCGCTCTCGTGGATCGACACCGAGTCGTACGTCGCGTCACACACCGGACAGCGCTCGGGGGGGTCGTCTGGGACCTCCATCGGTCGGGCTTGGGGCGGCAGCGACAAAAATCGGTCGCGCACCGCGTCCGGCCCAGCACCTATTTCCGCCGCGGGCCGGTAGCCGACGCCATGCAACGAACCCGCAGTCGACCGACCGCCGCACCCCGACCGCGACGGTGAAGCGGCTCGACAGGCGCGTCCAGGTCGTCTGGGCGGGGCAGGGCGCGGTCGTCGCGGCGGTCCTCGCGGGCGTCGTCGCGCTCGTCGACCGGTTCGTGACGCCGCTCCCGCGGTTCGCTCCGCTCGCCGTCCTCCTTTGCGGCCTCGCGCTCGCCGTCGCGCTCGCCGTCGCCCGCTACCGCGCGTGGGGGTACGAGGTTCGCGACGACGCGATCTACCTCGAGCGCGGCGTGTTCACCCGCGTCCGGACGGTGGTGCCGTTCGTCCGCATCCAGCACGTCGACTCCTCGCGCAACCCCGTCGAGCGGACGGTCGGACTGGCGAGCGCCGTCGTCTACACCGCCGGCTCGCGCGGTGCCGACGTCACCGTCCCCGGGCTGACGCCGTCCGGCGCGGACGACCTGCGCGAGCGGCTGAAGCGACTCGCCATCCGCGCCGAGGGCGAGGACGCCGTATGAGGCTCTCGCCGCTCTCGGTCCCCTACCGGGTCGTCCGGCGCGGCGCGAGCGTCCTCGTTACGGTCGCCTTCGTGGTGGCCTCGGGGTCGTCGGTGCTCGGCGGCGCCGTGGGCACGCTCGTCGGGGTCGCGCTCGTCGGCGCGGCGGTCGTCCTGCTCGTCGGCTACGAGGTGGCCTACTGGCGGCGCTACGAGTACGAGCTGACCGAGGACACGCTCGACATCGGCTCGGGCGTGTTCGCCCGCCGCAACCGCGAGATCCCGCTGCGCCGGATCCAGAACGTCGACATCCGTCGCAACGTCGTCCAGCGGCTGCTCGGCATCGCCGCGGTGGACCTGGAGACGGCCGGCGGGGGGAGCACCGAGGCGGCGATCCGGTACGTCTCGTTCGCGGAGGCCAGGCGGCTCCAGCGCGATATCGCTCGCCTGAAGCGCGGCGCGGCCGCGTCCGAGACGGGCGACCGCGCCGGGACGGCCGAGGACGCGCCCGCCGAGGAGCTGTTCCGGCTGACGCCCCGCGAGCTCGCGCTCGCCGGCGCGCTCTCCTTCGACGTTCGGGGGCCGGGCGCCCTCCTGTTCGTGCTGTCCGCCGGGGGCGTGGCGGTGCCGAGCGTCGTCGAGCGGGTCGGGTCGCGCGGGGCGCTCGGCCTCGCGGCCGTCGTCGTCGGCCTGCTCCTCCTCGTCGTCCTCGTCTCGTGGGTCGGCGGCGCGGCCGTCACGGTGCTCAACTACTACGACTTCCGGCTGGCGCGGGTCGGCGACGAGCTCCAGTACGGGCGCGGCCTCCTCCGGCGGTACGACGGCTCGATCCCGCTCGACAAGGTGCAGACGCTCACGGTGACGGACAACCCGCTCAAGCGACGGTTCGGCTACGCGACGCTGTACATCGAGACGGCGGGCTACGCCCCCGGCGGCGGGCGGGGCGACGACCGGGGCTCCCAGACCGCGGTCCCGCTCGCCGAGGTCGACCGCGTGTTCGCGCTCGCCGACGAGGTCGAGCCGTTCGGCGACCCCGACCTCCGGCGCCCGCCGCGGCGCGTCCGGCGGCGGTACGCGGTCCGGTACCTGCTCGCGCTCGGCGGGCTCGCGGCCGCCGTCTACGCCGTCGAGACCGTCGTCGACGCCGGGCTCGCGTGGTACGCGCCGCTCGTACTCGTCCCCCTCGTCCTCCCGGCCGCCCACCTCAAGTGGTGCCACCGGGGCCACTGGCTCGGCCCGGACCACCTCGTCACGCGCAACGGCGTCCTCCGGCGGGAGACGCGCATCGTCCCCTACTACCGGGTACAGACGGTGATCGACACGCGGACGGTCTTCCAGCGGCGGTGGCGGCTGGGCACCGTCACCGCCGACACCGCGGGGTCGCTGTCGCTGACCGGCGGGGACGCCGCGGCGGTCGACGTGGCCGAGACGCGGGCCGACGAACTGCGCGAGGCGCTCGCCGCCCGCCTCGAGTCGGCGCTCGCGGAGCGCGGCCGGCGCCGGGGGTGGGGGTGGAACGGGTCCGGGAGCGCCGGGCCGGAGGGGGCTGCGGCGACGGACGACGCCGACCCGAACCGGGCCGCCGATCGGCCGGACGAGTCGGGGACCGGCGGGACGACGAACGACGCCGGCTAGGCCCGGACCGACGGCCGTCACACCGGAACGGACTCGCGCGATCCGCCTGGTCGGCGCCCCCGAGCCACCCCCTCGGCCCTGGCCGCGTCGCCTCCTCGACCCCCGCTGTCCCGTCGAACGGCGTGCGTCGTCCCGACGCGCCGCTATACCGGGAGAAGAACGGAGACCGCCGCGTACACCGCGCCCGCGAGCAGCATCGCGGCCAGCAGGACGGCGAACCAGCCGCGTCCCTCCCCGGGTACGCCCGGTACCTCGGACGGATAGTACGGGGCGAGCGGGTTCCGCGGGGTGGGGTCGGTGTCGCTGTCGTCTTCGCGCACGCGTGCTCCGTGCGTTACGTCAGCGAATCAACGTTTCGTCCGTTCGAGTGAGCGAACGCGACGGAACGGTCGTCGGGGCGCCCCGACGGTCCGGCCCGTCCGGTCATCGCGGGCGCCTAGTCGGTCCGTGGCACCGAGTACGCGCCGGCGACGAGAGCCACCAGCGCGAGGAGCGCGAGGACGCCCAGGTCGGCCAGTGCGGACCCGACCGCCGCGCCCCCGCCGTCGGGTGCGTACGTGAGCGCGCGCACCCCGCGGGCGAAGTACGTGAGCGGGGAGAGGTCGAGGAGGGGGCGGAACCACGCCGGCAGGAGGTCGGGGGTGACGAACGTCTCGGAGAGGAAAAGCAGGGGCAGGGCGAGCGCGTTGCTCGCGGCGATGACCCCGTCCTGGGAGTCAGCGACCCGGCCGAGGACGGCGCCGACGCCGCAGAACAGCGCGACCGCGAGCGCGACGAAGGGGACGAGCAGGGCGAGCGCGGGCGAGACGACGACCGCGGCGCCCGTGAGGCCGACGATGAGCGCGAGAAGCAGGAGCGACGCCAGCCCGATCACGACGACGTTGACCAGCGCGTGGGCGACGAGCCACTCCCAGCGCCGCAGCGGCGTCGTCGCCAGCTTCTCGAAGCGGTTCCCCTCGCGGTGGCGCGCGACGGTGCTCCCGACCCGCGAGAGCGGCGTGAACAGGACGACCACGGCGAGATACCCCGGCACGTAGTAGGCGGGCGGGCGGGCGAACAGCCCCCCGCCGGTCGGCTGCGTGCGGACGAGGACGCCGAAGATCAGGACGATGAGCAGCGGGAAGAAGAAGGTGAAAAACACCGCCGTCCGGCGGCGGAGGAAGGCCCGCCAGCCGGCGAGAAACTCCGCGCGGACGCGTCCCGTCCGGCTCATCGGGCGTCCACCTCCGCGGCGGTCGGGTCGAGGGAGGCCGACCGCCCGGATTCGCCCTCGAACGACTCGCCCGTGAGCCGGAGGTACACCTCCTCCAGCCCCGGCTCGTGCCACGCCAGCGAGTCGTAGGTCACGCCGCGGTCGGCGAGCGCGGCCGCCACGTCGCCGATCGCCGTCGGACCGACGCCGTGGACGACCAGGCCGCGGTCGGTGCGCTCGACCCGGTACCCCTCGACCGACTCGACGGTCGCGTCGGTCTCGACGACCAGCCGGCTCTCGCCGCCGTGCTCGGCGACGAGCTCGTCCGGCGGTCCCACGGCGACGAAGCGGCCGTCGCGGAGGAGCCCGACCCGGTCGGCCAGCCGTTCGACCTCGGACATCGAGTGGGAGGTGAGAAAGACGGTCGTCCCGCCGTCGGCGAGCCCCTCGACGAGCGCGTGGAGCGACCGGCGGCCGGCCGGGTCGATCCCGGTGGTCGGCTCGTCGAGAAAGAGGAGGTCGGGGTCGTTGACCAGCGCGGCCGCGACGCAGGCGCGCCGGCGCTGTCCGCCCGAGAGCGCCTCGTAGCGCACGTCGGCGTCGTCGGCGAGGCCGACGTCCCGGAGCACGGCGTCCGGGTCGCGAGCCTGGTCGTACAGCCCGCCGTAGTAGGCGACGAGTTCACGCGCGGTGAGGCGCTCGGCCGGCGAGAACGACTGCGGGAGCAGCCCGACCCGGTCGGCGTCGACGCGCGACGGCGGGTGGCCGAACAGCCGGGCCTCGCCCGACGCGGCCGTCGTCCCCGTGAGCGCGCGGACCAGCGTGGTCTTGCCCGCGCCGTTCGGGCCGATACAGCCGAACACCTCGCCCTCCGCGACCGACAGGGAGACGCCGTCGAGCGCGACGGCGTCGCCGTACGTCCGCCGGAGGTCCTCGGCGACGAGCACCTCGGTCATGGGGTCGAATCGGCCCGGTCGGGGGGTAAGGGTTCGGATCCGGCGGCGTCGCCCGGGAGGGAGCGACGCGGTTCGGCGGGGTCGAGGAGCGCGCGGCTCCGGCCCGGTCGTACCGACCTACGGGCCGAACGGCCGCCAGTAGAGCAGCCCGACGGTCACCAGGTAGACGAGCGTCGAGAGGTCGTAGGAGAGCGCGAGCGCGGTGCCCGCGACGGCGGTGCCGGCGCCGAAGACGCCGGTCGCGAGCGAGGCGAGGATCGGCCACGAGCAGGAGACACACGACAGGAGGCCGAGCAGGCCCGGGACCGTGCCGCGGACGGCGCCGTCGGAGACCGCGAGCGCGTCGACGACCGTCGCGTACACGAGGTAGGCGAGCGCGAGGTAGCCGACCACCTTCGCGGGCATCAGGACGGCCGAGAGGGTCGTCCCGCCGTAGACGAGCGCCGGGCCCCACCCCGGCGGGAGCGTGGCGACCCGGAGACCGTCCGCGGAGGCCGGGGGGACGCCCGGGCCGACCAGCCCGCCGGCGACCGCGAGCGCCCCGAGGTAGCCGACGGCGACGGCGCCGGCGACGCGGCGCGCCCGCACGCCGGCCGGCGAGACGTCCGTGAACGCGACCGCGGCGACGCCGGCGCCGACCCAGAGCAGTCCGTAGAGGGTGTAGCGCCCGGTGCCGACCTGTGCCTCGGTGAGGGCGACGTACGCGAGCGAGAGCGCGATCAGGGTGTTGACGATGAGGGCGAGGCGGACGAGCGTCTCGCGCGTCGGGCGGCCGGCGAGCGGTCGGGGGGCGTCCGTGGCGGTCATACGAGCGTCGCGTCGACGACGACGGCGAAGAGGAGCGCCCCGAGGAAGGCGTTCGACGCGTGGAACGCCCGGAGCGCGGCGGCGTCGGTTCGCTCGTAGTGGAGCCTGACGACGGCCGCGAGGAACACGGCGCCGAGCGCGACGGCGGTGACCGCGTACAGCCCGCCGAGCGGATCGACGGGGACGAGCGCCGCCGCGGCGACGAGCGTCGCGCCCAGGTAGTAGAGGACGTGCTTGCGCGTGGTCGTCTCGCCGCGGACCACCGGCATCATCGGGAACCCGCCGCGCTCGTAGTCGTCGCGGTACGCGAGCGCGAGGTTGTAGAAGTGCGCGGGCGTCCAGAGGAACACGACCGCCGCGAGGACGAGCCCCCCGTAGCCGACCGAGCCGGTGACGGCGGCCCAGCCGATCAGCGCGGGGAGCGCGCCCGCCGCGCCGCCGATGACGGTGTTCTGGACCGTGTTCGGCTTCAGGAGGAGCGTGTACACGACGCTGTAAAACAGGATGGCGACGACCCCGAGCGCGGCCGCGAGGAGGTTCACCGTGGCGAACAGGGCGACGGAGGCGACCGCGAGCACGACGCCGAACGCCGTCGCGTTCCGCACCGAGACGAGGTCGACGGCGACCGGCCGGTCGTTCGTGCGCGCCATCCGTCGGTCGACGTCGCGCTCGAGGACGTGGTTGAAGGTGCCGCTGGCGCCGATGGCGAGGACGCCGCCGCCGAGCGTCGCCGCGACGACGCGGGGGGAGAGGGCGGCGCCGCCGGCGAGCGCCATCGCGGCGCCGGCGACGAGACAGAGCAGCCACATCAGGCGCGGCTTGGTGAGTCGGACGTACGCCCGGGCCGTCGCGACGAGCCGGGCGGGGAGCGCGTCCGGCGGCGTCGGTCGGTGGTCGGCGTCGGGCGCGGGCGGCAGGTCGTCCCGGAGCACGCCGTCCGGGTCGGGCGCGTCGTCCGGGTCGCCCGTGTCGCGTTCGAGCGTCCACGCGAGCGCCGCGACCAGCGGGAGGAAGATCGCCGTGCCGAGCGCGAGGTGAGCCGTCGAGAGGCCGACGTCCGTCGGCGAGGTGGCGACGACGGCGCCGAGCGTCGCCTGCGCGGGGTACAGCAGGGCGGCGAGCGCGAGCGCGGCGCGAACGCGGTTCGACCGCCCGTCCCGCCAGGCGACGGCGCCGACGGCGACGACGAGGAGGCCGACCGCGACGGCCGCGAGGCGGTGGCCGAGCGCGAGCGCGCCGGACGCCGACGTCGGGAGGCCGAAGCCGTCGCCACAGGCCGGCCACGCGGCGCACGCGGCGGCTGCGTCCGTCACCGCGGTCGTGGCGCCCACGAGCAACAGCAGGTAGACGCCCATCGCCGTCGCCGCGAGGAGGGCGACGAACCGTTCGGGGGCGACGCGGCGGAGCACGGCGGTGGGTTGGACGTGACCATACTTAGGCCCCGCGCTTCCACGGGGGCGCCGCCGTCGGGGCGTTCCGCGCCGTGCGTCGCTGGCACGGAACGTCAGGTATTTGCCCGGCAGTTGCGAAGGCCGGTCCATGAGACGGACGCGGCTCGGACTCGCGGCACTGACCGGGGCGCTCGCGGTGGCGCTGCTCAGCACGCCGGCGGCCGCCCAGAGTTCGACTACGGCGAACCTGATCAACGACCTGAACCTGAAACTGCTCTACGTCGCCGTCCCGATCACGCTCATCGTCGAGCTCATCCTGCTGTACACCGTCGTCCGGTTCCGGAACAACGACGAGGCGGTGCCCACCCAGGAGAACCGTCGACTGGAGATCACCTGGACCGTCGCCACCGCCGTCATCCTGCTTTTCGTCGGCGTCGCCTCGTACGGCGTCCTCGCGAGCCCGTCGGTCACGCTCCAGCAGTCGGCCGACGTCGCGCCGGAGAGCGACGACGTGCTGGTCCACGCCGAGGCCTACCAGTGGGGCTGGTCGATGAGCTACCCCGACGAGAACGTCTCGCTCGATGGCACCCAGCCGACGGTCGTGGTGCCGAGAGGGCAGGAGGTGTACTTCACGATCACCTCGCGCGACGTGATCCACAGCTTCGCAGTGCCCGAACTGGGGCTGAAACAGGACGCCATCCCGAACCAGGAGAACACGATAAAGACCACGCCGCTGGAGACCGGCACCTACCAGGGGTACTGCACGGAGTACTGCGGCGTCTCGCACTCCCAGATGTACTTCACGGTGAAGGTCGTGCCGCAGGACCAGTACCAGCAGTTCATCGAGGAGCGCAAGAGCGGGGGCGGGAACGCGTCCGCCGTCGCCGCGCCGGCCGCGCCCGCCGCGAACTGATCGTCCCGCGGACTGTGCCGCAGCCGCCCCGTCCGCGTGCGAACGGCCCGTCGTCCGACGGTCC
This sequence comes from Haloferacaceae archaeon, assembly GCA_042217235.1. GTDB lineage: Archaea > Halobacteriota > Halobacteria > Halobacteriales > Haloferacaceae > A07HB70. Next base: position 22,882 of record JBDGTB010000080.1, on the reverse strand, counting down.
GCCCTTCTGACGGCTCGTCGCTATCGCCGCCTCGTCACTCCGTCCCCCCGCCGCTCGACGACCCGGTCGAGGATCTCCCCCGTCGACAGCAGTTCGCCCGCGTAGCGCGGTTCGCGTGCGGACGCCCGGGTCACCTCGCAGTCGATCCCCCGCCGGTCGAGCGCCTCGCGGACCGCGTCGGCGTCGTGGTGCTGGTCGTGCCCGAGGACGATCACGTCCGGGTCGATCGACTCGATCGGGACGAGGAAGTCGGCCGGGTGTCCGAGGTGAGCCGCGTCGACGACGCCGAGCGCGGCCACCACGTCCCGCCGCTGACGGTCGGGGAGGACCGGTTCGGGCTTGTGGGTGACGTTGCGCCGGCGGGCGACGACGACGTGGAGCTCGTCGCCCATCGACGCCGCCTCCTCGAGGTAGTGGACGTGGCCGGGGTGGATCAGGTCGAACGTCCCCTGGGCGACGACTCGCGTGGTGCCGGTCATAGCTCGGCGTCGATGTCCTCCTGGCTGAAATCGAAGAAGGCCTCGGGGTCGTCCAGGTCCACGTCGAGCACGTCGAGCGACCGGGGCTCGCCCTCCCGGTCGAACGCGCGCCAGTCGCCCCGCTCGTAGGGCGCGCCCGCGATGATGTGGACGGTGCCCGAACCGAACGTGCTCCGGTCGGCGTCGCTGGGACGCAGGACGCCGTTCGGGTGGGAGTGGACCGACCCGACCGCGCGGCGGTCGTTCGGGACCATGTCCGTCCGGACCGTGGCGCTCACCGGGTTCGACTCCGTCCCGGGGATGACGAGCACGTCGGTGACGACGGTCCCGTCGCGGTCGAGGCCGAGTCGCCGGGCGTCCTCGCCGCGGAGCAGCCCCATGTACTCGTCGGGGTGGGTCTCGCGGGACGCCTCCAGCACGAACTCGAGCGTCGGTTCGGCGATCCCGATCACCTCGCCCGACCGGAAGAGCCGCATGGTCGGACTCGGGTCGGTCGACAACTAAGGGTTCCGGTCGCGGGAGGACGCCCCCGCCGCGACCCGGCACGCAGCGGTGCCGGCGTCGCGACCGCCGGCCCGCTGACGCGACGAGACGACTCTGAAACACTTATCCCCGGGCGACTTCCTGTATCGGACATGACCGAACACGCCGCCGAGTCCGGGGTCGAGGGGGCGGACGACGGCCGTCCCGTCGTGTACGACCTCGCCCCGGACTGCACCGTCGACGACCTCGAAGTCGGCGCCCGCTACCACGCCGAAGTCAACGGGGTCGTCGAGTACGGCATTTTCGTCGACGTCTCCGACGCCGTCTCCGGACTCGTCCACGAGTCGAACCTGACGGGCGCGTACGACGTTGGCGACGAACTGGTCGTCGAGCTCGAGGAGGTCCGCGACAACGGCGACGTCGCCTTCGCCGAGGTGGTGACCGACGACTACCGCACCGAGACGGTCGCCCACGAGCCGGACCTGACGGCGGTCGCGGCGTTCGACACCGGCGACCGGGTGACGATGGAGGGCGAGGTCGTCCAGGTCAAACAGACCGGCGGCCCGACCGTCTTCCGCGTGCGCGACGAGACCGGCATCGTCGCCTGTGCGGCGTTCGACGAGGCCGGCGTCCGCGCCTACCCCGACGTCGACCTCGACGACGTGGTCCGCATCGAGGGCACCGTCGAGGACCGCGACGGCGACCACCAGGTCGAGGTGACCTCGCTGACCCGGCTCGACGGCGAGCGGGCGACCGAGACGCGCGAACGGGTCGCCGACGCGGTCGCGGAGCGCGCCGAGCCCGCGGCGGTCGAGCCGCTCGTCGAGTGGCCGGCGTTCGAGAAGCTCCGGACCGACCTCAGCGGGGTCGCACGGCGGCTCCGGCGGGCCGTGCTCGAAGGCCGCCCGATCCGCATCCGACACCACGCCGACGGCGACGGGATGTGCGCCTCGCTGCCGGTCCAGCTCGCCCTCGAGCGGTTCGTCCGCGACGTCAACGCCGACGACGATGCGGTTCGCCACCTGCTCAAGCGCCTGCCGAGCAAGGCGCCGTTCTACGAACTGGAGGACGTCACCCGCGACCTCAACTTCGCGCTGGAGGGACGGGCGCGCCACGGCCAGAAGCTGCCGCTCCTCGTGATGCTCGACAACGGGAGCACCGAGGAGGACGTCCCCGCCTACCGCAACCTCGCCCACTACGACGTGCCGATCGTCGTCGTCGACCACCACCACCCCGACCCCGAGGCGGTCGAACCGCTGCTCGACGCCCACGTCAACCCCTACCTCCACGACGAGGACTACCGGATCACCACCGGGATGATGTGCGTCGAGCTCGCGCGGATGATCGACCCGACGGTCACGGACGACCTGCGCCACGTGCCCGCCGTCGCGGGGCTCGCGGACCGCTCGGACGCCGAGGCGATGGCCGACTACGAGGCGCTCGCCGCCGAGGCGGGCTACGACCGCGACGCGCTGACCGACATCGGCGAGGCGCTGGACTACGTCGCCCACTGGCTGCGGTACAGCGAGGGCCAGGAGCTCGTCAGCGACGTGCTCGACGTCGACTGTGACGACCCCGAGCGCCACGCCGAGCTGGTCGACTTTCTCTCCTCGCGCGCCGAGCGCGACGTCGAGCGACAGCTCGCGGCCGTCGAGAGTCACGTCGAACACGAGCGACTGGACAACGACGCCCACCTCTACCGGGTCGACCTCGACGAGTACGCCCACCGGTTCACCTACCCCGCACCCGGGAAAACGACCGGGAAGCTCCACGACCGGAAGGTCGCCGAGACCGGCGAGCCGGTGATCACGGTGGGGTACGGCCCCGACTTCGCCGTCCTCCGCTCCGACGGCGTCCGGCTCGACATCCCCGAGATGGTGACGGAGCTGAACGAAGAGGTGACCGGCGGCGGCGTCTCCGGCGGTGGCCACCTCGTCGTCGGGTCGATCAAGTTCGTCAAGGGCCGTCGGGGCGACGTGGTCGACGCGCTGGTAGAGAAGATGGCCGAGGCAGAGCTCGACGAGGACCTCTCCAGCGCCGCGACGCTGGAGTAGCTACCGGAAGGCGACCCGTCGCCGCACGACTGCGACGACGAGTCCGAGGGCGACGAGCACGACGGCGACGAGCGTCAGCGGGACCGACGGCCGGCCGCCCCGCCAGTCGGCGTCGAACGCGTCGCGGTAGTACGACGCGACGCGCTCGCCGTCGAGCACGAGCGCCACCTCGCGGTTCTCCCGCGCCGAGTGGACGTTCCAGTTGAGGCTGCCGACGACGACGGTGTCGTCCGCGATCACCCCCTTGGCGTGGACGGTGCCGTAGCGGCCGTTCGGGTCGGCGAGGCGGGCCTCGAGCGGGAGGTCCCGCCGGTCGGCGAGCGCGTTCAGCCGCTCGACGGTCGCGCGGTTCTCCTCCTCGGCGTACCACGCCCCCGAGAGCAGGATCCGGACCCGGACGCCCCGGCCCGCCGCACGCAGGCTCGCCCGGACGAACGGCCCGTCGAGGCCGCCGACGCTCGGCTGGAGCACGTCGACGCGGCGCGTCGCGCCGTCGATGACCCCGACGACCGCGCGCTCGGCGTTCCCCGGGGCGGTGACCACCCGGACCCGCTCGGCGCGGACCCGTTCGGGGTCGAACCGGGTCGGGTACGACCCCTCCGCGACGGGCCTGGACTGGAGCGAGGCGTTCCGGCGCACGACGCGCCAGGGCCGCGCGTCGTGGGCGCCGAAGTCCCGCGCGAACAGCGCCGCGAGGTCCCCGGCGACGCGCGCCGAGTCGACCCGGACCCCCCACCCCCGGTTGTCACGGCCGCCGACCCCGCCGGGGTCCCAGTTCTCCGTGAGCACGAGCGCCCGGTCGTCGACGACCGCGTACTTCGGGTGGTGAAAGGAGAAGCGGGCGCGCGGGCCGTCGACGAGGCGGACCGCGACGTCGGCCCGGGTCAGGCGGTCGAGCGCCGCGGCCTCGCGTCGCGAGAGCCCGCCGACCGGCCCCCCCTCGAGGAGCACCCGGACGCGAACGCCCCGCCGGGCGGCCGCCACGAGCGCGTCGACGACCCGGCCGGAGGTGAGGGTGTACCCCCCGACCAGGATCCGGCGGTCGGCGCTCCGGAGCGTCTCGTGAACGACGCCGGGCGAGTCGGGGAGGAGGAAGGCGGTCGCGTCGGCGGGGCCGTACGCGTGGACGGAGCGGGGCTCGAAGCCGTAGGGGAGCCACCGACCGCCCGCGTACCGCTCGGCTTCGGGGGCGTCCTCGTAGGCGACCGCGTCGACCGTCCGGCCGTCGCGACGCAGGCGGAGCCGTTCCCCGCCGTTGGCGAGTCCGAGGTCCGCGGCCGGGACGACGCGCCGGTCGGTGAGTGGCCGGGCCGCCGCGGGGTCGGCCGCGAGTGCGACGGGGTCGTCGGCGGGCGGCACGGGGACGGTCGCCTCGCCGTCGGCGAGGACGAGGTCCGGCACGCCGTCGGGGTCGACGACGACGAACTCGCCGGCGTCGCCGTCGGCCACGGGGTTCGGACGGACGGCGACGACCGCCGGGGACGGCCCGTCGCGCGGGGGTCCGGTCGGTGGACCGGTCCGGGGGGACGGCGTGACGTTCGCGGGGGCGGCCGCCGGGGGGAGCGAGCGGTCGGCCGCCGACGCGAGCGGGCCGTCGACCGCCGGCGACGGCGCGACCCCGGCGGCGACGGTCGGGACGAGGAGCGCCGCGGCCGCGACGACGGCCGCGACGGCGCGAGCGGCGAACACGGGGGGCGTGGTCGCGTCACCGTACAAGAACCTCCGGCGCACTCGACGGCGGGGGGCGCCGGCGTCGGCCCGTGCCGGTGACTTTATCTCGCTGCCCGCGCCGGGGTCGGACATGGTAGCCCTCGGCGAGGCGTTGCGGCTCGGCGGGAGCGCGCTCGGGACGGTCGGCGGCGTGCTCCTGTTCGTCGAGTTCTTCCAGTGGCCGAGCTACGTCGAGTACGACCGCGGCCGCGACACCTGGACTCTACATGTCAACCCGGACGACGCCGAGGAGTACACGTGGGTCGGCCGGGCGGGGGCGCTGTGTGTCGCGGCCGGGTTCGCGCTCCTGTTCGTGGCGACGTTCCTCGGGTGAGGGCTACGCCTCGACGGCCTCGGACTCGTCGCTCCCGAGCGCCGCGGCGGCCCGTTCGGCCTCGTGCTGGACGATGTACGCGCGGTCGTCGGCGTACGCCGCGGCGGCTTCGAGCGCCTCGCGGGTGCCGATCTGGCGGAGCGCCCAGGCCGCCGCGGCGCGCACGCTGTCGACCTCGTCGTCGGCGAGAGTGTCGGCGAGGGGGTCGACGGCGCGCGTGTCGCCGATCATGCCGAGCGCGCGGGCCGCGTACGGGCGGACGTTGTCGTTCTCCATGGCCAGCTTGTTCGCGAGGGGCTGGGTTGCCTCCTCGCTCCCGATCTCGCCGAGCGCGCGGAACGTCGCCTTCTGGAGCTGCGGGTCGGAGTCGGTGTCGACGTACTCGAGGAGCGTCTCGACGGCGTCCTCGGCGGCCATCTTCCCGACCGCCACGATCCCGGGCCGGTCGCGCTTGCTCGCGAGCTGGTGCATCTCGTCGAACGCCCGCTCGTCGTTCATCCGCGTCAGCGCCTCGAGGCAGTGACGCTCCATGAACTCCGAGTCGAGGGCGTCGTACGCGAGGAGGATCATGTCGACGTTGCCCCGCTGTTCGTGCTCCTTCAGCGCGGCCCACTCCGGCGGGTAGTCCTTGTAGTGACCGAGCACGTCGTAGAAGCCCTGGGCCTCGAGCTGCTCGTGGGTCTCCAGGTCGTCCCAGTCCTCGGCGGCCTCCAGCCCGGTCGCGAGCTCGTCGGCCGCCTCGACGAGCGCCGCCAGCGTCTCGGCGTCCGCGTCGGGGTCGAGCCCGGCGGACTCGACCGCCTCGGCGACCTCCTGGAGCGTCGCGACCAGCGAGTCGGGCTCGTCGTCCGCGACCGCGAACTCGTCGGCGAGCGCCTCGCCCGCCGCGTCGGCGAACGCCCGCACCGCGTCGGCGGCCTCGCCCGCGCCCGTCTCGGTCCAGCGGGTGTCCTCGACCGTCCCGACGGCGTCCTCGACGGCCTCGACGACGTCGGCGGCGTAGGGGCCGCGAGCCGCCTCCAGGTCCCCGCGCAGGTCGTCGATCCGGTCGGCGAGCGCCTCGGCCGGCGCCTCCTCGTCCTCCTCGTCGTCGGGTGCGGGGAGGTCCGCGGCCTCCAGGTCCTCGGCGACCGCGTCGAGCGTCGTCTCGACCTCGTCGAGGTCCGCCTCGGTCTCGGCCGCCTCGAGCGCCTCCGCGGCGTCGTCGAGGCGCTCCTCGAGCCCCTCGACCGTGACGGAGTCGGCGTCCTCGCCGTCGGCGTCGTCGTCGGTCATACGGCGATGGTGCGCACGCGGGCAGGAAAACCGTTTTCGTTCGCCGTCCCCGGCCGTCGCGACGCGGTCGGTTCGCCGTTCGTAAACGTCAGTTTTTGGTAGCTAAATCGAAGTTCGTTCGAGCGCGGTCGAGGTTCATCTGTCGTGAAGATTTAAGCACTCAGCGGTCGTACCCGGGAGACGATGAGCTCCCAGGAGACAACCCTTCGAGCGGCCGGTAGCGTCGAGGCGAGCGAGGCCCTCCGGCTCGACCAGGAGAAGGTCGAACAGATCGTGGACGCCCTCCAGACCGACCTCGCGGCGTCGTACGTCCTCTACCACCAGCTGAAAAAGCACCACTGGAACGTCGAGGGCGCGGAGTTTCGCGACCTCCACCTGTTCCTCGGCGACGCCGCGGAGGAGATAGAGGAGGCGACGGACGAGCTGGCCGAGCGCGTGCAGGCGCTGGGCGGCGTCCCGCTGGCCCGCGGCGCCGAGCTGGAGGAGCACGCGCCCGTCGAGCCCGAGGGCGACGACGTGTACGACGTTCGGACCTCGCTCGCGAACGACGTGGAGATGTACGGCGACATCATCGAGATGGTCCGCGAGCACGTCGAGCTGACGACGAACCTCGGCGACCACGCGACCGCCGAGCTGCTCCGCGAGCAGCTGGTCGAGCTCGAGGAGCACGCCCACCACGTCGAACACTACCTCGAGGACGACACGCTGGTGACCGGGTCGACGATGGAGTGACGGCCGGGCCCACGTCGCGGGCATCCTCGATTCACCGCCGCCGTCGTGCGTGACCGCGGGCGCCGTCGGCTCAGCCGTCGACGTCGACGACGAGGTCCGTCGCGATCCAGGCGTCGCTGTTCCCCTCCTCCGTGAACACCGTCCGGTTCGGCGAGGTGCGGTGTGCGGAGACCACCGGCGGCTCCTCCCCGCTCGCGTCCGACTCCGCCCCCTCCGGGGCGTCGGTTCCGCGCATGGTGTGTCTTAGGCGTGCCTAAACCTATAGGCGTTCCGGTCCGGACGAGCGACCGCCGCGGGGACTGCGGGCACGCCGACGGTCCCCACCGCGGCGAAGCCCTTTCGCCGCCGGGCCGCCTAGCCGGTGTATGGCTCGTGGCGACGACGAGGAGCTCCGGGACCTACTCGAGGAGCTGGAGGGGACGCTCGCGGACCTGCGCGCGGCGCTCGACGGGACGGACGGGCGGCGTCCCGGCCGGGCCACCGGTCGGCGGCGTCGGGGACCGCCGACGCCCGGGGAGCTGCTCCGGGTCACCGAGCGACACACCATTCCCACGGCCGTCGCGACGCTCGAGGCGACCATCCGGGCGCTCGAGCTGCTGGGCGAGGTGATCCGACTGACGACGGGCGGCGACGCGACCGACCGCGGGACACGCCCGCTCCCCGCGGCGGGCGACGGCGCGGCCGCGGGGACCGAGCGGGCGCTCGACCGTCTCCGGACCGCCCTCGCCGAGGCCGACCTCCCCCGGGACCCGGCGACCCGGGAGCTCCTCGACGACGCCCGGTCGCTGAGCGAGGAGATCGAGGGCCGGCTCGGGGAGACCGGTCGGGCGGCCGCCGGCGAGCGAGGCGTCGATATCGAGGTGCGCGAGCGGGACCGCGACGAGGTGACCGCCGACGCGGTGCCGGAGGACGGCGCGGACGCCGGGGGCGAGACCGCGGTCGACGTGGAGGCCGAACTGGAGTCGATACGGGACGAGCTCGACGGTCAGGACGAGACGTAGCGGCCGTCCTCGCGGGCGACCAGGCCCCGCTCGCGGAGCCGGTCGAGGACGGGGAACAGCGCGAGCCGCTGCAGGTCGAGTGCCCGGTGAAGTTCGTCGACGGTACCGCCCCCCGCGGCCGCGAGGTAGAGGTAGACCAGCTTGGCCTCGGCGGAGTCTATCGCGTCGGGCATCCGGGGCGGGTCGAACCGGGCGTGTCGGTCGGCGTACGTCTGAGCACTCATCTCGCTCGACACGTCAACGAGCCTGGTGATAAGCGCTTCCTACATATGGGCCATATTCTGCAAGCCATCAGTATGCCATAGTATGTCCATTGACACCCGTTCCCACTGGAGTACGACACGACGGAGACCGGCGGTCTCGCGGCGTCAGAGGTCCATCCCGCCGTTCACGTCGATGATCTCGCCGGTGATGTACGACGCTCGCTCGGAGGCGAGAAAGGCGACGAGCGACGCGACGTCGTCGACGGTCGCGAACCGGCCGAGCGGGATCTCCCCTCGGATCTGCTCGCGGATCTCCTCGTCGACCTGAGCGAGCATGTCCGTGCGGGTGAACCCGGGCGCGATGCAGTTCGCGGTCGACCCGGACGGGGCGAGTTCGAGCGCGAGCGTCCGGGTGAACCCGAACATCCCGCTTTTCGCGGTGGCGTAGTTCGACTGGCCGAAGTTCCCCTGCTTGCCGACGATGCTCGAGACGTTGATCAGTCGCCCCGCGTCGGCGGCCTTGACGTCCTCGAAAAACACCTTCGTCGCGTTGAACATCCCGTTGAGGTGGACGTCGATGACGCCGTTCCACTCCTCGCGGGACATCTTCGCGAACGTGGTGTCGTGGGTCACGCCGGCGTTGTTCACGAGGATGTCCACGGGGCCGAACGCGTCGTGGACCTCCTCGCGCATGCGCTCGACCGCCTCGAAGGAGGTCACGTCAGCCTGGACCGCGACCGCCTCGCCCCCGTCCGTGCGGATCGCCTCCACCACCTCCCGGGCCGCGTCGGGCGACGACCGATAGTTGACCGCCACGCTCGCCCCTTCGCCCGCGAGGTGTTCCGCGATCCCCCGCCCGATCCCGCGCGACGCGCCCGTGACGACGCAGGTGTCGTTGTCGAACATCGTGGCTGACCGCGGCCGTGTGCCGCGTTGTCACACATCACGCGCCGGCCACAATAAGGGTTGGCCGGCGTACGGCGCGGGACTTACCACCCGTCCCGTGCCGTTTCGCTCACGGCTCCCAGTTGTACAGCGCGTCGCGGAAGATGCCCGCGACGTCGTCCTTCGAGACCGGTCGCGGGTTACACCGGAGCAGTCGCTCCTGGGTGTCGACCGTCTGCTGGGCGAGCCAGTCGATGTCGTCCTCCTCGATGCCCGCGAGCTCGGCGAGACCGCTCGGCAACACGTTCAGGTCCCGCTGGAGCTGGATGTACTCGGACTTGAGCGCGTCGGCGGCCTCGTGGTCGGTCATCCCGGCCGTGTCGACGCCGAACATCTCCGCGACGTCGGCGAACCGACCGGGGTCGCTCGCGGCGTTGTAGTCGATCGTGCTCGCGGGAGTGAGGACGGCGATCGTCTCGCCGTGGTAGGTGTGGTACCTGTTTCCGACCGGATACGCCATCGCGTGACAGAGGCTCGCGCCGGCCGTCAGGCCGGAGATCGCGCCGAACAGCGCGCCGAGGAGCATGTTCTCGCGCGCCTCGAGGTCGTCCCCGTTGTTGACGGCCGTCCGCACGCTACCGGAGAGCAGGCGGATCGCCTTCTCCGAGAACATCTCCGTGAGCTGCGTTCGGCCCGCGTAGACGGGCCGCTCGGCCGGGTCTGACGCGCGCAGCAGCGAGTCGTACTCGTGAGTCGTGTACCCCTCGATCGCGTGTCCGAGCGCGTCCATCGCCGTCCGCGCGCTCATCTCCGGCGGGAGGGTCGTGGTGAGCGTCGGGTCGAGCACCGCGGCGTCGGCGCGGACGTGGTTGCTCGAGATCCCCTCCTTGATCTCCTTCTCCGGAACCGACAGGATCGACACCGGCGAGATCTCCGCGCCGGTTCCGGCCGTCGTCGGCATCAACACGAGCGGCGGCCCCGACTCGGTGAGCGCCTCCCCGTTCCCGGTCGGTTCGGCGATGTAGTCCAGGGGACTGCCGCCGTTCGCGATGACCGCGCGCGCCGTCTTCGCGGTGTCCATACAGCTCCCGCCCCCGAGACCGACGTAGAAGTCGTACCCGTCGTCGGTCTGCTCGCGGATGAAGGCGAGACACTCCTCGATCGCGTCGACGGACGGTTCGCGCTCGGCCTCGCTGTAGCAGTCGACGTCGAAGCCGGCGTCCTCGAGGTGCGCGAGGACCCGGTCGGCGTGGCCGGCCGAGACGAGCCCCTCGTCGGTGATGACGAGTCCGCGGGCGTCGTCGTCGGTTCCGAGGTCGCGAAGCTGGAAGGCGAGCTCGTCCGTCGCGTTCTGCCCGAACCGCATTTCGGGCATGTCCAGATGCCAGACGGTCTCCGGACCGAGTTCGTGTGCGTCCGCGGAGACGGACCGGTCGTAGCTCATCTACGACCACCCCGATTCGATCGCCGCGAACTGCTCGGGGTCGTGTCCGTAGACGACCTCGGCGTCGTGGCGCCGTTGGAGGTCCTTCAGCGTCTGGAGGCTCTCGAACCACTCCTGGCCGCCCCACAGGAGGCCGGCGCCGAGCGGAACCTCGTCCTCGTAGTTCACCGCCTGGTAGATCTCGTCGCCCGCGAAGAGGAGCGTTCCGTGGTCGTCGAGGTGGATCATCGTCCCCGTGAGCCCCGGGGTGTGGCCGGGGAGACGGATGAACTCGACGTCCTCGAAGTGCGTCTCGCGGTCCTGATGGAGGACCTGCCAGTTCAGGTCGTGGTCGAAGTCCTCGAGGATGTAGGCGCTGCTCCCCTTGTCGGTCTTCGCGGAGTAGTAGGCGAACTTGATCTCCTTCTCGTGGACGTAGACGGGAACGTCCGTCCCGTCGAAGTGGTGGAGGCCGCCCGCGTGGTCGAGGTGGAGGTGCGTCTGGAAGACGGCGTCGATGTCGTCGAGGTCGTAGCCGGCGTCGGCCAGGTCGCCCTCGAGCGTGTGTTCGCGCACGTCGTGTGGATAGAACGCCTGCTTGAGCCCCTCCGGCCAGTGGCCGTCGAGCGCGTCCTCGTGGTTGCCCGTGTCCCAGAGAATGGTCGCGTCAGGGTGGTCGATGACGAGGTTCCAGACCGGGATCTCGGCGTACTCCGTGTCCGGGTTCGGTTCGTCGTGGCTGCCGAGCGTGTTCCCCTCGATGAGGTAGTTGAGGTCGCATTTCAGCCCACCGCGGTCTACGACGTCGATGGTAGCGCGGACCATACATTTCAACTGACGATCGATTTCTCTATAGGGCTTTTGCAAGCGGAAGTGATTGCGGGTATGCCGGAATGGGGCAAATGTCTCGAAGAGTTTATCGCTTATTTCGATACATTCGATCACTTCGGTGTCGCAACGATCGGAGGGATCTGATCAACCGGAGTCCCTCCCCGATCTCGACCGGTGAAACGGCGATCCGTCGGCGTCGTCCGTGTCGCTGGTCGTCTCGTCGGCATCGTGATGTGTGAACGGGACCCAAAGACTGTTGTAGATACATCACGGACGTCCATCGGAAACAGGCGCCTATGTACAGCCCATCCGCGGCCGCTCGGGAGACGGACGACGACCACGCGAACGCCCCGTCGCGAGTGGAGCACTACGGGTGTGCACTCGCCGGGCTGGGAGCCGTCGCGGCGTTCCTCCTCGCCTTCACTCCCCTGCTGTTCGAGCTAACGCAGCAGTTCGCGGAGCTCTCACCCACGGTCATCGTGTTCGGTCTCGCTGCGCTGTGGGTGCTGGTGTGGCTCTCGCTCGAGTCGCTGTGGGAGTGGCGAGCCGGTCGTCTCCCCCCGTGACGGACGCCCCCGGCGTCGAGCCCCGGGCAGCCGTCCGGGGCGCTCCGTGGCGGCGTTGCAGCCCCCGTCGCCCCCCGTGTCCGACCGCCACCCGCCCGGCTACGCGACGTCCCCGGCGGCCGCGACGATCTCGCGCAGTCGTCCCTCGGGGATGTCAGTCTCGCCCGCGAGCGCGACCGGGTCGGCGTCGGCGAGCGCCGCGACGGTCACGACGCCCGCGGCCGCGAGCCGTTCGGCGTACGCCGGACCCACCCCACGGACCGCCGTGAGGTCGGCGGCGTCGGTCGCGTCCGTGGGCCCGCCCCCGGCCGGTTCCTCGACCGACACCGCGACGGCCGCGTCGGTCCCCGGCGAGCGCTCCGCGTACCACGCGGCCACGTCGGGCCACAGCTCCGAGTGGGAGCGCGAGGAGACCGACAGCCCGATGTGGCCAGTCGGCAGTTCCATCGTCGTCACGTCGTCGCTCGACACCGCGTCGTTGAACGGGAGGCTGGCCCCCGGCGGGATGAGGTGGTCGTACTCGCCGACGACCTGGAGGACGGGCATGTCCAGCGCGTCGAGGTCGACGCGCTCCCCGCCGAGTTCGAGGTCGCCCTCGTACAGCGCGTTCGCCTGGTACACCTCCGCGAGGAACTCGCGGTAGGCCGCACCGGCGACGTCGATGCCGTCCGAGAGCCACCGCTCCATCCGGGCGAAGTTCTCGACGAACTCCTCGTCGTCGAGGTTCTCGTAGAGGTCGACGTACTTCGTGACGTAGTTGCTCACGGGGTCCATCAGTGCGAACCCGACGTCGAGGAACTCGGCAGGGACGTTGCCGTAGGCGTCGGTGACTGCCGCGGGGTCGAAATGCTCCCCGTCGCCCCACAGCTCGAGGACGCCGCCGTCGCCGGCGAAACACAGCCCCGCCGCCAGCAGCCCGAGGGTCCGGACTCTCTCGCGGTGGAGCGCCGCGTACATGGCGCTCATCGTCCCGCCCATGCAGTAGCCGAGGAGGTGGACGGCGTCGACGCCGGCGCGCTCGCACACCTCGTCGGCGCAGTTCGCGAGATAGCGGTTCACGTAGTCGTCGAGCGAGAGCGTCGTGTCGAGCTGGGAGGGCTCCCCCCAGTCGATCAGGTACACCTCGAATCCTCCCTCCAGCAGGCGCCGGACCACGCTCCGGTCGGGCTGGAGGTCGAGGATGTACGGCCGGTTTATCAGCGCGTAGACGACGAGGATCGGCACCTCGTGCTCGCGCTCGGCCCCGACCGACTCGGGCCGGTAGCGCCGGAGCTTCAGCTTGTTCTCCTCGTACACCACGTCGCTCGGCGTCCCCCCGACCTCGACGTCGGCGAGCGTCTCGACCCGGTCCGGGGCGACCCGTGTCGTCTCGACGGCCTCCGTGGTCATCTCCAGCGTCCGCTGCTGGGCGTCGAGGGGGAGCGTGAACGGGTTCATCGCGTCAGCCCTCGACGTGCTCGAGCACGCGGTCGAGCTTCTCCTCGACGGCGTGGAGTCGCCGCTCGGCCTCCACGAGCCGTTCGCCCACCTCGCGAACGTCCCCGACGGTGGCGAAGCCGAGCGCGTGAAGGGTCTCCTCGCCGGCCTCGTCGATCTGCTGGCGGACGTCGAGCGCCTCGTCGACGCTCTGGCCCGTCGCGGCGGCGAAGGCGGTCGTGCTCATCGTCTCCTTGAACCCCTCGTTCGCGGCCCGGAGCCAGACGTCGCGGAACTCCTCGGGGTCGACGTCGTCGCCCTCGAGGGCGTCGCCCATGCGCTCGAAGGAGGTCTCGGCGGCGTCCATCCAGGCCTCGTACGCCCGGAGCGACCCCTCGAATCCCTCGTCGAGGCGCTCCTCCGAGAGGCCGTCCTCGACGGCGTCGAGCCACGCGTCGACGAGGTCGGCCTGCGCGTCGAGGTTGCGGTCGATCGCCGTCACGTACGTCTCGGTCATCCGCTCGAGGAACTCCTCCATCTCCGCGCTCCGGAACTGTGTGTCTGTCATGGATTGGTGGCTGCGAGGACGGCAGTCGGTCGACCGGGCTACTCCGTCAGCGTCTCGACCGACGCGGCGGTCTCCTCCGCCGCCTCCTCGGCGTCCGCCTGCGCGTCGAGCGCGGCGTCGAAGGCGTCGGTCAGCGCCTCGAGCTGGGCGTCGCTCAGCTCGTCGACGGACGCCTCGAACTCGTCGAGGACCTCCGCCATGGCCGTCCAGGCCTCGTCGTGGAACTCGCCGACGGCGTCGTACTGCTCGTCGACGAACTCGCGGACCTCCGCGACGCCGGACGCGGGACCCATCCCCTCGACGGCGTCTAAGTACGCGTGGACGGCGCGCCGCGAGAACTCGACGCCGCTCTGCTGGACCGAGCGCGTCGTCGCGGCGCCGTCGACGAACGCCCCGGTCGCGCTGTGGCCCATCGCGACGCCGCTCTCGGCGGCCGCGCGACCGCTCTCGATCATCGTGCGCTGCATCTCGAACATCGGGGTGTAGGGGTTGTCTGCGGACATGCTGTCACTCGGAACTGCGCTTGATCGGGACGACGACCGTCTGGACGATGTCGCCCTCCTCGATGTCGAGCGCCTCGCGCTCGGCGTCGGGGATGGAGATGCGGCCGCCGCTCTGGACGCGGGTCTTGAACACGGCGGTTCCCATGCCCATCGACCCGAGCGCGGGGAGGCCGCCCGACTCCATCGAGGCGAACCGCCTGAACAGGTCCATCTGACGCTCCATCGCCTCCTCGCTCGTCTCCTGGAACTGCCGGGCGAAGGCCGCGGGGCCCCACGCCGGCGCGTCGTCGTCCGTCATCCGTACCGACTGATCGTCGCCTTGACGTATAAGTCTTACTTTTGAAACCATTCTACACCATTCTGTACCATTCAGATCCAGACGCTCGCGTCGCGGCTCGTGACAGCCGGACACGACGTATTTATCCCGAAGACCCCCCAGACTCGACCCATGGAGGAGCAGGCGACCTTCGACCCGTCGGCCCCGATGCGGGAGTTCACGTCCTCGTGGCTCCGGTCGAGCCGGCACCTGTCGCGCGGGCTCGGGCAGATGTATCGGGGGATCGCCGAGGCGAACCGAGCGTTCGTCCCCGGCGCGGCGTCCGTCGGCGCCGGTAACGGCGAGGCCAGTGACGACGACGCCGGCCCCGGCGACCGGAAAGCGCGCGTCGACGCCGACGTTCCCGAGGTCGCGTTCTCGCGGGGCGACTGGACGACCGAGCGGACGGTCGACGACCGGACCGACCTCGGCGTCGGCGACGCCGTCCGGTTCTCGAAGCCGGTCACCGACGACGACGTGACCGCCTTCGCGAACGCCAGCGGCGACACCAACCGGCTCCACCTGGACGAGGAGTTCGCCGAACGCACCCGGTTCGGCGGCCGCATCGTCCACGGCACGCTCGTCGCCGGGCTCGTCAGCGCCGCACTCGCGCGCCTGCCCGGGCTCACGATCTACCTCTCCCAGGACCTGGAGTTCCTGAAGCCGGTCGAAGTCGGCGAGCGCCTCACCGCAGTCGTGGAGGTCGTCGAGGACATCGGCGACGGCCGCTATCGGCTCGACACGTCCGTCGGGAACGAGGACGGGGAACCGGTGATCGACGGCGAGGCCGTGGTCATCGTCGACGACGCCCCGGACGGGGACTGACCGCCGGGCGACCGACGACCGACCGCCGGGCGACCGACGACCGACCGCCGGGCGACCGACGGCCGCCCTACTCCTCGACCGGCTGGAACCGGTAGCCGTCCCACTCCTGGCTCGCCGGCTCCTTGATGCCCGCGCCGGGCTCGCGCAGCTCGTCGACGTGGACCGGCCGGACCTCGTCGCCGATCGCCACCTCGTCGGTCGTCGTCTGCCCGACGGCTCGCACCGGCTGCCCGTCGACCTCGAACTCGACGATGGCGAGGGTGTTGGGCTGGCGCACGCCCGGCGGCGTCGCCGTCGACGTCGTCCAGGTGACGACCTCGGCCGTGTACTCGCTCAGGTCGACCGTCTCGACCGGCTCGGAGCCGTCGGGGCCGACCGGGTGGCTGGGGTAGGTGATGCTCCCGTCCGCGTACCGGCTGGCTTCCATCATGCGTTCGCCTCCAGGATCGTGGTGATGACGCAGTTGCCGAACCCGCCGACGTTGCAGGTCAGCCCGACGTCGGCGTCGACCTGTCGGGGACCCGCCTCGCCGAGCAGCTGCTGGTAGATCTCGTAAGCCTGTGCGACGCCGCTCGCCCCGAGCGGGTGGCCCTTCGACTTCAGGCCGCCCGAGGTGTTGATCGGGAGGTCGCCGTCGCGGTCGGTGACACCCTCCTCGACGGCCTTCCAGCCCTCCCCCTTCTCGAAGAAGCCGAGGTCCTCGCTCTGGAGGAACTCGAGGATGGTGAACATGTCGTGGAGCTCGGCGACGTCGATGTCGTCCGGACCGCAGTCGGCCATCTCGTAGGCCTCGCGGCTCGACTCGACGACGCCGCGCATCGTCGTCGGGTCGGTGCGCTCGTGGACGACGTGGGTGTCCGTCGCGCCGCCGACCCCTCGCACGAGCACGTAGTCGTCGGTGTACTCCGTCGCCACCGACTCGGGACAGAACATGATCGCCGCGCTGCCGTCCGTGACCGGGCAGAAGTCGTACAGGCGCAGCGGGTCGGCGACGATCGGCGACTCGAGGACGGTCTCCAGGTCCACCTCCTTGCGGAACTGCGCGTGGGGGTTGTCGACGCCGTTGCGGTGGTTCTTCACCGCGACCTTGCCGAGGCTCTCGCGGGGCGCGTCGTACTCGTGGAGGTACCGCCGGGCGGTCAGGCCGGCGAAGGAGGGCAGCGTCACGCCGTGCTTGTACTCGACCGGGTGGGTGATCGAGGCGATGACGTCGGTCGCCTCGGCGGTCGAGCGGTGGGTCATCTTCTCCCCGCCGACGAGCAGCGTCATGTCGCTCACGCCGCTCGCCACCGACTGCCAGGCGTGGTAGATCCCGGCGCCGCCGGAGGAGGAGGTCTGGTCGATCCGGGCGGAGTACGCCGGCAGGACCGAAAGGTCGTGGGCCAGCTGGTTCATGACCCCGCCCTGCCCCTCGAACTCGCCGCTCGCCATGTTCGACACGTACAGGTGCTCGACGTCGCCGGGCGCCACGCCCGAATCGTGCAGGCAGGCGACCCCGGCCTCCGCGAGGAGGTCGCGGACCCAGGCGTCCCGCTCGCCGAACTGGGTCATGGACGCGCCGATCATCGCCACACGTTCCATACGCCCCTCCGCGGCGGCCACCCGCTTACCGTTTGCCATTGTCACGCGCCGGTCGGCGTCGCAGGGTCGGCGCCGCGGGGAGAGCGGGCGACTCAAGTGGCCCGCGGGCCGAGCGCACGCCATGGAGGGGAAGGTCGCCGCCGGCGTCGGGGTCGCGGGCAGCGTCGCCGTCCTGTGCGTGCTCGTCGCGCCCTACGCGCTCCTGTCCGGGTCGGGGTCCGGCCCGGGGCTCGGGGTGTACTACGGCGCCGGCGCGGTCGGCGTCGGCGTCGTCGGCTTCCTCGCGCTGCTCGAGGTGGTCGTCCTGCTCGCCGGAGCGCGCGGCCGGACCGACCCGCCGACCGCCGCCGGCATCGCCGTGGTCGTCGGCGTCGCCATGGTCCTGCTCGCCGTCGCGTGGGCGCTCGCGGTGCCCCGCGACCTGGTCTTCAGCTTCCCGGCCGCGTGGCTCGGCTGGCACCGCTGGGCGGTCGTCGCGGTCACGCTCGTCGTCCCCGCAGCGAGCGCCGCCTACGCCCGGTCCGTGCTCGGACGCGAGTGACCGTCGGCCACGCCCGCTCCCGCCAGCGACGGGGTCTCGACCACCGCGTCCGACACCCGCGGCTCGGCCACCGCACCGAGGCCGTCGCGCCGACCCCCTCTCGACCCGTCGATCGCCCGCGGGCGAGGCGCCGCCGGGCCGGCGTGTCGAAAGGGACTTACCGGCGGACCGTCTATCGGGAGATGGACTAGGCCGGGCGGGTAGGCCCCGCTCCGAAGCCCGCAGTACGGCCTCAAGCGGGAGCCGAATCCGGGGGCGTCCGGACAGACCGGCGCGGGCCCCGGAAGCCAACGTGGAAGCCTCGTCCCTCGGGGACAGCGGTCCGCGGGGAGCGTCCGCAGGGGCGTCCCCCCGCGGCTCGTCGGCGGCACCGGGCCAGGCGCGGAAGCGAGCAGCCCACCGCCGGACGCCCGTCGCTCGAGGGGTTGCGGGGTGGAGGAGGCGACCGGGACTCCCCGCGTCGAAACGACCGGGCAATCCCGACGTCCACATTCGTACTTCGTTCGCGCTCGCGAGCGGCGCCGGCGTGCAACTCCGGTGTCGGACGATCGGCGCCAGCGTTCGGGTTCGTCTCGTGCGAGCGGCGGCGCTCGCGCGCCACCGTCGCGTGACCAGGAGTGGGAACGGTTTTTAGCCTATCAGGGCCCACATACCAGCATCCCGTGTCCGAGAGCTCCGAGGTGACGTGGCGGACCTATTTCGGCTTCGACGACCCGTACGAGAACCAGGACGACGTTATCGAGAACATCATCGCCACCGCCCGGGACTCGGGCTATTTAGCGATGGAAGGCCCGTGCGGGACGGGGAAAACGATGGCTTCGCTCACTGCGGCCAGCTATCTCGTCCGGGAAACCGACCGGTTCGAGAACGCCGTCGTCGTCACTCCGGTCAAACAGCAGCGACGGCAGTTCGTCGAGGATCTACGGGCCATCAACAGCGGGTTGGACGACCCGCTGGCGGGCGTGGCGCTCGTCGGGAAACGAGACCTGTGCCCGTACGGGCGCGAGGACGTGTTCCCGGACGGGAGTAGCGTGCAGGAACGGTGTGAGGAGCTCAGAGAAGCCACCGCCGAGCTCGTCAGTGACGACAGCGACCTCCGGGTCGAACGGCAGTTCGAGACCGAGACGGCCCCCTCGTCGGGGGCGACTCCGGAGGAGGAAGAGGAGGAGGACAGGTGGTGGGACCCGGCGAAAGGCCGGGTCCTCGTCGAGAACGCACGGCGAGACCCGGTCGACGAGGACGCCGACCCCCTCCACACCGCCGGTCGGACCGCCCCGTACCCCCGGTCTCAACCGACGACGACGCCGGAGATGACGGAGTCCGGGGCCCGACAGCTGTACTGTCCGTTCGAGGCGGACTGGTACGGTCGTGACAAGGGGTCGCCGGTGACGTTCGACTCCGGCGACGACCACGTCGTCACGACCGAGGAGCTCCTCCCCGACGCCGTCGATACGGGGTCGTGCCCCCATCGTGCGATGACGGTGCTGATGCAGAACGCGGACGTCGTGATCGGGAACTACAACCATCTCTTCGACCCCGCCAGCCGCCAACTCACCGCCCCCATCCTCGACGAGGGGACGCTCGTCGTCGTCGACGAAGCCCACCGGCTGGAAGAACGCGTCCGGGACCTGCTAACGGACACGATCGGCTATTACACCGTGAAACGAGCGAAAAACGACCTCGAACGGGTCCTCCGGCCGGCACGGCAGGGACCGAAGACCAAACGCGAGATCGAGACGCGACTCGCGTCGCACGACGTTCCGTACGAGGCCGTCGAGACCGCAGAGAAGTTCTACGACGACGTGCTGGGGTGGTTCGAGACCCGCGTGGACGAGGAACTCCGGGAGCGATTCGACCGCTACGGGTCCGGCCTGACGTGGAACTCGTCGCCGGACGAGGACGTCGAGATCCCACTCCGCGATCCGGACGACCCCGAACCGGACGAGTTCACGCGCTGGGCCGAACGGGCGGGTCACGGCGGGGAGACGTTCCGGATGCTCAGCGAGGTCGGCCTCGCCGTCGAAGACGCGGTGGAACGGATGGGGTCCGACCGTGACTGTGTCTGCACCGCCGTCGGAGCGCTGTTCGGGCAGTGGTGGGAACGGGACCACGTCGAGTACTTCCGCGAGATCGAACTGGAGTATTCGGAGACGGACGACCGGGACGTCGACGAGCCGTGGATGAACGACTACAACGCGTCCCTGGTGATGTACAACTGTATGCCGTCGCAGAAGATCAAGGACGTCCTCGACGAGTTCGGCGGCGGCGTGCTGATGAGCGCTACGCTCGAACCGCTCTCGATCTTCGAGGAGGTGACCGGGCTCGACGAGCTGGCGACCGAGGACGAAGAGCCGCGCGTCGTCTCCTCGCGCACGTACGACCTGACGTTCCCCGAGGAGAACCGCGCAAGCTGGATCGTCGACGTCGAGGCGTTCAAAAAGCGGAACCGAGGCGAGCCCGACCTGGAAAACAGGAACGGGACGCGGGAGCGGTACGCCTACGCCGCACGGGAGATCGCACGGAGCCACGGAAACGTCCTCCTCGCGTGGCCGAACTACGCCGAGGCCGAATGGGCCGCGAACCGCCTTCGGGAGGAGATCGACAAACCGGTTCTGCTCGACCAGTCGTCGAGCCACGCGGAGACGCGAGCACTGAAACGCGAGTTCGTCCACGGTGGGCCGAAAGCCCTCGTGACGAGCATCCGCGGCACGTTGACCGAAGGCGTCGACTACGAAGGGGACGAGCTGCACACGTGCGCCGTGTTCGGGATACCCCTGGTGAACATCGGGTCGCCCAGAGTCCAGGCCGTACAACGGGCGTACGGCGCTCGCTTCGGAGCGGAGCGTTCGTTCGCGTACGCGCTCACCATCCCGGCAGTTCGGCAGGTGCGACAGGCGCTCGGGCGAGTCGTTCGCGGCCCGGAGGAACGTGGCGTCCGGATCGTGGTCGGCGAGCGATTCGTCCCCGACGCCCTCCACTCGGTGTACGAGTACTTCCCACGGAACGAGCGGGAGGAGTTCGTGCGGATGAAGCCCGACTTTTTAGAGTCGCAGTTCGGAAACTTCTGGAACGGCTGACGGAGGAGCGAGGGGTCGAGGCGACGTGCGGCAGTTCGCCGTGCACTCACGCTCCGACTGGAGGCGCCAACTGCCGACACCACTGGACGTCCCCGGAGCACGGGTGTGCGACGGGTCCGTTCCCGCCCGACGATGCCGTCCGCGTCGACCGACCACGGCAGCGCCCGCCGGAGGGGGCAGGTATATCCGCGCCAGCGCCCACCCGCCTCCACGTGCCCTCGCTCGACTCGGTCCGTCGGCTGTTCGACGTCGCGCACCCGAGGCAGGTCGGGCTGGTCAGCACCGCCCACGGGGCCAACGAGTTCTACTCCATCGTCCTCCCGCCGATCCTCCCCCTGCTCGTCTCGGGGTTCGAGATCGGCTACACCCGCGCCGGACTGCTGGTGACGACGTACTTCGTGATGTACACCGTGTTCCAGCTGCCGGCCGGGTTCGTCGCCGACCGGGTCGGCCAGCGGAAGCTGATCGCGTGGGGGCTCGTCGTCCTCTCGCTCGGCATGCTCGCCTCGAGCGCCGCGCCGACCTACCTCGCGTTGCTCGGCGCGCAGGCGCTCGCGGGCGTCGGCGGGAGCACCTACCACCCGGCCGGGATGTCGCTCATCAGCGACATCCAGTCGACCGACACGGAGGGGCGGGCGATGGGGCTCCACGGCGTGGCCGGCATCGGCGGTCGCCTGGTCGCGCCGGTACTCGTCGGCGGCCTCGCGACGGCGTACGACTGGCGGGTCGCGCTCGCCGCCAGCGCGGTGTTCGGGGTCGTCATCGCCGTCTCCTTCGCCCGGTACGTCGAGGTGCCGGCCGCGGCGGGGTCGGCCGACGACGACGACGGCGACGGCGACACCGACGGCCCGACGACGGCGTCGCTGCGCGAACGCGCCCGGGCGGCCGCCGCCGACGCGGTCCGGGTCCCCCTCGCGGACTGGGTCGTCCTGCTCGTCCTCGCGAAGGTGCTTTTCACGCTCCAGTCGGGCGCCGTCAAGACGTTCACGACCTCGTACGTGTTCGCCCGGGTCGGCGGCTCCTCCTCGTTCGCCAACGGCGTCTTCTTCGCGCTCATCGTCGGGAGCGCGGTCTCGACGCTCTGGCTCGGCGCGCTCGCCGACCGCTTCGACCGCGCCCGGCTCGTCACCGCCACCTTCCTCCTCGCGGGCGTCCTCCTGCTGACGACGGCGCTCGTCCCCGCGACCGGGGCGGTGTACTACGTCTGGTTCTTCCTGGTCGGCGCCGCGGTCTACGCCAACCTCCCGGTGATCAACTCGCTCACCTCCCAGTACGCGGAGACGGAGTTCAGCGGCAGCCTCTTCGGCGTGATCCAGACCGCGTCGGCGCTGGGCAACACGGTCAGCCCGGTGCTGTTCGGCGCGGTCGCGACCCGGTTCGGCATCGCGACGGCGGTCCCCGCCGCGGGCGTCGTGGGCGTCGTCGCCGGCCTCGCCTTCCTCCTCGCGGGACGGCGGGCGTTCTGATCCGACCCGCCGCGCGGCGCCCCCGGCCGGTCCCGTTCTCGCTCCCGTAGAACCGTCGACAGGAATATCCCGCCCCTGACCCACGGATCGGACATGCTCCTGCGAACCGCACTGGCCGTCGTCGGCGTCGCCGAACTGCTCCGCCCGCGCCAGGTCGTCGACTACTGGATGGGCCTGGCGACGACCCGCGACTCGGAGGCCGAGCTCCGGCCGTGGGTGTACACCGCCGCACGGGTCGAGGGGCTGCTCATCCTGCTGTGGCTACTCCGGCGGGGCGGCGGGGCGGCGGACGGGGACTGACGGCGGACGGGGACTGACGGCGGACGGGGACTGACGGTGGCACACGACCGCCGGGAGTGCGCCGACCGGGCTTCGACCCCGATGGCGAGACTCGCGTCGCTCGTCTCGCGTGGTTCGAATCGCTCAGTGACGATCCCGTCGCTCGCGACAGAACTGCGCCGGCCGGGATTCGAACCACGCCGAGACGTTCCTGCTCGCGTTCGCTGCGCGGGCTGCGACTCGTCCACCTCGAATCCCCGGCCTGCTCGTTCGTCGCCCCGCTCCTCACTGCGCCGGCCGGGATTCGAACCCGGGCCATGAGCTTGGAAGGCTC
>JBDGTB010000031.1:25052-36138 GCA_042217235.1 Haloferacaceae archaeon | reverse complement strand
CACGGGCTCCACTACGGCACCGGCATCTTCGAGGGCGCCCGGTGTTACGACACCGAGAACGGGCCCGCGATCTTCCGCTGGGACGCCCACCTCGACCGCTTTTTCGCCTCGGGCAAGCCGTACGACATGGAGCTCCCCCACGACCGCGAGGAGTTGACCGAGGCGACGATGGAGCTGATCCGCCGCCAGGACCTCGAGTCGTGTTACATCCGCCCCGTCGCCTTCTACGGCTACGACTCGCTCGGCGTCAGCCCGAAGGGCTGCCCAGAGCGGGTGGCCATCGCGGTCTGGCCGTGGGGGACCTACCTCGGCGAGGACGCCCTGGAGAACGGCGTCGAGGTGATGGTCTCCTCGTGGCGCAAGCACGCCTCCTCGCAGATCCCGACGAACGCGAAGACGACCGGCCTGTACGTCAACTCCATGCTCGCGGGCGAGGAGGCCCGCCGGAACGGCTACACCGAGGCCATCGTCCTCAACAAGGAGGGGCAGGTCGCCGAGGGCCCCGGCGAGAACCTCTTTCTCGTCCGCGACGGCGAGATCTACACGCCCGGCCTCTCCCAGAGCATCCTCGACGGGATCACCCGGCAGGCGGTCATCGAACTCGCGCGGGACCGCGGCTACACCGTCCACGACGACGCGGTCATCTCGCGGGGCGAGCTGAACACCGCCGACGAGCTGTTCTTCACGGGGACGGCCGCCGAGGTCACCCCGATCCGGCAGGTGGACAACGTCACGATCGGCGACGGCGGGCGCGGGCCGGTCACCGAGGAGATTCAGCGGGCCTTCTTCGATCTGGTGGAGCGACGGGTGGACGCACACGACGACTGGTTCACGTACGTCTACGAGTAGCGATCCCGGACCGACGCGCGGACTCCCGCCGAAAAGCGAGCGGGTGGGGACGGCCGGGCGCCCTCGTCGCCCGCGCCCGCGCCGCCGTCGAGCGGCAGTTCACTCCCCGCTCGCCCGCGACTCCGCCGGCTCGCCGTCCTCCGTGACGTCGATCTGGATCCCGGGGTCGGTCTCCTCGGCGAACCCCGCCGAGAGGATGCGGGTGAGCGCCTCCTCGACCCGTTCGTCGGTCTCCTCGAGGTCGGCCGGGTCGACCTCGATGACGAACCCCGTCGTGATGTTCGGCGCGGTCGGCATGAAAAGCACCTCGCGGCCGTCGCTGGTCTGCTTGCCCGTCTTGAACGCCGTCATCCGGATCCCGGGCCACGTCTCCAGGCGGACGGGCTTCTGGAGGTCCTCCGTCCCCGTGAGCGCGGTCTCGACCGCGAGCTTGGAGGCGTTGTACAGCACGCGAACCAGCGGGACGCGGTTCATCGCTGCGTCGAGGTACGACTCGAACAGGCGGCCGACGGTCGTGCGCATCAGGTAGCCGACGGCGAAGACGAGCGAGACGAACACGACGACGGCGATCACGACCCGGAGCCAGATGGGGGTGATCCGCTCGACGAACGGCAGGTCGGCGATCTGGGTGAACAGCCAGTTGGCGATCAACACGATCACCAGCACCGGCACCAGGACGATCAGCCCGCTCGCCGC
This sequence comes from Haloferacaceae archaeon, assembly GCA_042217235.1. Lineage (GTDB taxonomy): Archaea > Halobacteriota > Halobacteria > Halobacteriales > Haloferacaceae > A07HB70. The sequence continues at coordinate 34,593 of JBDGTB010000031.1, read as the reverse complement.
GTCCCGCTTCCACGTTGACATCCTCCCGACCTGCGACCGCGAGGGTTATGAGCGCTTCCGTCCGGGAGTTTCCGGCGCGCCGCGCGGCGGTCGTTCCCGCGGGCCGTCGCCCGCGGCGTCGCGCCCCACCGGACGAACCCTTCGGTCGCCACCGGGCGTCCGTGCCCGACCGGGTCAGTCCCCGAGGAGGGCCCGGGCGGCGAACCCGACGTTCGCCCTGCGCTCGCGCAGTCGCCTGACGAAGTAGGAGGGCCACCGCCGGCCGTAGGGGGCGTACTGCCACACCTCGAACCCCTGCGTCGCGAGCTCGCGCTGGGCCCGCTCGCGCACCCCCATCAGCATCTGGACCTCGAAGTCCGTGCCGTACGTCTCGCGCAGGTCGACGGCGTGGCGGAGCATCGCCGGGTCGTGACTCCCGACGGCGATGCCCCCCTCGTGGCCCTCGAAGAGGAGCGCCAGGTCCTCGCGGTAGGCCTCGTCGACCGCGGCCGGGTCGGTGTAGGCCACGTCCGGCGGCTCGTCGTAGGCGCCTTTCACCAGCCGGACGGCCCCGGGGACGTCGGCGAGCCTGGCGACGTCCTCGCGAGTCCGCCGGAGGTTCGCCTGCAGGCAGACGCCGAGCCGCCCGGGGTGTGCCCGCGCGAGCGTCTCGAACGCGTCCAGCGTCGCGTCCGTGGTCGCGCTGTCCTCCATGTCACACCAGACGACGGCGTCGGTCGCGGCCGCCGTCTCGACGACGCGCCGGTAGTTCGCCCGGAAGGCGGCCTCGTCGACGCCGAGCCCGAGCTGGGTCGGCTTGACCGAGACCCGCGCGTCGAGCCCCGACCCGTCGATGTCGTGGAGGAGCTGGACGTAGGCCGCGGTGTCGGCGTCGGCGTCCGCGCGCGCCTCGTAGTGCTCGCCGAGCAGGTTGAGGATGACCTTCACGCCCTCGGCGTTCGCCGCCCGGACGTGGTCGAGCGCGACGGGCGCCGTCTCGCCCGCGACGAACCGACGGGCGACGGGAGGGATCATGAACGGGTCTACGTCGGCCGGCCGGTAAACTACCCGGGTCGGGCCGCTCCGGGTCGGGACTCCCGTGCCCGAAGTGGATCGGCGGCGATAAGACCGTCCCCCACGCAGGCCGGGACGAATGTCGGTTCTCGGACTCGTCGCCGGCGCGCTGTGGGCGATGCTCCCGGCGTACGTCCCGAACAACGCGGCGGTGCTGTTCGGGGGTGGCGCCCCGATCGACGGCGGACGACGGCTCGGCGGTCGACGGCTCCTCGGGGACGGGAAGACGTGGCGCGGCACCGTCGCGGGAGTGCTCGCCGGCGTGGCGGTCGCGACGCTGCTCGACCGGGTCGCGGGGGCCGTCGGGTCGGTGCTCGGCGTCGACCTCGTCGGCTTCCCGCTCGCCGCCGCCGTCGCGCTCGCCGCGGGGGCGATGCTCGGCGACATCGGCGCCTCCTTCCTCAAGCGCCGGCTCGACCGCACCCGCGGCCAGCCGGTCCCCGTCCTCGACCAGCTCGATTTCGTCGTCGGCGCGCTCGCGCTCGCCCGGCTCCTCGCCCCGCGGTGGTTCGACGCCGCGCTCCCGCTGTCGGCGGTCGCCGTCGTCGTCGCCGCCACGCCGCTGCTCCACGTCGCGACGAACGGCGTCGCGTACCTGCTCGGCCTCAAATCGGAGCCGTGGTGAGTCGACCGCGTCCGGGAACCCTTTTCTCGTCGGGGCTCCGCGGAACGCACATGAGCGACGCCGACGAGACGGCCGAGCTGGTCCGGGCGCTCCTCGACGCCGAGGCGGTGCGCTACGGCGAGTTCGAGCTGTCCCACGGTGGTACGAGCCGCTACTACGTCGACAAGTACCGCTTCGAGACCGACCCCGACGCCCTCCAGCGAGTCGCCCGGGCGTTCGCCGACCGGCTCGGCGACGAGAAGCTCGCCGGCGTCGCCCTCGGCGCGGTTCCGCTCGTCGCGGCGACGAGCGTCGAGACGGGGACGCCGTACGTCATCGCTCGCAAGCAGGCCAAGGAGTACGGCACCGGCAACCGCATCGAGGGGGATCTGACCCCGGGCGAGCGCGTGGTCGTCCTGGAGGACGTGGCGACGACCGGCCGGAGCGCGCTCGACGCCGTCGAGGCCCTCCGCGAGGCCGGCGCCGTCGTCGAGCGGGTCGTCGTGGTCGTCGACCGCGAGGAGGGCGCCGCCGACCTGCTCGCCGACCACGACGTGCGCCTGGAGGCGCTGCTCACCGCGAGCGACCTGCTCGCCGCCGACCCCGAGGCCGACGACGCGTAGCCGAGCAGGCACGTCCGTGCCCACCTCGAACGGTCCGACGATCGAAGTGTTCATGTCCGTGCGTATCACGTGAGAGGTATGAACAGGGCCGAGAAGGCCGCGCTCCAGCTTCGGGCGGTCTCGGTGTTGCGGACGCTCAAGGAGAGCCGGACGTACGACGAGCTCGCCGCCGAGACGGGGCTGCCCGCCGGCGACCTCAACCGCTACGTCAACGGGCACGTCCTGCCGGGCGTCGAGCGCGCCCGGTCCGTGGTCGAGGGCGTCGGCCGGGAGGCGCTCGCGGCCGAGCTGGAGGCCCGCATCCGCGTCGACGAGGAGGGGTACGTCGACAACTCCGCCGCCGTGTTCGACCAGCCGTTCCTCGACCTGGTCGCGCCCGTCGTCGCGGAGTCGTTCGACCTCCCGCGTCCGGACGTGGTGCTCACCGCCGCCACCGACGGCATCACGCTCGGCGCGGCCGTCGCCTCCCACTTCGACGCGCGGGTGGCGTACGCGAAAAAGAGCCGCGAGACCGCCGTCGAGGAGTTCGTCGAGGCTCGCCAGCGCCTCGACTCGGGCATCGAGCTCACCTACTATCTGCCGGCGAGCGCGCTCGCCGCCGGCGACCGGGTGCTCGTCGTCGACGACCTCATCCGCTCGGGCGAGACTCAGGAGCTGCTGCTCGACGTCGCCGCGAGCGCGGGCGCCGAGGTGGTCGGCGTCGTCACGCTCATCGCCGCCGGCGACGAGGGGCTCGAACGCGCTCGCGCCCGCGCCGACGCACCGGTGGACGCGCTCGTCCACCTCGACTGAGCGCGACCGATCGGTCCCCGAACACCCACGATCGTGTACAACTCCGCGCGACTCGTGGCGGCAATATTTAAGAACCTTTCGTCGGTCGTGCTCACGTGATGGCACTCGACGAGACCCTCGCCGACTACTTCGGGTTCCAGGAGCACGGGACCGACCTCAGAACCGAACTGCTCGCGGGGCTCACCACGTTCCTCACGATGAGCTACATCGTCGTGGTCAACCCCGCCATCCTCTCGGCGGCGATCAGCCTGCCGAACCGGACGGACGCCCAGACCGTCCAGATGCTCGCCGTCGTGACGCTGGTCTCCGGCGCCGTCGCCACGCTGATCATGGCGCTGTACGCGAACCGCCCGTTCGGCCAGGCCCCCGGACTCGGGCTGAACGCCTTCTTCGCGTTCACGGTCGTCCTCGGGCTCGGGGTCCCGTGGCAGACGGCGCTCGCGGCCGTCGTCGTCGAGGGGCTCGTGTTCATCGTGCTCACCGCCGTCGGTGCCCGCGAGTACGTCATCCGGCTGTTCCCGGAGCCGGTGAAGTTCGCGGTCGGGGCCGGAATCGGCCTCTTCCTGGCCGTCATCGGCCTCGAGGCCATGCGCGTGGTCGCGGGCGACGCCGCGACGTACATCGCGTTCAGCCCGGTGTTCGCCTCGGACCCGGTCGCGATCATCTCCGCGGTCGGCCTGTTCGTCACGTTCGCGCTCTACGCCCGGGGCGTGCGCGGGTCGATCATCGTCGGCATCCTCCTGACGACGGTCGCGGGCTACGTCGCCTCGGCCCTCGGCTACAGCGCCTACCCCGCCGACCAGGCCCCGCAGGGGGTGACTCTCGCTCAGACGTCGCTCACCGGGGTGACGACGCTCGCCTACGATGCGGCCGCCTACGACATCCGGCCGCTGGCCGGCGCGTTCCTCCAGGGGCTCGCGAACGTCGACGCGCTCACGTTCGCGCTGGTCGTGTTCACCTTCTTCTTCGTCGACTTCTTCGACACCGCGGGCACGCTCACCGGCGTCTCGCAGATCGCCGGCTTCCTCGACGAGGACGGCAACCTGCCGGAGATGGACAAGCCGCTGATGGCCGACGCGGTCGGCACGACCGTCGGCGGCATCCTCGGCACCTCCACGGTGACGACGTACATCGAGTCCTCGACCGGCGTCGAGGAGGGCGGCCGCACCGGGATGACGGCCCTGGTCGTCGGCCTCCTCTTTCTCGTCTCGCTGGCGTTCGTCCCCCTCGCGGCCGCGGTCCCGACGTACGCCTCCCACATCGCGCTCGTCGTCGTCGCGGTGCTGATGCTCCGCAACGTCGTCGAGGTCGCCTGGGACGACATCACCAACGCCATCCCCGCGGGGATGACGATCCTCGTGATGCCCTTCACCTACTCCATCGCCTACGGCATCGCGGCCGGCATCATCTCCTACCCGGTCGTCAAGCTCGCGGCGGGCGAACGCGACGACGTGACGCCCGGCCAGTGGACGCTCGCCGGCCTGTTCGTCCTCTATTTCTTCGTGCGGACGAGCGGCGTCCTCGCCGGACAGCTGTAGGTCGCCGGCCCGTCCGTGGGCCGGTGTGCGCACTCCAGGCAGGCGCCCGGTCGCCGTCCACGCTCCCGCCGCCGGTTCGCGACCGCCGCGCACGCCCCCGAACCCCTCTTGTGGCTGGCTCCCCAATCGCCCGCCGATGGCGAACCTGACGCTCTACGAGCTGCCGGGCTGTCCGTTCTGCGTGATGGTGAAAGAGAAGCTCGCCGAGCTCGACCTGGAGTACGACTCCGTCGAGGTCCCCCGCGCCCACGCCGACCGGACCGAGGTGAAGGAGGTGAGCGGGCAGACGGGCGTTCCCGTCCTCGTCGACGAGGACAACGGGGTGGAGGGGATGCCCGAGAGCCGCGACATCGTCGCGTACCTGGAGCGGACGTACGGGTCGGCCTAGCTCTCGGTCGCCTCGCGGGCCCGCTCGCGGATCAGCTCCCTGACCCGCTCGGGGTCGTCGGCCTCCGCCAGCTCCTCGCAGGAGACGATGGCGGTGCGATCGACCGTCTCGCGCTTCGGGCGCTCCTCGACGAAGTAGACCGAACTCGTGCGGGTGACCTCGCCGAGCGACGACATCAGCCGGGCGCGCTTCTCGGCGGTGCGGTCGAACGTCGAGTGCCCGGTGAGCAGGTTCCCCGTCGGCGCGGACCCCTTCTCGTCCTCGCTGACGGCCTTGAACGGGGAGCGCAGCGTCGGGTGGACGGTGAACCCCGCGCTGGTGAGGACGGTGAGGACGTGCTCGTCGTCCGGGTCGACCTCCGGGTCGTCGGGCGTCGGGTCGGCGTCGCGCACCTCGTCGGCGCCCTCGAGGACGTCGACCGGGCTGGAGAACGGCTTTCCGAAGATCTCCTCCAGCTCGACGGCCACCTCGATGCTCGCGTTCATGCCGTCCTCGTACTTCGAGACGGTCCGGCGGGAGACGCCGAGCTCCGTCGCCAGCTTCCCGAGGCTCCAGCCGCGCTCCTCGCGCTCGTCGGCCAGCAGCTTGCCGTCGATGTTGACGTACAGCCCGCCGGGCGCGGCGTAGATGAGCGGCGGCACCTCCTCGACGAACAGGTCGTAGGCGGTGTCGGGGTGGAGCACCGGGACGCCGTGCCGGAAGTACGTCACCTCCGGTTTGAGGTCCTCGTCGCGCGTCCGCAGCCCGATCACCATCGGTGTCGCGTCCAGGTAGCTGCCGAGCCGGCGCAGTTCGGCCCCGGTCTCGGCGTCCAGCGCGTCGACGTTGCCCAGGATCTTCAGGAGCAGCAGGTCCTCGCCGCGCCGGGCCGCGAGGTCGAAGCTCTTCGGCCTGATCGCACACCGGTCGCTCACGACGAACCCCGCGTCGTGGAGCATGGCGGAGACGTTGCCGACCAGCGCGGATCGGGACATACCGGGTTGTAAGCCGTCCGTTCTACAAATACGTTGTGACCGGGCACACGGCCCGCGTCACCCGATCGGGGGAAAATCGCCCGACAGGGTTATATACTCGGACCGAACGCGAAACGGCTTCCGTACCGGCGGCGTACCCCGGCCCGTGACGACCGTCGCCGTCGACGACACCGACTCCCGCGACCGCGGGATGTGTACGACCTACCTCGCGACCCTGCTCGGCGAGCGGCTCGTCGAGGCCGGCGCGACCGTCGAGCGACGGCTCCTCGTCCGGTGTAACCCGGCGGTCGAGCGGAAGACGCGGGGGAACGCCGCGCTCGCCCTCCACACCGACGCCGACCCGGCCGACGCGCTCGCCGCCGCGACCGACCTCGTCGAGCGGGTCGCCGAGACCGACGACGAGCGGACCAGCCCGGGCCTCGTCGTCGCGCCGGGCGACCCGGCGACCGTCCCCGACGCGGTGGCCGCGTTCGCCCGCGACGCGGTGCGTGACCACCTCGCGCTCGACGACGCCGTCGCGCTCGCCGCGCGGGCGGGCTACGAGACGCGCGGGTGGGCCGGCGGCCACGGCCGGATCGGCGCGCTGGCCGCTGTCGGCGCCTGGCGGGCGTTCGACGACTGGACCTACGAGCGGATCTCCTACCGCGAGGCGGGTCGCCCCGGGACGCCCCGCGAGGTCGACCGCGACTCCGTCTTCGCGGCCGCGGCCGACGCCTACCCGGCCGCGTGGGACACCGTCGACCGGGTCGAGGGGGAGGCGGTCTGTGTCCCCGCCGCGCCCGGGCCCGTCCTCCACGGCGTCCGCGGCGACGACCCCGGGACGGTCGAGCGCGTCGCCGACCGGATCGACGGCGAACCCGTCGCCCGCGCCGCCACCTTCGTCACCAACCAGGGGACCGACGCCCACCTGCGGTCGGGGAGAGTCGCCGACGTCCGCGACGGGCGGGCCTACCGCCTCGACGCCACGGTCGTCGACGCTCCGGCGACGCGCGAGGGTGGGCACGTGTTCGTGACGCTGCGCGACGGCGACGCGACCCTCCCGGCGGTCGCCTTCGAGCCGACCAAGCGCTTCCGGGACCGGGTGCGCGCGCTCCGGCCCGGCGACGAGGTAACCGCCTGCGGCGAGGTGCGCGACGGGACGCTGAAGCTGGAGAAGTTCGCGGTCCGGGAGCTCGTCCGGACCGAGCCGACGACGCCCGACTGTCCCGCGTGTGGCCGGTCGATGTCCTCAGCGGGTCGGAACGCGGGCTACCGGTGTCGGGACTGCGGGACGAGCGCGCCGGGGAAGGTCGAAACGCCGGTCGACCGGGAGCTCGAACGCGGCTGGTACGAGGTGCCGCCCTGCGCCCGCCGACACGTCGCCAAACCGCTGGCTCGCGGCGGGTTCGACGCGCCGACGCACCCGGAGCGGTAGGGGCGTGGCGACGGGCGGGACGGAAGCGACGGCGCGGGCGAGGACCGTCGAGCGGGATCGCTTTCGAGGTGCTCACAGCCGTCGCCCGCTCGTCCGAACGGTGCCGTCGGGACCGCCCCGCCCTACTCCCCGAAGAACGCCAGCTCGTGGACCCCGGTCGCGGGCGTCAGCTCCGGGTGGAACGCGGTCGCCACCACGGGTCCATCCCGGACCGCGACCACGCGGCCGTCGTACTCGGCGAGCACCGCGACGTCCGGACCGACCTCGGCGACGGCCGGCGCGCGGATGAACACCGCCGGGAACGGCTCGTCGAGGCCGGCCACGTCGAGACTCGTCTCGAAGCTGTCGCGCTGCCGGCCGAACGCGTTGCGATCGACCGTCACGTCCACGAGACCGAGCGGGTCGACGCGGTCGTCCCGCGCGTCCCGGGCGGCGACGATCAGCCCGGCGCAGGTCGCCAGCAGGGGCTTCCCGGCGGCGGCGTGCGCCTCGATTTCCGGGGCGATCCCCTCGCGGTGGAGGTGACGGGAGATGGTCGTCGACTCGCCGCCGGGCACGGCGAGCAGGTCGCAGTCGGGGACGACCCCGGACTCGCGGACGGGGACGACCTCGACGGGCTCGCCGCGCTCGCTCGCCGCCCGCTCGATCGCCGCGGCGTGTTCGGCGACGTCGCCCTGGACGGCGACGACGCCGGCTCGGAGGCCCATCTACACGCCGCGGTGCTGGAGCCGCTCGTCCTCGGGCAGGTCGGCGTTCGCCTCGCCGGCCATGCCCGACCCGGCCCCGGCCGCGATCTCAGCGAGCGCCTCGGGGTCGTCCCAGTGGTTGACCGCCTCGACTATCGCCTCGCCCATCGCCGCCGGGTCCTCGGAGCCGAAGATGCCGCTGCCGACGAAGATGCCGTCACAGCCGTGGTACATCATCAGCGCCGCGTCGGCGGGCGTGGCGATCCCGCCGGCCGCGAAGTTCACGACCGGGAGCCGCCCCATCTCGGCGGTCTCGTGGACCAGATCCGCGGGCGCCTCGTGCTCGCGGGCCCAGCGCTCGCGCTCCTCGCGGCTCATCCCCGAGATCGTCCGGATCGCACCCAGAATGTTCCGCTGGTGGTGGACCGCCTGGTTCACGTCGCCGGTGCCGGCCTCGCCTTTCGTGCGGATCATCGCGGCCCCCTCGTCGATGCGCCGGAGCGCCTCCCCGAGGTTGCGGGCGCCACAGACGAACGGGGCGGTGAACGCCGCCTTCTCGATGTGGAAGCGGTCGTCCGCGGGGGTGAGAACCTCGCTCTCGTCTATCATGTCCACGCCGAGCGCCTCCAGGATCTCCGCCTCCTTCCGGTGGCCGATGCGGGACTTGCCCATCACCGGGATCGACACCTCGTCGATGATCGCCTCGACGTCGTCCGGGTCGGGCATCCGGGCGACGCCGCCGCGCTTGCGGATGTCGGCCGGCACCGCCTCCAGCGCCATCACGGCGACGGCGCCGACGTCCTCGGCGATCCGCGCCTGCTCGCGGTCGACGACGTCCATGATCACGCCACCCTTCTGCATCCGGGCGAACCCGCGCTTGACGAGTTCGGTGCCGCGACGGAGGTCCTCGAGGTCGGTCGCGTCTGGCATTGGCCGTCGTTCGGGGTGGAGGTGGTAATAGGTGTCGCTGACCGGCGGCCCGGTCGACGGGCGGGTGCGACCCCCGGCGACCGGCGGAGTGGGAACCGACAAGTGCGGGCGCCCCGTACGGCGGCCGACCGATGGAAACACGGCTGGAGCGCGCGGGCGTGACCGCCCGCTACGAGGAGACCGGGGCCGAGCGCCGCCTCACCTTCGAGCGCGACGGGCGGACCGCGACGGTCGCACAGAACCGCGAGGGGTACGCCATGCTGAAGGTGCGACCGACGCCCGACGGCGACGAACTGGAGCGCTACTACGGGTTCGACATGGCGCTCGACCACGCCGCCGAGCTGTTGGACGCGAGCGTGGCCGACCTGCCCGTTCCCGAGGCGGCCGAGGACATGGGGATGTAGGGCGCGGACGCCTCAGGTCTTCAGGCCGCTCCCCGTCAGCGCCACGACCACGTCGTCGTCCGCGTCGAGCAGCCCGCGCTCGCGGTACGCATCGAGCGCCGCCGGGGCGAGCGCGCTCGTCGGCTCGACGTAGAA
>JBDGTB010000031.1:0-25042 GCA_042217235.1 Haloferacaceae archaeon | reverse complement strand
CGTCGCCCGCCCGCTGGTCCGGGGCGGGTTCGACGCGCCGGTGCATCCGGAGCGTTAGCCCTTCAGGCCGCTTCCGGTGAGCGCGACGACGACCTCGTCGTCCTGCTCGAGGACGCCCGCCTCCCGATACCGGGCGAGCGCCGCCGGCGCGAGCGCGCTCGTCGGCTCGACGTAGAAGCCGCCGCGGTGCAGGCGGTCGAGCGCGGCCGTCGTCGCGTGCTCGTCGACGGCGAGGGCGTCGCCGTCCGTCGCCGCGAGCGCGTCGAGCACCGCCTCGCGGCGCACCGGCTCGGCGATCTGGACGCCGTCGGCGGCGTCGTTCGACCCCGCCGCGGCGTCGGCGCCGCTCCGTTCGGCGACGAACGGGGCGGTGCCGGCGGCCTGCGCGCCGAGCAGGCGCGGCATCCGGTCGGTCCAGCCGGCCTCGACGAGCGCGCGAAAGCCCCGGTAGGCGCCGAGCAGGAGCGTGCCGTGGCCGAGCGGCGTCACCACCGCGTCCGGCACCGACCAGTCGCGCGCGGCGGCGACCTCGTAGGCGAACGTCGCCGTACCGGCGAAGAATGCGGGGTTCCACGCGTGACTGGCGTACCACCCCTCGCCTCCCTCGACGGCGTCGACGGCGGCGGCGGTCACGTCGGCCCGGGTCCCCTCGACCCGGACGGGCGTGGCGCCGCTCCGCTCGACGGCGCGGAGCTTCGCCGGTTTCACCGACGCGGGCACGTATATCTCGGCGTCGAGCCCCGCCCGCGCGGCGTAGGTGGCGACGGCGGCGCCGGCGTTGCCCGAGGAGTCCTCGACCAGCCGGTCGGCGCCGACGGCGAGCGCGCGGGCGACCGTCGTCGTCGCGCCGCGGTCCTTGAACGAGCCCGTCGGGAAGACGTACTCCAGCTTGAACGTCGCGTCCCACGCCGGGGCGTCGACGAGCGGCGTGAACCCCTCGCCGAGGCTGGCGCGCGGGTCGAACGACTCGGGGACCAGGTCGTCGAACGCCCACAGGCCGCGGTCGCGGTCGAGCGTCGCCGGCGGGCCGGCCGGCCGCGGCGGGTCGGCGTAGTCGAGCGGGGCGCCACAGGAACAGCGCCAGCGGTCGTCGTGGGTGGCGCCACAGGCCGGACAGGCGAGGCGGGGTGCGGGCACGGTCAGATGTGGTCGATGTTCGTCCCGACCGAGCAGACGTACTCGCCGGAGGCGACCTGCGGGAGGCGACGCGAGCGCCAGAACACGCCGGTGGTGTCGGCCGTGACGCGGGCCTTCAGCGACCCGAACGCGTCGGTCACCTCGAACAGCGTGTCGCCGGCGCGCACCCGGTCGCCGAGGCCGGTGCGGAACCGGACGAGCCCGCCGGCCGGCGAGCCGTACTGGTCGAAGCCGCTGGCGCGGACCTGTTCGCCGCCGTCCGGTTCGCCCGCCATGAACCCGTAGCCGCGCAGGACGTTGAACACGCCCTCGACGCCCTTCCGGATGGCGCCCTCGTCCCAGCCGACGCTCCCGCCGAGTTCGGGGTCGATCGTCGGGATGCCGTCGTCGGGTGCGACCCGGGCGAGCTGGCCGTCGGGCCCGCGCTGGTCGAGGATGTACCCGCAGTCGAACGTGCGAGCGAGGTCGACACACTGGCGGTGGAGCCGGTGTCGGGGGCCACACCGGACCCGCACCTCCTCTATCATCCGGCTGGTCGATCCCTGGTGGAGGTCGATCACGTAGTCCGCCTCGCTCGCGTACTCGTAGGTCGCGGCGGCGAAGCGCTCGCTCGACGTGCCCTCGGGGTCGCCCGGGTACGCGCGGTTGAGCTTCGTGTCGTCGATCGGGTTGCGGTGTTCGGCGACGAGGAAGGCGTGGTAGTTGACGATGCCGACGACGATCACCGTGCCGGCGATCTCCTCGGGGTCGAGCTGCGGGACGAGCCGCTGGACGACCCCGACGCCGTTGACCTCGTCGCCGTCGCTGGCCGCCTGGATGTACAGCGTCTCGCCCCCGTCGACCCCGTTCACGACGGCGACCGGCAGGCCGACGGGCGACCCGTCCCGGGCCTCCCCGACTTCGAGGGTCCCCGTGTCGACCTCACCCGGCGCCGCCTCGGCTGATCCCACCGCGGTCATCGTGCGGGAAACGGACGGGCGTCTCTTTAGCGGTTCGATCCCGGCGACCCAGTTCGGCGCGTGACGACGGGGATTTGTGGCCCCGGCCCATCGGGCCGGACGTGACCGACGAGAGGGGCGGTGGCGCGGACGTTCCGGACCGACCGCCGGGCGGCGGCCTCGTCGCGACCCTGCGCGTGCCGCGCAACGCCGCCGTCGGCGCCGCCGCCGGCGTCGCGCTCGCCGCGGCGACGTACCTCGTGCGCGTGCTCGAACTCCTGGGGCCGTTCCGCGGTACCCGCCAGTACCCCGTGCTCGGCCCCGAGGGGTGGTTCCTGCTGCTCGCCGTCGTCCTCGCGACGACGACCGCCCTGCTCGTGACGACACTTCTGACGCTCGTGACCGCCTACCGGCTCGCGCGGACGGCCGAGCCCTGACGCGCGGTCACTCGAACTCGCGGTCGACCCCGGCGAGGTCGGCGAGCCGTTCCGCGCTCCCGCGGGTCCCCTTCGCGATGAGCACGTCGCCGGCGTGGACGACCGTCTCCGAGCGCGGCGACACCACCCACTCGTCGTCCGACCGGCGGACGGCGATCACCCGCATCCCCGTCTCGGTGCGCACGCCGAGGTCGCCGAGACTCGCGTCCGCGAGGGTCGAGTCACCGGTCACCGTCACCCGGACGATCACCTCGTCGGACTCCTCGACCGCGGCCGCGACGACCGGGTGGGCGTCGATGCCGCGGAGGACCCCCTCGCTGAGCTCCAGGGCGGCGTCGCTTATCACCTCCGTCGCGGAGGCGAGCTGCATCACGCCGCGGAGCGAGACGGGGTCGTCGACGCGGGCGGCGGCCCGGAGGCTCCAGGCCTCCAGGCGCGACTTGAGCGCGTCCATCTCGGCCTCCAGCTCCGAGACCTCCTCGGCGACCGCCGTGCTGTCGAACAGCACCGCCCCGTACCCCAGGTCGACGGCGAGCTCGCTCATGTTTTTCATCAGGACGATCGAGTCGACCGCGCGCCCGAGGTCCTCGATGGTCGGCTCGGGGACCGGCGGCGGGGTGTAGCGGTCGCCCGTCACCAGCTCGTACACGTCGACGACGTGGTCCTCGGCGCCGCGCAGGAGCACCACGTCGCCGGCCTCGAGTCTCGTCTCGTGGTCGGGGTTGGTGATCCACTCGCCGGCCCGGCGGATGGCGATGACGCGAACGCCCGTCTCCGTCTCCATGTTGACGTCGTCCAGCGTCCGACCGGCGTACGGCGACGCGCCGGCGACCTCGCCGCGGACGAGCGTCTCGACGGCGTCGGGCAGCGCGCCCCGTAGCTCGTCGGGGAGGCCGATGTCCTCGATGACGATCTTGGCGATGTCGCCGGCGGCGTCGCTTATCTTCTCGGCGGCGCCGACGACCCCGAGCACGGGTGCGAGCTGCTCGGCGTCCTCCGGGCTCCGGGCGGCGAGCAGGAGGCTCATCCGCGCCTGGAGCTGGAGCACGTCCATGCGCTCTTCGAGCTCCAGCACCTCCGCGGCCACGTCGCGGCTGCCGAGCAGCACCGCCGAGTACGCGAGGTCGATCAGCAGCTCGGAGGTGTCTTTCATCTCCGCGAGCACCTCCTTGACGCTGACCGGTTCGTAGGAGACGTCCTCGGCGTCCATACCCCCGCAGGGAGCGCGCCCGGGAAAAGGGTTGCCCGCCGCGGATCGCCGCCGTCGTGGGGGCGGGCACGGGACGGTCGCGGCGACCACGGTCCACGGCGGGTGTCGCCGGCGCCGCGCGGGAGAGCCGCGCTCACGCTCGATCGCGCCGCGTGGCTCCGCTCGATCGCGCGGCCTCGATCCCCGTGTGAAACGCCACCGTTGTTCGGAAAGACGACAACGCTTTTCGGCCCGCGGCATTACCCGGTGATATGGCACCGGAGCAGGAGGAGCTCAAGCGGGGACTGGAGGGCGTTCTGGTCGCCGAATCGGAGCTCAGCTACATCGACGGCGACGAGGGGCTGCTGGTCTACCGGGGCTACGACATCGACGACCTCGCGCGGGAGGCGAGCTACGAGGAGGTGCTCTATCTGCTGTGGCACGGCGAACTGCCGACCCGCGAGGAGCTGGAGGAGTTCAGCGCTGCGATGGCGGCCGAGCGCGCGATCGACGACGACGTCCTCGCGACGCTCGAGCGGCTCGCCGACGCCGACGAGGAGCCGATGGCGGCGACCCGGACGGCGACCTCGCTCCTGTCGGCGTACGACCCCGACGCCGACGCCGACCCGGAGAACCACGAGGCGAACCTCCGGAAGGCCCGGCGCATCACGGCACAGCTCCCGACGGCGGTCGCGGCGTTCGACCGCCTGCGCCGCGGCGAGGAGCCCGTCGAGCCGCGCGAGGACCTGAGCCACGCGGCGAACTTCCTCTACATGCTGAACGGCGAGGAGCCCGACGACGTCGCCGCCGAGACGTTCGACATGGCGCTCGTGCTCCACGCCGACCACGGGCTGAACGCCTCGACGTTCTCCGGGATGGTGACGGCGTCGACGCTCGCCGACCTCCACAGCTCGGTCACGAGCGCCGTCGGCACCCTCTCGGGGCCGCTCCACGGCGGCGCCAACCAGAACGTGATGCGGATGCTCCTCGAGGTCGACGAGAGCGACAAGGACCCGGTCGCGTGGGTGAAACAGGCGCTCGACGAGGGGCGGCGCGTCGCCGGCTTCGGTCACCGCGTGTACAACGTCAAGGACCCGCGGGCGAACATCCTCGGCGAGCGCTCGGAGGCGCTGGGTCGCGAGTCCGGCGACGTGAAGTGGTACGAGTACTCCGTCGCCATCGAGGAGTACATGGCCGAGGAGAAGGGCATCGCCCCCAACGTCGACTTCTACTCCGCCTCGATGTACTACCAGATGGGGATCCCGATCGACCTCTACACCCCCATCTTCGCACTGAGCCGCGTCGGCGGCTGGATCGCCCACGTGTTCGAGCAGTGGGAGGACAACCGGCTCATCCGCCCCCGCGCGCGCTACACCGGCGACCGCGAGCGGGCGTTCGTCCCGCTCGACGAGCGGTAGGCACGCGACGCCGACCCCCCGTCTTTTTCCCGGCGCGTCACACGCCGGCCCGCACCCGATGCCGACCTGCTTCGTCTACGGGACGCTCACCGACCCCGACCGCGTCGCCGCGCTGCTCGACGGCGGGTGGACGTTCGTCGGCCCGGCCCGGGTCGCGGGGCTCCACGTCGTCCGGGGCGAGTACCCCACGCTCGCTCCCGGCGGCGAGGCCGACGGCCGCCTGCTCCGGGTCGACGACGACGCCCTCGCGACGCTCGACCGCTACGAGGGGGTCCCCGACGGGCGGTACGTCCGGGTGTCCCTGTGCCGGTCGGACGGCGACGCGGTCGAGACGTACGTCGGCGACCCGGCGGCCCTCGGCGTGGCCGACGGCTGGCCCGGCCGGGGGCCGTTCGCCGAGCGGGTCCGGGCGTACCTGCGGGACGCCGACGTGGTCGTCGAACCGACCGGCTGACGGACGCGGTCCCCGTCGCCGTCCTGCACTTTCACTTTCACTCCGCCCGGCTGACCTTTAGGTGGGTGGCGGACCCAGGTGGACGTGCGGACTCGGTGACGGCGACTGCATTCCCCCATCCACCTTCCTCCCGCGGCGGGCGATGTAAACGGTTAACAGTCTCCCGGCCCGCGGGCAGGTATGCTCTCGCTGTCGGACGTGCGCGACGCCCGCGAGCGGGTCGCGGACGTGGCGCGACACACGCCGCTGGAGTACTCCCCCGGGTTCTCCGAGCGGACCGGAGCCGAGATCCACCTGAAACTGGAGAACTTCCAGCGGACCGGGGCGTTCAAGATCCGGGGCGCGATGAACCGCATCGCGACGCTTTCCGACGAGGAGAAGGCGGCCGGCGTCGTCACCGCGAGCGCCGGCAACCACGCCCAGGGGGTCGCGCTGGCCGCCGACCGCGTCGGCGTCGACGCGACCATCGTGATGCCCGAGCACGCGCCCATCTCGAAGATCCGTGCGACGGAGAACTACGGCGCCGAGGTGGTGCTGTACGGCGAGGACTACGAGGAGGCCCAGACCCACGCCCACGAGATCGAGCGGACCGAGGGGCGGACGTACGTCCACGCCTTCGACGACGAGATGGTGATGGCCGGGCAGGGCACCATCGGGCTGGAGATCGTCGAGGACTGCCCCGAACTCGACACCGTGGTGGTGCCGATCGGCGGCGGCGGGCTGATCTCGGGGGTCGCGACGGCGGTGAAGGCGCTGGTGCCCGACGCCCGGGTGGTCGGCGTCCAGGCCGAGGGCGCCGCGAGCGTCAGGCGGTCGCTCGCCCAGGGGCGGGTGTACGAGCGCAGCGAGGTCGAGACGATCGCCGACGGGATCGCCACCCGGCGGGTCGGGGACAGGACCTTCGAGGTGATCCGGGAGCGCGTCGACGAGGTCGTCGAGGTGAACGACGAGGAGATCGCGGTCGCGCTGACCCGCCTGCTCGAGCGCGAGAAGGCGCTCGTCGAGGGGGCGGGGGCGGTCGCGCTCGCCGCCGTGCTGGAGGAGAAGTTCGACTACCGCGAGGACGAGGTGATCGTCCCCGCGCTGTGTGGCGGGAACATCGACCTCAACGTGCTGACGACGGTCGTGCTCCGCGGCCTGATCGCGACCGGGCGGTATCTCAAGATCGAGACCGTGCTGAAGGACCGCCCGGGGGCGCTGGTCGACCTCTCGACGGTCATCGCCGAGGAGGGCGCGAACATCACCGCCTTCCACCACGACCGCACGTCGCGGGACGTGGCGATGCGCGACGCGCGGGTCGAACTCGAACTGGAGACGCGGGGGCCCGACCACGTCGAGCGCCTGCTCGGAGCGCTCACGGCCGCCGGCTACGACGTCGAGGTGCTGACCTACGGCGGCGGCGACGTGATGTAGGGTGGGGCGTCGAGGGCGCGACCGTCGGCTGCGCCCGACGCCCGGACCGTCCGATTTAGGACCCCCGGCCCCGTCCCGCCGGGCATGAAGCGCATCGTCAGCACCGACGAGGCACCGGCGGCGGTCGGCGCGTACAGCCAGGCGACGACGAACGGCGACCTCCTGTTCACCGCGGGGCAGGTCCCCCTGACGCCCGACGGCGACCTGCTCGACGACGCCGACGTCGCGACCCAGACCGAGCGGGCGCTCGACAACCTCGCGGCGATCCTCGAATCGGAGGGCGCGGGACTGGAGGACGTGCTCAAGGTGACGGTGTTCCTGCGGGACGCCGACGACTTCGGCGCCGTCAACGAGACCTACGCCGAGTACTTCGACGAGGAGCCACCGGCGCGGTCGGCCGTCGAGGCAGCGCCGCCGGTCGAGGGCGCCGACGTGGAGATCGAGGCGGTCGCCAGCCTGGACTGACGTGCGGCGGGCGCGCTCGGCGCTCCTGTGGGGGCTCGTCGGCGCGATGACCTTCCTGGCGGCCGTCCAGGGCTACCAGCTCGTCGTGGCGCGCCTCCGCGCTCCCCCGCTCGCCCTCCTCGGCGTCGCCGCTGCCGTCGCCGGCGTGACGACCGCCCTCGCGTACGTCCTAGAGCCGCGGCTGGCGCGGAACGGAAGGACTTAATCGGGCGAGCGGTAATGCACGACCGAGCCGGGATGGCCGAGTGGTAAGGCGCACGCCTGGAAAGCGTGTTCCCTCTGGGATCCGGGGTTCAAATCCCCGTCCCGGCGTCTCCCCCGCTTCCGACCTCGCCAGCGACGGGTCGTGCGCCCGTCGACGGCGCCGGCAAACCTTTCGATCGGGCGCTTCCCCCCGCCGTTTCGGTGTCTCTGCTTTGCAAAGGTCTTTCAATCACTGCGTCCTGTGACCGAATGTCATGGACGACATCTACGCCGCCCGCATCATGTCGACCGACCTCCACACCGTGTCGCCGGACACGCTCGTCGAGGACGCGGCCAACCTGATGCTCGACAACGACATCAGCTCGCTGCTCGTCGTCGAGGAGGACAACGGCCTGGCGGGCATCCTCACGACCACGGACTTCCTCTCCATCGTCGCGAAGAGCCAACCGAAGGCGGAGACGACCGTCTCGCGGTACATGACGACCGACGTGGTCACGACGACCGCCCAGGCGCAGATCCGCGACGTCGCCGCGACCATGCTCGATCACGGGTTCCACCACATGCCCGTCGTCGACGAGACCGAGGGCGTCATCGGGATCGTCTCGACGACCGACCTCGCGGCGTACCTCTCGCAGGTCGAACCCGTCCCGCCGTAGCGACCCACCGCGCGGTGACGGCGCCGGGCGTCGTCGAGTCGTCAGCGGCCGTCGTCGTCGACGAGGAGATAGCGGTCGAAGTACGCCTCCAGCGTCCGGCGCGTTCGCTCCATCGCGCGGTCGTCGTCCAGCGTCACGCCCCGGACCATCATCCCGAGCAGGGTGGTCTGGACGAACTCGGCCGCCTCGTCGGGGTCGGTGTCGACGAACTGTCCCGACTCGACGCCCCGGGCGATGACGTCCGCGAACGCCTCGCGGACGAGCTCGTCCGAGCGGGCGAACAGCTCGCGGTGGCGCTCGTCGTGCGAGGCGGCGGCGCGGATCTCGAACAGGACGCGCCGGAACCGGCGGTCCTCCTCGTCCATCGGGACGGGGACGAGACAGTCCATCAGCGCCTGCAGGTCCTCGTAGGGGTCGCCCTCGTCGACGTCGAGCTCGTCGGCGAGCCGGTCCAGCAGGTGCCGCATGAAGTCGGTGAGGATCTCCTCTTTGTCCTCGTAGTGGTAGTAGAGCAGCGACTTCGACTTCTCGAACTCGTCGGCGATGTGCTGGATGGTGGTGTCGGAGTAGCCGTGGGTGCAGAGCGCGCGGTAGGTGGCGGCCCGGATGGCCTCGTGCGTGTCCGTCCCTCCATTGCGGTCCGGAGCACCCGTCGTCATCCTCGCCACCTTGGACGGGTCCACGCAAAAGTCTCCCGACGCGCTCGGCCCGCCGCGACGCGCCACTGTGCGAGCGCGGCGTCGGTCCGGGGGTGGCTCACCCCGATCGCGTCCGCACGACCGTCGCCCGGACCCGGCGGTCGAGGCGGGTGAGGACGACGAGCGTCGGCGGGAGCGTCGCCAGCGCCGCGACGAGCGTCAGGAAGATCACTCCGACGGTGAGGTAGCCGAAGTCGCCGATGATGGGGAACGGCGAGGCGGCGAGCGCGGAGAAGCCGAACACCGTCGTCATCCCGGAGACGGTGATCGCCTTGCCGACCCGGGTGGCGGCCGTCTCGACGGCGTCGAGCGGCGCCACCCCCGTCCGGCCGAGCTCCTCGTAGTACCGCTCCATCACGATGACGGTGTACTCGGCGCCGATGCCGACGGTCAGGGCGCCCAGCGAGGCGCCGAGCGGCGACACCCGGATCCCGAGCGCGAGCATGTAGAGCCCCTGCCAGCCGACGACGAACAGCATCGGCACCATCGGCGCGACGGCCTTCACGGGGTCGCGGTAGTACAGCAGGAGCAGGCTGAACACGAACGCGACGCCGAGCGCGGTGGTCCGGTCGCGGTTCTCGATCTGCTCGAGGATCGACGGGGTGGAGACGACGGTCGTGCCCGTCAGCTCCGCGTCGACGCCGGCGGGCGGGCGCGAGAGCTCGACGGCGGCGCGGACGTTGTCGATGAACGACAGCGTCTCCTCGGTCGACATGTCCCGCTCCCCGACCACGACGATGTGGGCGTACCCGTCGCCGTAGAAGCGGGCGCGCTCCGCGGCCGGCGCGCGCGCGAGCGCCCGGTCGACCCCCGCCTCGGTCCGCGGCAGCTCGCCGCCGTTGTACCGCCTGACGAGGTCCGCGGGCGTGTTCATGCCGACGACGGTCGGGCTGCCGACCGCGGCGCGTTCGAACCGGTCCATCCAGCGCAACGTCTCGGGCTGGCGCACGTCGCCCGAGACGAGCACGTCGAACTGCACCGCCGAGCCGCCGCCCGTCACCGCGCGGAACTGCTGGAGGTCGACGTACGCCGGCAGGTCCTGCGGGATGAACTCCTCGGTGTCCGCGAGCGTCTCCAGCTGCGTGCTCGCGACGAACCCCGACCCCATCAGGAGGACCGCGACCGTCAACACGAGCACCGGACGGGCCGCGAGCGTCCGCGAGGTCGTCCCGAGCGCCCGGCCCATCCGCCCCGGGTCCGCCTCGCCGTCGTCCGTGCCGTCCGGCCCGTCCGGGTCGCTCCCATCGCCGTCCGCGCCGTCCCCCCGCCAGCGCGCGTAGAGCGCGAGGAGTGGCAGGAGGACGATCAGCCCGGCGAGGAAGGTGAGCAGAACGCCGAAGATCGAGGTCTGGGCGAACCAGACGAACGCCGGGGAGTCGCGCGTGGAGAACCACGTCGCGCCGAAGCCGAGCGCGGCGGCGAGCATGGCGACGAACACCGGCGGGCCGACCCCGCCGAGCGCGAGCGGGAGCGCCTCGCGCGGCGGGTTCCTGGCCAGCTCCTCCTCGAAGCGCTGGTGGAACTGCACGGAGTAGTCGATCCCGAGGCCGATGAGGATCGGGAACACCGCGCTGGTCAGCGTGGAGTTGGGGACGCCGGCGTAGCCGATCGCCCCGAAGGTGTACAGCACGCCGACGAAGACGGCGACCACCGGGAGCAGGCGGAGGCGGACGCCACGGAACAGGAAGAAAAGCGCCACGACCATCAGCCCGACCGCCAGGCCGAGCTGCTGTTGGGTGCTCTCCTGGATCGCGGTGCTCAGCTGCGCGGAGAAGGCGGCGCTGCCGGTGATCGTCACCGAGACGCCGGCGGGGAACTCGACCCACCGCTTGGCCGTCACGGCCTCGCGGTACACCGGGCGCTGTTCCGCCTGGGACAGCCCCGGGTCGAGGACGACCGTCGCGAAGGCGAAGTCGTCCTCGCCGACGACGGCGCCGATCTTCCGCTCGGACCCGGGGATCCGCCCGTACTCGCGGCGCACCCGGTCGGCCGGCGTGACGACGGTCGACACCTCGTCGACCCGCGACAGCCGCCGGTCGAACCGGTCGATGGCGCGCATCGCCTCGGGCTCGGTCACCGGCCCGCGCACCAGCACCGCGATGGTCGAGCGGTCGAACGTCTCCTGGAACTGCTCGAGCGTCGGGTCGTCGCCCGTGAACGCCTCGTTCCCGGTGACGCTCCGGATCTGGGTCGCCCCGGCGAGCGCCGCCCCGAGGAGGAGGAGGGCGACTAGAAGCGTCACGAGCGTGTGACGCTCGATCAGGCGCCCGGCGGTCGCGAACAGCCGACGCATCGCGGACATCAGACCCGGTTGGCGACGACGTAGCCGGCCGCGGCGAGCACGACCAGCGAGCCGACGGCGATGGGAATCAGGGGCGGTCCGCCGGACGGTTCGGACACCGGCACGCCGACCGGGAGGCCGTCGGTGAACTTCGTGTCGCCGTCGGCCTCGTCGTAGCGCAGCTCGATCGAGGCGTCGTACTCCTTGACGAGCGCGCTCCCGCCGGCCGAGACCTGGAAGCTCGCGGTCGCCGTCTCGCCCGGCTCGATCCGGCCGAGGTAGGCCCCGTCGTCGGACGAGGTGATCGGGTCGCTCGTGAACAGCTTGGCGTTGACCGCCGAGACGGGCTCCGCCCCCGCGTAGCGCACCCGGACGTCGAGCCGGGCGCTCCCCCCGGGCGTCACCGTCGTCGCGACGTCGACGACCTCGAAGGGGTTCTGCTCGGGTCCGATGGCGATCGCCTTCCGGATCGGGTCGTCGGCGGTCAACACCTCCCCGTCGGCGTTCTCGTACTCGACGCCGAACCGGAAGCTGTTGGTGCCCGGCTCCGCGTCGCCGGCGATGTCGACGGTGAAGGAGACGGGTTTGGCCTCGCCGGGCGCGAGGTCGCCCACGGCCGACTCGCCGTTCGTCGCGGCGACGGGCGAGGACCCCTCCAGGGCGACGACGACGTTGCGTGCGGGGGCGTCGCCGGTGTTGACGATCCGGGCCCGGATGCGGGCCTCGCTCTCGTCGACGCGGAACCGCTCGGTTCGCAGGTCACGGAGCGCGAAGCGCCGGTCGGGCCGGACGGTGACGCCGACCGTGAGCGGGTCCGCGCGCTGGGTCACGCCGTTCCGGTTCTCGTAGGTGACGACGGCCTCGACCGGGTACGAGCCGGGCGAGACGTCGGCGCCGGCACGGACCTTGGCGGACAGGGTGCGGCTCTCGCCCGGGGCCAGCGAGTCGACGTACAGGCTGGTCGAGCGCTGGGGGTTCGCGGCCGAGCCGAAGGCCACGCCGGACGCGCCGCTCGTCAGCGCGACGGTCGCGTTCGTCGCCGTCCGGGAGCCGACGTTCCGCAGCGTGAACTCGAGCGTGCCCGAGTCGCCCGCGAACAGCCCGTCCGTCCCCCCGGACGTGACCTCGAACTGCGGGCGCGACTCGACGCGGAGCGTGACCGTCGTCCGGACCTCCTCGGTCGTCTCCGTGAACTCCGGCTGTTCGAACCGGTCGTAGTTTATCGCCCGCGTGTAGTCGTACTCCACCACGACCGGGATCCGGTAGGTGCCCGGCTTCGCCCGCCCGACCTCCAGGTCGAACTTCAGGGGGACGGCCTCGCCGGTCGGCAGGCTCCCGAGCGTCCGCGTGCCGGTCTGCACCTGGATGGGCGCGTCGACCCCGCCCTCCTGGAGCCGGACGCGGACGTTCCGCGCCGTCGTGACCTGCCGCTCGTAGCCCGGCTTCTCCGGGTCGCCCTGTTCGAGGTCGCCGGCGTTCGACACGACGACGGTCACGGCCGTCGACTGGCTCGCCTGCACCGGCCCCGTCGGCGACGACACCGACACCTCCGGTTCGCCGACGACGAGCGTGTTCGCGGCCGCCGGCGGGACGGCGGCCGTCGCCAACACCAGCACGACCGCGACGGCGGCGACGCTTCTGTCCATGGGTCCTGAACAACCGGTCAGTCGTATATTTCTGCTGATTCGTCCCGGGCGGAACCGTCGCCGACGCTGGCGCTGACGGCGTTCGCGTCCGCCCCGCCCCCGCGCCGTCGGGCGCCCCGCATTGAAGTCGACGCGGGGCGAACGACGGCCATGCGCACGATACTCCTCCCCTACGACGGGTCCGGTCCCGCGGACGAGGCCGTCGCGTACGTCCGCGAGACGTTTCCGGACGCGGCGGTCGTCCTGCTCGGGGTCGTCGACCCCGTCCACGGGATCGAGGGCGTCGACCCCGACCCGGACGGGAACTGGCACGAGGCGACCGTCCGGGGTGCCGAGGACCTGCTCGCCGGCGCGGCCGAGACGCTCTCCGGGACGGGGGTCGACGCGACCGCGGAGGTCCGGACCGGCGCGCCGACCGCGACGATCCTCGAGGCCGTCGAGGAGTTCGACGCCGACGAGGTCGTGATGGGGAGTCACGGTCGGGCGGGCGTGTCGCGGCTGGTGCTCGGGAGCGTCGCGGAGGCGGTCGCGCGCCGCGCGAGCGTCCCCGTGACGATCACGCGGTGACGCTCGCGCGGTGACCCGGGGGCGACGCCGTGCTGTCGCGGCCCACCACGCGCTGTGACGGACGATCCGGCGCTCCCGCTCGCGGCTGTCTGTCGTCCGTTCACGGGAAAGGTTGAAGCGTCCCCCTCGCGTACCCGTGCGTGAGAATGCCTGACACGAAGTCCGGTCGCGAACGCAAGGGCGTGAACAAGCGAGCCCAGCTCCGCGAGCGACTGTACGGCAAGGAGCTGGAGCGGCTGGAGGCCGAGGAGGAAGAGGAGGAGCTCCCGGGGTTCGGTCCGGAGGACGCGACAGACGACTGAGGTCGTCGCGCTTATAGTTCACCCGCGAGAACCGGCGGGCGTGCCACGCCGTGCGAACTACGCGACGGTGTACGTGGGTGCCCAGCTCGCGCCCGACGAGCGGGAGCTCGACCTCGACTGGACGACCGACGCGGGCGACGAGACCGCCGCCCACGAGTTCGAGGTGCCCGTCGCGGACGCGACCGAGCCCTACGTCGGGATCCAGGCGTTCGACGTGGGGGCGTACGGCCACGAGATCCTCGTCAACGGCGAACCGCTGAGCGGGTTCGACATCCCGCCCAACGAGGGGTGGCAGTACTGGGTCGACACGCTGACCGGCGTCGACCTCCGGGAGGGGGTCAACGAGGTCCGGATCGCCCGCGACGCGGACACGCGGGACGCGTTCGCCGTCGGGACGGTCACGATCCACTGGAAGGAGCCGGCTGACTGACCGGGCGCACGTATAAAAACTGCCACCATGCGTCGGGTCCGTCCGGTCGAACTCCGTCGTGACCGACCGCGCGATATCGGCGACCTCCGTGCCGGGGACGGCGGATTCGGCTCGTCCCGGCGAGTCGACGCCGCTCCGAGCTGGCCCGACGGGACCGGACTCTTTATATAGAACGGCAAACAACCCGCCTGTGACTATGAGTCAGCGACCGCGAATGCAGGGTCAGCCGATGGTCATCATGGGCGAGGACGCCCAGCGCGTCAAGGATCGGGACGCGCAGGAGTACAACATCTCGGCTGCGCGCGCCGTCGCACAGGCCGTTCGGTCGACGCTCGGGCCGAAGGGGATGGACAAGATGCTCGTCGACTCGATGGGCGACGTCACGGTCACCAACGACGGCGTCACCATCCTCCAGGAGATGGACATCGACAACCCGACGGCGGAGATGATCGTCGAGGTCGCCGAGACGCAGGAGGACGAGGCCGGCGACGGCACGACCACTGCCGTCGCAATCGCGGGCGAACTTCTGAAGAACGCCGAGGACCTCCTCGAGCGCGACATCCACCCGACGGCGATCATCAAGGGATACAACCTCGCCGCAGAGCGCGCTCGCGAGGAGGTCGACGAGGTCGCCATCGACGTCGATCCCGAGGACGAGGACCTCGTCCGCAGCGTCGCCGAGACCTCGATGACCGGCAAGGGCGCCGAACTCGACAAGGAACTGCTCTCCGGCATCATCTACGACGCCATCAAGCAGGTCTCCGTCGAGACCGAGGACGGCGACATCGTCGTCGACGCCGCCAACATCAACATCGAGACCCAGACCGGCCGTTCGTCCGGCGAGAGCGAGCTGCTGCGCGGCGCCGCCATCAGCAAGGACCCCGTCCACGACGAGATGCCCGCCGAGGTCGAGGACGCGGAGATCCTCCTCCTCAACGAAGCCATCGAAGTCGAGGAAGCCGAAGCCGACACCTCCGTCAACATCGAGAGCCCCGACCAGCTGCAGTCCTTCCTCGACCAGGAAGAAGAGCAGCTCAAGGAGAAAGTCCAGCAGATCGTCGACACCGGCGCCAACGTCGTCTTCTGCCAGAAGGGCATCGACGACATGGCCCAGCACTACCTCGCCAAGAAGGGCATCCTCGCCGTCCGCCGCGTGAAGAAATCGGACATCGAGTTCGTCTCCGAGATCCTCGGCGCGCGCATCGTCTCGGACATCGACTCGATCACCGACGAGGACCCCGCCGAAGGGAGCGTCCGCCGCGACGAGGACGACGAGATGTTCTACGTCGAGGGCGAGGACGGCCACGGCGCCACCCTCCTCCTGCGCGGCTCGACCGACCACGTCGTCGACGAGCTCGAGCGCGGCATCAACGACGCGCTCGACGTCGTCGCCTCCACCGTCGCCGACGGTCGCGTCCTCGCGGGCGGCGGCGCGACCGAGGTCGAACTCGCCGGCCGCGTCCGCGACTACGCCGACTCCGTCAGCGGCCGCGAGCAGCTCGCCGTCGAGGCCTTCGCCGACTCGCTCGAGCTCGTCCCGCGCGTGCTCGCCGAGAACGCCGGCCTCGACTCCATCGACACGCTCGTCGACCTCCGGGCGGCCCACGACGGTGGCGACGTCCGCGCCGGGCTCGACGTGTTCACCGGCGACGTGGTCGACACGTTCGACGCCGGGGTCGTCGAGACGGCCCACGCGAAAGAGCAGGCGGTCGCCTCGGCCGCCGAGGCCGCGAACCTCGTGTTGAAGATCGACGACATCATCACCGCCGGCGACCTCAGCGGCGAGGACGAGGAGGGCGGCCCCGGCGGTCCGCCCGGCGGCGGCATGGGCGGCATGGGCGGCATGGGCGGCGCCATGTGAACGCGGGCACGGTCGACCCACGCGAGCCGACGGGCGTAGCCTGACGGCGCCGACCTCCGACACGTCCCCCACGCCGCCGGCCCGCGCCGGCGCGAACCGGTCACGCGACCCCGCTTTTTCGCTCTCGACCCGACGAACGGCACGAACGGCGACGGCTCCGCGCGGCCCGAGGGAACGTCGGCGGACGCTCTCCGTCGCACGCACCGTGCGTCGGCGGGGGAACCGTCCCGAAAACGGGGTGGTCCGAGAGCGTCAGCACGTCGGTCGACCGCCCGCGACCGCGCCGGTGCGGACCGTTCGGGGGCGTCGCGTCAGTGAGGGCGGTTCGGGGGCGTCGCGTCAGTGGGGACCGTCGAACGGCGGAAGCCGTTACGCCGCGTTGGCGTCGGCGTTCGCGCCGGCGGCGTCCTCGTCGCCGCCGACGACGCCGCTCACGGCGTCACCGAGCGAGCCGTCGAGCGTGCCGTTCAGGAACGACCGGATCGTGTCGTGGATCTCCCCGACGTGGTCGGGGGCCTGCTCGGGCACGTCGGCCGGCGGGCCACGCCGGGCGTCAGCGTCACCGTCGGTCGGGACCTCCTCGGTCGCGTTCGCGTCCGCCTCCGACGGCGGGACCGGGATGGGTCGTCCCGCGTCGTCGGCCTCGTCGGCCGTGGCGTTCGGCGCCGCGTCGTCGGCGTGTTCGTCCGCCCGTGCGTCGTCCGGCGCGTTCGCGCCCGCGGGGGCCGCCCCCGGCGTGGCCGTGGCGACGCCGGCGAGGGCGACCGCCGCGACGAGCGCGACCGCGGCGAGTCGTTTGGGCATCATGCTGCGCTCGGAGCGAGGGGCCGGTGCCACCTGAACCCCCGAGACGCTGAAGGCAGCTTTCCGCCGCTTTGCGGCCGTCTAAAGCCGGATTAACTCGGCTTGACGACAGTTGCGGCAGGGCTAAGTGCGCCGCGGCGGTGGCATCCGTCATGCCGACCCTGCTCCTCGACGGCGACGACGTGGACGCGAGCACCTCGATGCCGGAGCTCGTCCGTGCGGTCGAGACGGCCTTCGGGGCCTACGAGCGCGGCGACGCGGTGATGCCCGCCAAGTCCTACATCGACCTGCCGCGGTACGACGGCGACTTCCGCTCGATGCCCGCCTACCTCGACGGCGGCGACTGGGACGCGGCGGGCGTCAAGTGGGTGAACTCCCACCCGAAGAACCCGGAGCGGTACGACCTCCCGACGGTGATGGGCACGATGATCTACTCCGACCCGGCCAGTGCCTTCCCGCTCGCGGTCCTCGACGGCCGCGCGCTGACGCTCCAGCGGACGGGCGCGGCCGCCGCCGTGGCGACGGACTACCTCGCCGTCACCGACGCCACCTCGATGGGGCTGGTCGGGGCGGGTGCCCAGTCCTACACCCAGCTCGAGGCGGTCGCGACCGTCCGACCGATCGAGGAGGTGGTCGTCGCCGACGTGGACGAGGCGGCCGCCACGGCGTTCGTCGCCGCCTTCGAGGACCGCTTCGACGTCCGCGCCGGGAGCGTCGCGGAGGCGGCGAGCTGTGACGTGGTGTCGACGACCACGCCCGTCGAGCGGCCGGTCGTCGCCCGCGACGACGTCGGCGAGCACACCCACGTCAACGCGATGGGCGCCGACGCCGCCGGGAAACACGAGCTCGCCGACGAGCTGTTGCTCGACGCGAAGCTCGTCATCGACGACCGCGAGCAGTGCGTCCACTCGGGGGAGATCAACGTCCCCTGGCAGGCCGGGCTGATCGGCGACGACGACGTCCACGCGGAGCTCGGGGAGATAGTCGAGGGGGCGACGCCCGGGCGGGTTCCGGGGGACGGGGTCACCGTCTTCGACTCCACCGGCCTCGCCATCCAGGACGTGGCCGCCGCACGCGTCGTCTACGAGCACGCCCGGGAGCGCGGCGTCGGCACGGAGTTCGACCTGCTCGGCGTCGACTACGACCCGCGCACGCGCTCCTGACCGCGCTGGGCGACGGCCTCGACCACCTTCGAGAGGACCCACACGAGGACGACGAGCGGCAGGAACGGGAGGAGGAGGGCGACCAGCCCGACGAACAGCGCCCAGCCGATCGCGTTCATCTCGGCGTCCGGCCGGGAGCGGAACGGCTTCCCCAGGCTTGGGTAGGGTGCGCGAACTGACTCGCCCTCCGCGTCGGTCGCGGCGTCTGCGTCGGACATGGTGTAACCTACACAACACGAGGGTAAAAGCGTGTGTCGGACCGCCCCCCGAGAAACGGTTACGGTGCTGGACGACGGAGCCCCGGGTATGGTCAACGACCCAACCGCTTCGACCACCTGCCGGAACTGCGGGTTCGCGGCACGGACCGACAGCGACGAGTGGGACGCGGCCGACCACCCCTCGCTCGGGACGCTCACGCAGTGTCCCGAGTGCGGGAGCACGAACACGACGAGCGCCGGCTGACCGCCGGTCCGGACGGTCGCCCCCGCGCCGGTCCGGGTCCGACGCCCCAGAACGGCAGTCGGCCCCTGCCCGAGCGTTCGACGGTCGTGGCGTGACGGACGCCGGCGCTGGCGCGCCCGCGGAGCTACAGATCCGGGACGAAGTCGTGGGTGAGTTCGCCCGCGAACTCCCCCGCGGCGACGGTGTGTTCGAGCGTCCCGACCCCCTCGATCTCGACCGCGACCTCGTCGCCGTCCTCGAGCGGGCCGACGCCGGCCGGCGTGCCGGTCGCGATCACGTCGCCCGGTTCGAGGGTCATGTAGGCGGTGATCTCCTCGATCAGCTCAGGGACGGGGAAGATGAGGTTCCCGACGGTCGAGGACTGGCGCGGCTCGCCGTCGACGCGGAGCTCGATCGCGGCGTCGTCGGGCAGCTCGTCCGGCGTCGCGAGCACCGGCCCCATCGGGAGGGCGTTGTCGAACGCCTTGCCGCGGATCCAGTTCTGCTCGACGCGCTGGTCGTCGCGGTTCGAGATGTCGTTCAGGCAGGTGTACCCCGCGATCACCTCCTCGGCCCGCTCGGCGGGGACGTCCCGGCACTGTGTCCCGACGACGACGCCGAGTTCGGCCTCGTGGTCGATCCGGTCTTTGTCCGCCGGGAGCCGCACCGTCGAGCCGTGGGTCGCCACGGCGTTCGGGAACTTCGCGAACAGCAGCGGGCGGTCGGGCACGTCCGAGTCGGTCTCGGCGGCGTGGTCGGAGTAGTTCAGCCCCACGCAGACGATCTTCGTGGGCTCCGCCGGCGGGAGGACGTCGACCTCGGCGAGGTCGTACGTCGTGGCGCCAAAGCGGACGGCGTCGCCCTCGAGCGTCCCCGTCCGAACGCTCCCGGCGGGGTCCCGAAATCGGAGTCGGTGCATGACGGCGCGGACTACCGTGCGCGAGGAGTTAATACCAGCCCGTCCTCGCCGCCGAGGCGCCGACGCCGACCCCCGTCCGACCGTGCCCGCGGCGTCGCCGTGGGTCGGGCACCCCGATCCCGTGTCCTGTGCTACCGAGACGTTAACCGTCGCGCCGGCCTGGGCGTGGGCATGGCTCCGGAAGCCGAGGAGCAACGCGGCGTGTCGCTCGTGGGCTATCACCGCCTCGACGGCCGGCCGGCGTTCAAGATCGCGGTCCGGGAGGTCGACGGGCGCTACCTGCTCTACCTCGGGCATTTCTGGCACTCGGGGTGGACGGTCCTCGACGTGACCGACCCGGCGTCGCCGGAGCTCGTTCGGTTCGTCGAGGGGCCGGCGAACACGACGACCAAGCAGGTCCAGGTCGCCGACGGCCTGCTCATCTGTGGGCTCGAACGGCCGGGGACCGGCGGCCCGGTCGACCGTGAGCCGTACGACCCGTCCGAGCCCTACGAGGCCGGGGCGTACGTGTTCGACGTGGCCGCGGACCCGACCGACCCACAGCTCCTCGCTCACTGGGACACCGGCGGGCGCGGCACCCACCGCAACTTCTACGCCGGCGGCGACTACGCGTACATGTGCGCCAGCCCGGCCGGCGCCGAGCCGACGATCGACGACCCGTCCGTCGACCCGGTGAAGAACTGTCACCTCTCGGTCGTCGACGTCTCCGACCCCGAGCGGCCGGCGGAGGTCGCCACGTGGCGGTGGCCGGGGCAGCGGCCCGAGGCCCGGGGCGAGTCGCACTCGCACTACTTCCACGGCCCGGCGTACGTCCGGGGCGACCGCGCCTACCTGAGCTACGGCCGGCTCGGGATGGTCGTGCTCGACGTCTCGACGCCCAGGGACCCGACGCTCGTCTACCGGGGCGACTTCGGCGGCATGCTCGGCGGGTACAACGGCGTTCACTCGGTCGTGCCGGTCCCGGGGTCGGACCTCGCCGTGGTGAACAGCGAGGCGATCGCCGAGGGGTCGCCCCTCGACCACGAGCGGGGCGACCCGCTCGCCTACGCGTTCGTCGTCGACGTCTCGGACGAGCGGGACCCGGGGTATGAGGGGCGGCGACACCGCGGGCCGCGTGCGGTCGGAACGCTCCCCCAGCCGCGGCCCGAACCGGACCGCCCGTACGACACCTACTACGCGAAGCCCGCCCGCTTTGGCCCCCACAACCAGCACCACCCGGAGGCGGCCGGTCCGCGGCTCGTCACCGACGAGTACGTGTTCATGACGTGGTTCAACGCCGGGCTCCGCGTGTTCGACGTCTCGAACCCCCTCGCGCCCAGCGAGGTCGGCTACTACGTCCCCGAGGCGCCGGCGGAGCGGGTCGGCTCGAACCGCCCCCGCGGGGAGCTGGGCACCCAGCTCGAGGACGTCGTCGTCGACGACCGGGGCTACGTCTACTGCACCGACCCGAACCACGGGCTGTTCGTCCTCGAATCGTCGTTCGCGTAGACGTCGCGCGCCAGTCCGACCTCGCTCCCCGTATCGAGCGCCGGGCCGCCGCTCCCGCGCGCGACGATCGCGGCGCCAGCGAGCCACGCCGGAGGGGGACCTGACGGGCGAGCCGCCGGTCGGCCGGCGCCTCGGACCGCTCGACGGGGACCGCACCGGGCGGTCGGGGGCGGGGCCGCTACGCCGTGACTCGCAACCGGAGCCACAGGACCAGCAGGATGCCGACGACCAGCGTCCCCGCGAGGCCGGTCAGGGCGACCCCGTAGCTCGCGCGCTCGGCCACGGTTCCGACGAACGTCGGGCCGAGGCTCCCGACGCCGGAGTAGATGGTCTTCAGCGCGCCGAAATCCCCCGCCATGCTCTCGTCGTCGAACAGGTCCATGAGGTACGCCTGCATCACCGCCGGGAACGAGGAGAGGCCGGTGGCGAAGACGACGACGCCCGCGACGACCCCGACGAGGCCCGGCGCGGCGACGAGGGTGGCGAGCCCGACCAGGCCGAGCGCGAGCGCGGCGACGACGACGGGCAGGCGGTCGGTGCGGTCGCTGAGGTCGCCGGCGAGCGGCGTCACGAGCGTCCCGACGACGAAGACGGCCGCGAAGACGGCGCTGGCCGGCGTCGGGGCGAGGCCCTTCTCCGCCTGGAGGAACGTCGGCAGGAAGCCGAGCGTGCCGTTCCACGAGAGGGTGAAACACATGTACGTCACGAGCACCCACGGGACCTCCTTCGTCGCGAGCAGCCGACCGACGGTGTCGCGAAACTCGAGGTGGGGACGGCGGACGACGTAGGGTTCGGTGCGGAAGACGTGGACGGCGACGCCGGTGAGGACGAACGCCCCGACCAGCGGGAGGAACGCGGCCTGCCACGTCGCCACGGCGAGCGCGGCGACCGCGAGCCCGGCCGCCAGCATGTTCCCGACCCGGCCGGCCGACTGGAACAGGCCGAACGCGGTCCCCCGCCGCGCGACGAACAGGTCCGAGAGCAGCCCCCGCGCCGGGATCGAGAACAGCCCGGCGCCCGTCCCGAACGCGGCCAGCCCGAGGAGCAGGCCCGGGTAGCCCGTGGCGACGGCCACGAGGCCCGCGCCGACCGTCAGCACCCCGACGCCGGTGACCAGGACGGTCTCCCGCGAGAGCTGGTCGGACAGCCGGCCGCCGGGGTACTGCAGCGCCGCGAAGAACACGAGGAGGACCGTGAGGGCAAAGCCCGCCCGGGACGGCGTGATGGCGAGGTCCTCGATGATCGAGGGCAACAGCGGCGGGATCACCCGTCGGCCCAGCCCGACGCTCAGCCACCCGAGCCCGAGCGCGAGCGTCACCCGGCCCGTCCGGCCGGTGAGCAGCCGTTCGTCCCCGCGCGCCTGACGCCCCCGTGTCGACACGAGCGCGGGGACAGCGGCCGCTCACTTCAGCCTGGTCGTTCAGGTGAAATGCGGGGGGACTCCCGGACCGGTCCGGGGCAGGTCCGGGGACCCCCCGGTCGCCCGGTCAGCCCGGCACCTGCCCGGTGGCGACGACGGTCGACGTCTCGTTCGTCGGACTCGACCAGACCACGCGGACCTCGGTGCCGTTCGCGACGTTCCGGACCACCCGTTCGTCCCCCGAGTCGACGGGGAGGGCCCACCGAGCGCTGGTCGCCGCGGTCCGGACCCGGAGCTCGTTCGTGTTGTCCTCGGTGAAGCTCTCCCCGCCGAAGTGCGTGACGGTCACGTCCTGGCCCGTCCCGGTCGCTGCCGGAACGGCGTCGAACGTGAACTTCGCCTGCGGCGCCGCGTCGACGCTCTCGCCCACCCCGAGTACGTACGTCCCGATGACCGCCGCCAGCACCACCACGATCGCCACCAGCAGGATGACGGCGATCACGGGCGCCACGGCCCGGTCCTCCGTCAGGAGTCGTCCCACGCGCATGGCTTCTCATACGGACGATTACACTTCAGTGTAGGGGCGCCGTCACGGCGATGGCCTGAGCGCGTCGCCCGGGCTGATCCACAGCGTCAGGAGCACGGACAGCGCGACCACGGCCGCGCCGGTCGTCACCAGGAGCTGTCGGGTCGCCGCGGGCGACTGCCCGGCCAGGGGGACGAAGGTCCGCAGGTCGAGGGCGACCACCGCCAGCGCGCCGACGACGTTGAACGCGAGGTCGAGGACGGTGTCCCGGGGGCCGTAGTGGACGAGCACGGGCTCGACGCCGTAGCGCTCGCCGACGTGGCGGGCGGCCAGCTCGACGAGTTCCCAGAACACGCCGACGCCGACGACGAACGCGAGGGTCGCGGCGCCGCGCACCGCGTGTGCGTCGAGCGGCGTCCCTCGGGTGAGGACGACGACGCCCGCGTACACGAGCGCCGCGACCAGCGCCGCGGACACGGCGTGCGTGAGGTGGTCCCACCACGCCGTCGACTCGTAGAGGCCGAGCATCCCGAGGGAGTGGAGGACCCCCGCGACGCCGATCCACAGCGGGAGCGTCGGCCCGACGTCGACGCCGCTCCCGGCCCCCCAGAGCGTGGCCTCGAGGGCCCTCGGCGCGAGCGCGGCCCCCAGCGACGCGAGGCCGTTGACGGCCGCGGCGACGTTCTCCCGACGGGCCCCCTCGAGCGCGAGCAAGAGCAGGGCGCCCTGGAGCGCGAGGACGGCGACGGGCGCGACCGCGGGCGTCATCCCGGTCGCTCCCGTCGGGCGACGACGCGGCCCGTCACGGGGTCGTGGTCGACGCGAGGCTGTGCGGCACCGGCGCCGGCGCCCGGGCCGCGGCCGGGCATCTATCGGCCGTCCCCGCGGGGCTCGACCGACCGCGGGGAGCGCACGCCACGCCGGTATCGCGGGGGGACGCGGGCGAGCAGTCCGTCCGGGAGCCGCCGGACCAGCGGGCCGTCGAGGAGCCACTCGGCGACGTCGGGCAGGACGCGACGGACGGCGGCGTAGGCGGTCGCGACGGCCAGGATGCCGAAGACGGTCCACCGGCGCACGCCCCCGAGCGCGAGCAGGAGCGGGACGGCGACCGCGACCGCGAGCAGCAGGTCCTCCGGGGCCCCGTCGTAGCGAACCACGCGCCGCGGCGCGAGCCAGCGGCCCCGCCAGTGGTCGTAGACGGCCCGGTCGGAGGTCGCCTCCCACGGGCGCAGTTCGAGGCCCCCGCCGAGCGCGTCGGAGGCGCTGTGGACCGCGGCGGCGAGCAGGGCGACCGCGGCCGCGGTCGTCCCGGCCGTCGGGACGAGTGCCGCGGCCCCGACCGCCGGGACCCCGAGCGCGGCGTAGTACACCGGGTAGTGGAGCGTCCGCCGGTGGCCCGCGTACATGTCGAAGTCGGGGACGGCGCCGCCGACCGCCCCCGCCACGAGCGCGACGCCGGCGAACTCCGGCGTCGCGGCCGCGAACGGCAGGGCGAGCGCCATCCCCACGAGCACGTGCGTCGGGAGCATCATCGTGTCGCATTCGAGGTGCCACGACCGTTTCAACGTGTTGCCCGGACGAACCCCCCGTGAGGGGCGTCGCGGCCGCATCGGCCGGCGGTCACTGGACGTGGACGTCGCCGACCGCGGGCGCCGTCGCGTCGACCCCGTCCGCGCGCAGTTCGGCGGCGAACGCCTCGCAGCGGTCGCCGTGGTTCACGAGCACCGTCGCGTCCGGATACGCGTCGAGAAACGACCGGAGGCCGTCGCGGTCCGCGTGCGCGGAGAAGTCGTACTGCTCGACCTTCGCGCTGACGGGCATCCGTCGGCCGTCGATCTCGGCGCTGCCCGTCTCGACGAGGTCCCGCCCGGGCGTCCCCTCGACCTGGTAGCCGGTCAGCGTGATCTTGTTCACCGGGTTCGACCGGATCTCGGGGATGTAGGTCATGGCCGGGCCGCCGGACAGCATGCCGCTGGTGGTGACGATCGCCGCCTTCTGTTCGGTGATGCGCTCGCGCTGACCGTCGCGGCCGGTGACGAACCGGGCGTGGGACTTCGCGCGACGAAGTGCACCGGCGTCGCGGACGAACCCGGGGTACTGCCGCAGCATCTCGGTCACTCGTTTCCCCATCCCGTCGACGTAACAGGGGATGTCGTACGCCTCACAGATCATGAGCAGCTCCTGGGTGCGACCGATGGCGAACGCCGGGACGACGACCGTCCCGCCCTCCCAGAGCGTCGTCTCG
>JBDGTB010000119.1:0-36565 GCA_042217235.1 Haloferacaceae archaeon | reverse complement strand
CACGTTCAGGGCTTTTCAACCAGTCACCGTCCCTGATTCTCGACTGGATTCACCACTGGCTTCCGAAGAAGCCGCCCTCGACGTTGGCACAAACAATCTCGTCGCCTGTTCCACGACCACTGGAAACCAGTACCTCTACGACGGACGGGAGTTATTCGGACGGTTCCGCGAGACAACAGACGAAATCGCCCGTCTACAATCGAAACTCCGAGAGAGACGCTACTCATCGAAGCGGATTCGACGGCTGTACCGACAGCGAACCCGTCGCCGTGACCACGCACAGAACGCGCTGGTGCGCGACCTCGTTGAACGGCTGTACGACGAGGGCGTGGCGACGGTGTACGTGGGCGACTTGACCGACGTGCTGGAAACGCACTGGTCGATGCGGGTGAACGAGAAGACGCACAACTTCTGGGCGTTCAAGAAGTTCATCCACCGTCTCGCGTGTGTCTGTGAGGAGTACGGTATCAGCCTCGAAGTCGAGTCGGAAGCGTGGACGAGTCAGACGTGTCCCGAGTGTGGCGACCACGAGGAGACGGTTCGCCACGAGGATACGCTGACGTGTCCATGTGGCTTCGAGGGGCACGCCGACCTCACGGCGTCAGAGACGTTCCTTCGAGAACACAGCGATTGCGAAGTCAGGCCGATGGCACGGCCCGTGCGATTCGAGTGGGACGACCACGACTGGTCGGGGAAACCACACCCTCACGAAAGTCCCAAAGAAGTGCGCACGAACCCGCAAGTTGCCTCCGTGGGTCGGTAGCCGAACCCCCAACGGAGGAATCCTCGCGCTTTAGCGCGGGGAGGATGTCAAAGCTGATCCG
This sequence comes from Haloferacaceae archaeon, assembly GCA_042217235.1. Classification (GTDB taxonomy): domain Archaea; phylum Halobacteriota; class Halobacteria; order Halobacteriales; family Haloferacaceae; genus A07HB70. Next base: position 35,741 of record JBDGTB010000119.1, on the reverse strand, counting down.
CTACGGCGAGCGCTTCGACGAACCGCTCGATCGCAAAGAGATCCACGAGAGCGACACGCTCCGGCTCGGGACGAGCCGCGAGACCCTCGAGTACATCATGGACGCGGAGGGACTCGCGCTGTCGGGCGGTCCGCGAACCGAGGACGACCTGCATCCGGAGGCGGACGAGCCGGTGCTCGTCGAAGTCGTCATCCCGTCGGGGTCGTTTCTCGTCGGCGAGACGCTGGCGAGTTCGTCGTTTCGACAGCGCTACGACGCGAACGTGCTGGCCTTTCGCACCCGTGGCGACGTCGTCCGGGACCGGTTCGAGGACATCGGTATTCGCGTCGGCGACACGCTCCTGGTCCAGGCACCGCCCGACAGCCTCACGCGGCTCGTCGAGAACGAGGATTTCATCGTCGCCCACGAGTTCGACGAGGTGACCTACCGGAGCGAGAAGACCCCGTTCGCGGTCGGCATCATCGCCGGCGTGGTCGCACTGCCGGCGTTGAACGTCCACCCGATCGTCGTCTCGGCGCTCGTCGGCGTCGTCGCGATGGTCTTCACCGGCGTCCTCAAGCCGACGGAGCTCTACTCGTCCGTCGAGTGGAACGTGATCTTCCTCCTCGCGGGCGTCATCCCGCTCGGCATCGCCCTGCAGCAGACGGGCGCGGCGGCGCTGCTCGGCGACGCCGTCGCTGCGACGTCGGCGTTCCTGCCAGCGATCGGCGTCCTGTGGGTGTTCTACCTCGCGACCGGGCTGTTGACGAGCGTCATCAGCAACAACGCGAGCGTCGTGTTGATGATCCCTGTCGCGGCCAGCGCCGCGCAATCGATCGGGGCGAACGCGTTCGCGTTCGTCCTCGCCGTGACCTTCGCCGCCTCGACGGCGTTCATGACGCCGGTGGGCTACCAGACGAACCTCTTCGTCTACGGGCCCGGCGGGTACACGTTCTCCGATTTCATCCGGGTCGGCGCGCCGCTGCAGTTCCTCCTGTCGATCGTCACCGTCCTGGGGATCGCGTTCTTCTGGGGCGTCCGTGTGTGAGCCGGGTCCCCGGATCGAGGGGCGCCTCCGAGCGCCCGACGGCGACGCCGCCGTGAACGGCCGGAGGCGTTCGGGGCGGTCTCGCCACCCGTCGCCCGTCCAGACCTGCCTTCTCTCGACACGACCGCCGATCCGGCGTGCGGATTTATCCGCCGGCTGTGACAACTGTCCGCTATGGCCGATCAGTCCGCCGACGCCGAGTCGGCTGGCCGGAACGTCGCCGGTGAGGCTCCCGTAGCGGAACCGGAAGCCGTCACCGACGACACGACGGTCCACGACGACGACGTCGAACTCGAGCGGACCATCGGGCTGGTCGGCGGGCTGGCGATCGGGATCGGGACCATGATCGGGGCGGGCATCTTCGTCTTCCCGGGCCTGGCGGCGAACAACGCGGGTCTCGCGGCCACTCTCTCCTTTGCGATCGGCGGACTGATCGCGTTGCTCGTGGCGCTACCGACCTCGGAACTCGCCACGGCGATGCCCCGGAGCGGCGGTGGCTACTACTTCGTCTCGCGGGGGCTGGGGACGGCCTACGGCGCGATCGTCGGGCTGGGGCTGTGGCTGGGGCTGATGTTCGCCGCCGCGTTCTATCTGGTCGGGCTCGGTCACTACGCGAGCGTCGTGTTCGCCGAACTCGGCGTCGGACTCCCGTTCAGTCCCGTCGTCGGGATCGGACTGCTGTTCGGGGCGGCCCTGACGGCGTTGAGCATCGGCGGCACGGAGAACACCGCGGCGATCCAGAACGTGGTGGTGGTGGTCCTCCTCGCGGCGCTCACGGGCTTTCTCTCGTACGGTGTCCTCGACGCCGTGGGCGTGTTCGGCGGTCGAACCGTTCCGGAGCAGTTCTTCTCCAGGGGCTACTTCCCGGTGTTGACGACCGCGGCGCTCGTGTTCACGTCGTATCTGGGGTTCGCCCAGGTCGCGACCGTCGCGGGCGAGATCAAACGGCCGGGCCGGAACCTCCCGCTGGCGATGGTCGGATCGGTCCTGGTCGTCACCGTCTTCTACGTCGTGACGATCTTCGTCGCGACCAGCGCGTTCGGTGCCGACCGGCTCGGGCAGTTCGGGGAGACCGCGATGGTCGAGGTCGCCCGCGACTTCCTCGGCTTGCCCGGCGCGGTCGCGATCCTCGGCGCGGGGCTGCTGGCGACGTTCTCCAGCGCGAACGCGTCGATCCTCAGCGCCTCGCGGGCGGTGTACGCGCTGAGCCGCGACGCCCTGCTCCCGCGCAGGGCGAGCGAGGTCAACCTCCGGTACGGCACGCCTCACGTCGCGTTGCTCGCTGCCGGTGGCCCGATCCTCGTCCTCGTCGCGACCGGTCGGGTCGAACTGCTCGCCGAGGTCGCCTCGTTTCTCCACCTGGTCATGTACGGGCTGATGTGCGTCGCCCTGATCGTGTTACGGCGGCGCGACCCCGAGTGGTACTCCCCCGGCTTCCGCGTGCCCGGCTATCCCGCGGTTCCGGCCGTGGGTGCGCTCGCGAGCTTCGGACTGATCGCCTTCATGCAGGCCGCGTCGATCGGCGTCGGCATCGTGGTCATGGCCGTCGCGTACCTCTGGTACCGTTATTACGCTGGGGACGTCACGCTCGAAGGAGACGTCCGACCATGACGGACCGACCCTCGATCCTCGTCCCGGTTCGCGTGCTCGAAGGCGAATCGGTCCCCGAGGGCGTCCCCGCACTCCTCGCGAACGCCCACGTCGTCCTGCTGGGGTACCACGTCATCCCCGAGCAAACCGCGCCGGGACAGGCGCAGATGCAGTTCGAGGACCGGGCCACGGAACGGCTCGAGGAGTACGAGACGATGTTCGAGGAGGCGGGGGCGACCGTCGAGCGCCGACTCGTGTTCACCCACGACGGCCAGAAGACGATCGACCGGATGACGAGGGACCACGACTGCATGGCCGTGCTCGTCCCGAACGCCACGGGGCCCGTCGAGGACGTGCTCGTCGCCGTTCGTGGTACCGTCGGCGTCGACCGCCTGGCCCGCGCCGTCGCGGGCCTGTTCGGCGAAACGGACGTCTCGGTGACGCTGTACCACGCCGCGGACGAGGCGGAGACGGACGAGGACGTCGGGACGCTCCTCGATGGACTGGTGGAGCGACTGGACGACCTGGGCCTGGACACGTCGAGGATCGAGACGCGCGTCGACCGCGGCCGTGACGCCCTCGATGCGATCGTCGAGGCGGCCGGGGCGTTCGACACCGTCGTCATGGGCGAGTCCGACCCCTCCCTGGCGACGTTCGTGTTCGGGATGCCGGCCGACCAGGTCGCCGACCGCTTTCTCGGCCCGGTGCTCGTCGTGCAACGCAGCCCGGAATCGAACGGCGCGACGGGCGACGGCGAGGAGCGCCGCGATTGAAGGGGTCGGTCGAGGGAACCCCGGGCGTCGACCGGGGTCGGGTCCGTTCCTGCCACCGCTTTCCTGCGCCGCGACGACGGACCCGGCCCCGGATGCCGGCGTCCCCGCTCGTGGCACGGCGTCCTCCCGGGACACCGACCCTCACCGGGGACCGGGGTCGGCGGTCGGTTCGCGGAGCGGCCGTGGCGCCCCGCCGCTCTGGATGACGTCGAACGTCCGCATCATGTCCGTCCGGGAGACGATCCCGACGAGGTCACCGTCCTCGTCGACGACCGGCAGGCGACCGACGCCGTTCTGCTGCATCCGCTGGAAGGCGGTCATTGCGTCGGCGTCGGGGTGGATCGTATGGAGGTCGGTCGACATCACGTCCTCGACGCGATACGCGTCTCGTTCGACCGCCTCGACGGCACCCGCGTCGTCCAGCGTCACCATCCCGACGAGGTCGCCGTTTCGCAGGACGGGATACCCGACGTGGCGCTCGGTGAACATTCGCGACAGGAGCTCGGAGACGGTGGTCTCCTCGGAAACCGTCCTGAGGTTCTCTCCGCCCGTCATCACGTCGCTCACCGTGATGTCTTCGAAGGCCGCCTTGATCGTGGTCTGTTGGGCCTCGCCGGACGCGGCGATGTAGATGAAAAACGCCAACACGACGAGAAACAAGTTGGTGAACAGCCCGAGAAGGCCCAGACCGAACGCGAACACTTTCCCGACGGCAGCGGCCTGCTGGGTCGCCTTCGCGTGTGGCTGGTTCCGGGCGAGGAGCGCCCGGGGGATACGTCCGCCGTCCATCGGAAATCCGGGGAGCAGATTGAACGCAGCGAGCACGACGTTCAGGATCGCGAGATAGCCGAAGACGAACCGGGCCGTGTCCAGACTCGAGGGGAGAGCGGTGAACGCCACGTAGGAGCCCACGCCGAGGAGGACGCTCACGACGGGGCCTGCGATAGCGATCACCAGCTCGTGACGCCAGTCTTCCGGGAACTCGGCGAAACTCGCCACCCCGCCGAGTAACCAGAGGGTGATCGAATCGATCTCGTACCCGTATCGGAGTGCAACCACCGAGTGGCCGAACTCGTGTAACAGGACGCCTCCGAACAGTCCGAGCGCCGACGCCAGCCCGAGCAACCACGGGAGGTTCCCCGCCGTCAGCCGGGCCGGATCCATCGTCGCGCCGAACGTCTCGTTGATCACGACCACCAGCTCAGCGACGTCCCAGGCGATGAACACGGCAAAGAGCGGGAGAACGATCAGGAAGGTCCAGTTGAGCCTGACCGGGATACCGAACGCCGAACCGACTCGGAAGCCTCGCATGCGTGAGTGATCGTCGGCCGGACACATTAAACAGCCCGTCGGCAAGAACGACCGGAGCAGGGCGGTAGACGGGCCACCCCAGCACCCTGCAGCTGTCCTCGCGCTGAAGGCGCACACGGCGGCGAACTGTGGCGTCCTGCAGGCACGCTCGACGGCGTCGAAGCCGAACCACCACGTGGTCGTCCGGGTCCCACGCGAGCGCAGCAGTCGGCGGCGTCGGGAATCGGTGCCCGTCTTTATTGTGTTCCCGGTGTAACATTTCGTATGGCGCTCGACGTGGAGGTTCCGGAACCACCGGACCTCTCGAACCGAGGGATGCCGCGCGAGTTCGACCTGCAGGAGGAGACGCTCGGGTCGGAGGACTTCTACCGCGAGGATATCGAAGACCTGCTACAGGAGGGCGCGTGGGCGGAGGGGTTCAACGAGTGGGCCGCGTACACGGACCTCGACGAAGAGCACGTTCGAACCGTCAGCGACCTCGGCCTGTTTCGGGCGTTCGACTTCTACTGGGACCCGACCGAAGACCGGCTTCGATTCGACGCTCCGACGGTACCGGACGACTGGCGGGAGCGGGACGCGACCGAATCGTTCGATTCGAGCACGGTTTCGATGATCGACGCCGCGTTACAGGACCTCGGCCGCGCCGTACACGAGACGCTGGAGGACTACCTCGAACGGAACGACGAGGCCTCCGATTTCGGCTGGGGAAACGACACGTACGGCCGACGAGGCGAGTGATCCCCATGTGACCACCTGCGACCGCGAACCGTACTGTCCTCGGAGCGTCACGTACGACGACAGGCACGTCCCGACGGACGGAGGTCCAGAGACCGAACGAGCCGTCAGCCGCGGGCCCGGATCCGCACGGACCTGCGACCCGACGGTTCACGTCCGCTACGTCGTGGACACGAACACCCGCGCCTACGAGGACGGTCCGCGGAGCATCGCCGGACTACTCAGTCCCGTGTGGCGGCGACGGTTCGGCCGGCTACTGTCCCGGGAACAACAGCAGCCGTCCGGCCAGGAAGGCGAAGTACAGCCCCAGCATGTAGCCCCCCTCCGTCCGCGTGAACTCCCCCTCTCGCCAGTACAGCGCCCAGCCGAGCAGTCCCACGCCGGCCACGAGCTTGAACGGGAGGTCCCAGAGGACGACGGCCGGCGGGACGGCGTACGTCGAGAGGGCGCTGCCGAGACCGATACCGACGAGAGGGTTGACGACGTTGCTCCCGACGAGGGTCCCGAGCGCGACGTGGGGCGACCGTCGGCGGAGGGCGTCCATCACGGCCGTCAGTTCCGGCAGCGAGGCGGCCACGCCGAGGGTCACGACCCCGACCATCGAGCCACCGACGGCGAGCGTATCGACGACCACCTCGACGACCGAGAGCACGAGCGAGGCAGCGAGCAGGACGAGGACGAGCAGCCCCGTGGCAACCACAGCGTCTCGGCGAGGATCTGTGCTCGGGGCCTCCCGGAGGGATCGGGTTCGTTCCCGGCGGGAGATCATCACGCCGACGTACACCAGGTAGCTGCCCAGCAGCAGGAGTCCGTCGAGCCGACCGATCGTTCCATCCCAGGCGAGCAGCATCGTCACACCGATCGCGCCCAGCATCGGCAGATAGCTCTCGTAGACGAACGCCCGAGAGACGCGAACCGTCCCGTACCCGATGAGAAGAACGCCGACGAGGAGGAACTGCTGGACGGTCGAGGAGCCGGTGTTTCCGCCGATGACGACGGCCGAGGCGATCTGGTAGTCGAGGACGCCGGAGAGTATGCCGAGCGACGCGACGAGGTGGGAGCTGAGCTCCGGCAGGCTCGTTCCCAACGCGAGGACGGTCATCCCGACGAGGACCTCGTCGACGTCGTAGTACTCGGCGAGCGCCAGCAGCCGGCCGATCGCCCGGCTCGCCGCAGTCACGAGCGTGTACAACGCGACCGCCACGACAGCGATCTGCGTCAGCAGCCCGCCCGGGACCGGCATGCTACCGCTCGGCCAGCCAGGTGTCGTCCCAGTCTCGTTCGTAGTCGGGAGCGAACGGTTCGAGGGTCCAGACCGGACAGTTCTCGCACTTCCAGACTCTGTGGACCGCCCCGTCCCGGCTCACGACTCCGACGGACGCCCAGGCGTGGGTTTCGCAGGTCGGAGCCTCGGACATACGTTGACCGACGGACGGCCGCTGTCGGAAAAAGCCTTCCGCGGGTCCCGTCCCGCGAAGGGTACGCCGAGTGCCGACCGGGGCACAAGGTGCGTTTCCGAGACGGACTCTGCGTGCAGTGAGCGCTCCGGTCTCGACGCAGCGGATTCGACGGTTGGACGCCAATCGTTTTCCCCGACACCCCCTTCGATCGACCTGCATCGACCGCCGAGCACGTCACACCGGCCGTGTGTGCAGACAGCAACGCATGCCACTCGCTCAACTCCTCGAACAGTACGTCAGTCTCGGCATCTTCGCCCTCGCTACGGGGCTCAGCGTCCTCAGCCACCTCGCGTGGCGGCGGGAACGCGACGGTCGAATGCGGATCGTCGCGCTCGGGTACGCGATGTTCGCCGTCTACGGACTCGTCGTCTTTCTCGAGTATCCGCTGCTCCCGTACGTCCCGCACGCGACGCTGGAACTACTCGAACACGGGAGTGCAATCCTGATCCTCGGTGGCCTCCTGGCCTTCTTCGTCGCTCTCACGCGGGACTGAGCAATGTCGAATCCGAACCTCGAACTGGCCTCCCGGCGGGCGATCTACCAGCGGATAGCCGACACGCCCGGGGTTCACTTTCGCGCGCTCCTCGACGACCTCGAGTACGCGCAGGGAACGCTCCAGTATCACCTCCGGTGGCTCGCCGACGAGGGGATCGTCAAGGTCTCGGACGACGGCAAGTACACGCGGTACTACCCGGCCGCCGAGTTCGACGAGGCCGACCGGGCGGTGATGAACGCGTTGCGACGGGAGTACAGCCGTCGCGTCCTCGCGCACCTGCTCGCGGACGGCCCGCTCTCGACGACCGAGCTGAGCGACCGCCTCGACAAGGCCCAGTCGACCGTCTCGTGGCACCTCTCGAAGCTCGCGGAGGCCGACCTCGTGACGAACGAGCGCGACGGCCGGAGCGTCGCGTACGACGTCAGCGACCCCGACCGCGTCGAGTACCTCTACACGGTCCACCGGCGCTCGTTCACCGACAAGGTCGTCGACCGCATTCTGGGCCTCTGGGACAGCTACTAGTTCGGGGTCGCGTTCGGCGGTAGCCCTCGAAGCACGAGCAGGCGCAACAGGAGCACGTACCCGAGAAACGCGACCGAGGGGCCCAGCAGGGGACGGACGAGCCCCGTCAGGTCGGTGCCGATCGCTGCCGCGTGGACCGTCCCGAAGGCGAACCCGGCGTACGCGAACGAGTGCACGACGCGTGGCCCCCACGGCCGCTGGAAGCGCTTCGCGTCCGTAAAGCCCAGCACCGCGACGACGAGCATGAGCAGTGCCCCCGCGCCGACGGCGAGACCGCCGAGGAAGTACGGCATCGAGTACGCCGGCGCCGGAGCCCGTCCGGTGACGACGAACCACGCGTCGAGCACGCCGAGTCCCGCGTGTAGCAGCGTGACGATCGTCGCGAACACGGAGAGTTCGACATGGACGCGTCGCGCGGCCTCGTGCAGCGCGCCGAACGACTCGGTGTTGTAGAGGACGCCCGTGAGGACCGCCAGATACAGCGCCGGGTACGCGACGAGCGCGGCCCCGCGGTCGAGATACCAGACGACCGCCGACATCACGACGCCCCCGTGGTCGCCACGACGTCGGGACAGCCGTCCGAGTCCCGGAACCCGTTCGGCGTCTCCGGTCGCGTCGGACACCGATCGGCGGAGTCGTTGGTCCCGTCGCCGTCGTAATCGGCGGGTGCCTGTCTCGTCGAGACGGTCTGACTGACCAGATCACGCTCCTCGGACGCCTGGGCGGCGCGGACGTCCTCGATCTGCCAGAGGACCGGCACTGTCACGACCAGGACGACGAGCGCGACGACGGTGATCCGCTGTTTACGCGTCCACGACATGTGCGTCGAACCCCTCGGTCGCGTGAAAGACGCCGTCGTGAACGATCAGCGCCTCCAGCCCGTTCCATCCCGCCGCCAGCTCGCGTGCCTCGGCGAGGGGGATGGCGGCCAGCGTCGTCGCCAGGGCGTCGGCTTCCGTGCAGTCCCGGCGCGCGACGACGGTGACGGACTCGTGGCGCGCTCCGAGCGACTCGGTGGTCGGATCGTAGACGTGGTCGACGCCGTTTCGCGAGCGTCGGTACCCGCCGGACGTCGCGACCGACCAGTCCGTCTCCAGAACTTTCAGCGGCGCGTCGTCGCCGTACGGGCTCTCGACGGCGACCGGGCCCGTGGGCGGGGACGTGTCCCCGCCACCGCTGACGAACCCGCGTCGGCCCAGCCCCGAGAGCGCTTCCGCGGTTCGGTCGACGACGTACCCCTTGGCGAGCCCGTTCAGGTCGAGTTCGACGTCGGCGGTGACGCGGGGGCCGTCGACCCGGACCGTTCCGGCGTCGAACGTCGTCGGCAACGCGTCGCTGTCGCCACGCAGGAACGCCTTGAGGTCGTGTTCGACGCGGCCCTGATGTACGTCGAACGCCCCCTCCGTCCGGTCGTGGTATTCGAGCCCGCGGCGGACGAGCCGGGCCACGTGTTCGTTCGTGACCGCGCCCTCGCGGTTGAGGCGACCCACGGCGCTCGCCTCGTCGAAGGCGTTCAGCTGGGCCTCGAGCGACTCGGCCGTGTCCCGTGCCGCGGTCGCCGCAGCGTCGGCGCGGACGCCCGCCGCTCGGACGAGAAACGTCGTATCGCAGCAGCGGAACTCGCGGTGCGCGTCGTCGACCCGTTCGTACACCGAGGCGAGCGATGCCACCGGCTCACCCCTCCTCGTGCTCGTCTTCCTCGTCGTGTTCTCCCTCGCCGTCCTCGCGTTCCTCGTTCGCCTCGTCCGCCTCCTCGTGTTCCCCGCCCCCGCCGCCGGACTGCGTCCGGACTGCTGGCGTGAAGTTCCGGCTCGGCGTCGGGGCATCGTCGGCGAGCCGCTGTGACGCGTCCGAAGCGGTCGTTCCGGTCGGATCGGCCCGGTCGCCGGACCGCGCGAGGCCGCCACCGGGCACTGCGAGGGCACCGGCCACGACGGCCGTGAGGAGGGCCCCGGCGAGCGTGAACTCGACGAGTCTGTCGTTGGGGACTGGTATGCGCACGGTCACGTCACCCGCCGTTCGGCGGCGAGTCGCCGTGTCGGTCGTCGATTCGTGCCATTGCAGGTGATGCGTGACGGTAGCTACAGTAAGCCGTTCGCGTCCAGCCGTCGAATCTTCGTACGGCTATCGAATCGAATCGAATCGATCCGACCCGAGTCGGTGAGACTCGACCGCGTCGTCCCTCGACGACCCCGCGAGCTACAGCTCCGTGCGACGAGCCCCGCGACGACCCCGCGAGCTACAGCTCCTCGCGGATCGCCTCGCCCGTCTCCAGCCCGCTGCGGAGCGCGGCGTGGACGCGCCCCTCGTCGGCGACCCAGTCGCCGGCGAAAAAGAGCCCGTCGTCGCGGCCGGCGGTCAGCACGTCCGCCGGGGCGCCCCGCTCGGGCAGGGCGTAGCGCCAGCGCTGGTCGTCGACCCACGCGGGGTCGTGCAGCCGGTCCTCGTCGAGGAGGTCCGCGACGAGCCTCGCCGCCTCGGAGGCCACCGCCTCGAGCGGGTCGTCGAACCGCTCCCGCGACCACTCGTGGCCCATCTGGACGACGAGCAGCGACTCGCCGCCGGGGACGTGCCCGGCCTTGCACTCCTCGCGGCCGACCCACCCGAGCGGGTGCTCCTTCGACGTGTCGACGAGCGCGTACCACGGCCGGTCGAGCGCCTCCTCGTAGTGCAACACGACCGACAGCACCGACCGGTAGGTGACGCCGCCGACCGCCTCGCGGAGCATCACGGCCCGCTCGCTGCTCCACCCCGTCGAGGCGAGAAGCGAGGCGGTCTGTGGCGCGGGCGGGGTGAGCAGGAGACCGTCGAACGGGCCGTGTGTCGTCCCGTCGGCGGCGGCGACGCGCCACCCGCGCTCGTCGCGGTCGACCGCCTCCACCCGGGTCCCGTGCTCGACGGTCGCGTCCGTCCGCGCGAGCAGTCGCTCGCCGAGCTGGGTGATGCCCGCCTCCCACGTCCACTTGCGCCCCTCGCGGTCCCCCTCGCGTATCGCTCCCGTCGCGTCGAACGTCCAGACCGGCTCCGGGATGTCGACCAGCCCCGTCGAGTCGAGCGATTCGACCAGCGCGGCCACCCGCTCGTCGTCGTCCTTCAGGTAGTTCGCGCCGTGGTCGTAGGTGCAGCCGTTCCGCCGGCGGGTTGCGGCCCGGCCGCCCACCCCGCGGCTCTTCTCCAGGATCGTGACGTCCACGTTCGCGTCCCGGAGGGCGTACGCGGCGCCGAGCCCGGCCGCCCCGGCCCCGACGACACACAGCGAACGGCTCATCGTCGCTCCCCCGCGTCCGCGGATCGCGCGGTCATCTACCGGGTGGCAGGACTCCGCCGCGCAAAAGCCTGCGGTTCGCGATGCGCGACAGGTCTTTTCGCCCCCGTCCCGTACCGACGCCCGATGAGCGACACCGAGGACGCCGACTACGAGACCCTCTCCGACGAGGAGTGGCGCGAGCGCCTGACCGACGAGGAGTACGAGATCCTCCGCGAGCGGGGCACCGAGCCGAAGTTCAGCGGCGACCTCCTCGACGCGACGGGGGACGGCACGTTCGCCTGCGCCGGCTGTGGCACGCCGCTGTTCGACGCGGGGACGAAGTTCGACTCGGGCACGGGGTGGCCGAGCTTCGCCGACGCGATCGAGGAAAACGTCGAGACCGAGGTGGACACGCGCCACGGGATGCGTCGGGTCGAGGTGCTGTGTGCGACCTGCGGGGGCCACCTCGGGCACGTGTTCGAGGACGGGCCGGAGCCGACGGGCAAGCGCTACTGCATCAACTCGGCCGCGCTCGACTTCGACCCCGCGGAGTGACGCGGCCCGCCGCCGGGGGGAAAGAGCCATGTCGTCCCGGGCGTCACGTCCCCGGCGTGGACCTGGACCCGACGGAGTACGACGTCGACGAGCTCCACGAGGTCGCGGGGTCCGGGCTCGCCGGCGCGACGCCCGCCCCCGACGGCGACGGCGACGGGGCGACCGGCTGGGCGACGGGCGGGGACGCCGACCCGGCGGACCCGACGCCCGAGCAGTGCGAGCGGCTGCTCCGCGTCGGCGGCGTCGACCCCGCCGCGATCGGCGACCGGCCGTACCTCGCGGACCTCCCCGACACCGACGCCACCCGCGCGGCGGCGCGCGAGTGGCTGGCGTTCCTGGTCACCACCGGCGGGCCCGAGAGCGCCCGCGACGCGATCGACCGCTACCGCCGGCTCGGCTGGCTCGCCGACGACGTCGCGGCGGAGCTCCGTCGCCACGTCGACGCCGCGAGCGGGCAGGTCGAGGCCGGGGAGGGGTCGCTCGACCGGGCCGACCACCTGCTGAGCTTCGGCTACCTGATCCGGCTGGTCGCGGCCCGCGACACGGCGTGAGAGCGCGGCGAGCGAACCGACGCGGCGCACGGCACCCCCGCCGCCGGGCGGTTATCGTTCCTGAGAACGGCGCGGGGGGATATTTGACCCCTCTCTCCCTCGCGTCCGACGCATGACCGACGAGCAGGCCGACGCCGGTGACACGGAGGCACAGTCGAGCGACGGGACCGACGAGTGGACGCAGGCCGACCCGGAGACGCCGGACGGGGCGAACGCGGCCGCCGACGGGGCGGAGGCCGACTTGACCGGCGACGCCGCCACGAACGGCTCGCGGGGGGAGAGCGAGGCGGCCGACGCCGCGCCCGCTCCCGTCGGCGTGAAGCTCGGGAGCACGCGAACCGTCGTCGCGCTGCCGGACGGCGACGGGGTGCGAACCGAGCACGCGCTCACCTGTCTCGCCACCTACGAGGACGCGATCACCGGCGAGGAGCGGGTCCTCTACGGCGAGGAGGCGGCCCGGGAGTACCCCGACCGGGTGCGCTACATGCTGCGCTCGGGGCTCCCGGAGGACGACGAGAGCGTCGACCTCGCGCGCACGTTCTTCGAGGAGTTCGTCGGGGCGAACGACGTCCCCGGGGACAGCGTCGTCGTGTACGCCATCCCGACGATCGACAACGAGCACGGGCTCGACAACCTCGCCGAGGTGATCGAGGGGTCGTCCGTCGGCGGGCGGCTCGTGCGGAGCTACCCCGAGTCGCTCTGTGGCTCGATCCCGGCCGTCGGCGACGGCCTCGAGGCGGTCGAGCGCATCTTCGTCGGGGTCAACCTCGGCTCGACCAACCTGGAGGCGAGCGCCTACCGCCGCGGCCAGCAGCTCGCGCGCTTCGCCACCGGCGCCGTCACCGGCAACGAGGTGGACCGTCGCATCACCAGCTACGTCGAGGACGAGACCCAGGGGCGGGTCAACATCGACACGCAGACTGCCCGGGAGTACAAGGAGTCCCACGGCGACTTCCTCGACTACGAGCCGTTCTCGGACGTCGTCCAGCAGCCCGGCGGCGGCACCCACGAGTTCACGATCGAGGAGAGCGTCCCCCGCGCGCTCGACGAGTACGTCGACGAGGCGGTCGACGAGATCGCCAACACGTTCCTGCCCGAACTCGCCAACGACCACCTCAAGATCTACCGGCAGGCGCTCGACGAGCCGGTCGTCCTGACCGGCGGGATGACCGCGATCCCCGGTCTCGTCGACGAGTTCGAGGCGCGCCTGAGCGAGGAGCTCCAGCGCGACGTCACCTGTACGGCGCCGGACGACCCCGCGACGGCCGCCGCCCGGGGCGCCCAGCGAATCGCCGAGCGGTTCGCCGCCGACGAGTAGCGGCTCCGGCCCCGCCCGGGTCGTCGCGACCGGAGGGACCCGGCCCGGGCGGCGAACTGCCGGACGTGGCAGACGGCAGGGCCGCCGGGCGTGGCACACGATACCAGGAATCCCAGGGGAGTTAACCGTCCCCGCCGCGTACGGCTGCTGTGACAGAAGAAACTGGGCGCCGGAACCTCCGGATGCCCGACGAGAACGAGCTGTTCGGCGTCGTGACCGAACACCTGGGCGGCAACCACGTCCGCGTCCGCTGTGAGGACGGCGAGACCCGGCTCGGCCGGATCCCCGGCCGGATGAAGTACCGGACCTGGATCAACGAGGACGACGTCGTCCTCGTCGAACCGTGGGAGTGGCAGGACGAGAAGGCCAACATCGAGTGGCGATACTCCGGCCAGGACGCCGACCAGCTCCGCGCCGAAGGCCACATCCAGTGACGACCGCGACCCCGGCCGGCGCCGTCGACGCGTCGACGCCGGCCGGTCGCGACCGCCCCTTCTGACCGGTCGTCGCAGCCCGCTTCATTCCGGTCTCAGACGAACGTCACCCCGCCGTCGGCCCCGAGGACGCGCCGCATCGACCCCCAGATCGAGACGAGGGTGTAGTCGCCGGTCACCCCCTCGATCGCGCTCTCGCGGACGATCTCGAGGTCGTACCCCTCGCCGCTCGCGGTGATGACGTGGTCGGCGCTGTCGGCGGCCGGGTCGGCGACCAGCGTCGAGTGAACCTCGTCGAGGCCGAGCGACGCGAGCGCGACGCCCGCGTGGGAGTTGAAGTTCCGCGGGAACCGCCGGCAGAGACCGCGCACCGGGCCGTCGTAGAGCACCGTCCGCCCGTCGACGTCGTCGGGCGAGAGCTCGTCGGTGTAGGAGAAATCGAGATGGTCGGGCGCCTTCGTCGCCTCGATGTCGACCGCGGTCAGCGTGTCGCCCGCGTCGACGAGCCCGTCGATCCCGAGCAGGGCCGCGTGGGGCAGGTAGACGCTCGTCCCCGCCGCCGCCGCGGCGTCGACCAGACGCCGCTCGACGGCCCGGTCGACGAACGCCGAGCCCGAGAGCACCATCAGGTCGCTCGCCTCGAGCACGGGGGCGCCGAGGTCCGCGAGCACCTCGTGGGTCGCCGCCTCGACGCAGAGGTCGACGGGCCGGTCGGACAGCGCGTCCGGGTCGGTCAGCTGTTTCGCCGCCGGGAGGCCCTCCTTCTCGGACCGGACGAGGGCGTAGTCGAGCTCGAAGGCCGGGTCGTCGCGCACGTACTCGTGGAGCGCCCGGCCGATGCGTCCGTAGCCGACGAGGCCGATGGTGTGGGGTCGTGACACACCGGCGTCTCCACCGATCGGACAATAAGTGTGCCGTCGGGAGACCCCCCCGTGGCCGTCAGTAGACGGCCCGCTCGATCTCCTCGTCGAGGTCGTCGAAGGTGGCCAGATACGCCCGCCGCTCGGCGCGCAGGTCCGCCAGCCGCCGCTCGTAGTCCTCGACGTGGTCGGGGACGGCGAACTCGCCGACGTCCATCCCCGGCACGGAGGCGGGGACGGTGAGGCCGGTCGCCTCGTCGTCGGTCCACTCGACGGTGCCGCGGGCGATCTCGCGCAGGATCGTGACCGAGTCCTCGACGCCGACGTCCTTCGACCCGCCGAGGTCGCCCGTGTTGAGGACGAACGCGTCCACGTCGAGCGACTCGACGAGGTCCCGGAAGCGGTTGCCCTCGGCGCCCTCCGAGCCGACGATGAACGGGTTCGTGCCCACGACGCGGATGGACTCGCCGGCCTTCGAGGGGTCGCCGGCGCTCGTCTGGATCGACTCCCCGAGCATGAACGCCGCCGCGGCCTCGGCCGGCGAGAGCTTCGCGACCGGCGGCATCGCGGGGTTGCGGGTGATGAAGAAGATCTGGTCGACCCCGCCGAGGTCGATCTCCTCGCCGGCCGAGGCGAGGTGCTCGCGCAGGATCGCCGCCCGGCCGTTGGTCGTGTAGCGGTCGCTGTCGAAGTCGACGGCCCCGTCGTCGGCGACGTCGACGTTCTCGAGGACGGCCGACTCGTGGGTGACCGCGGCGTGCATCGCGGGCTGTTCCTCGGCGTCGAGCCCGATGGTCTTGACGTAGAGGCCGTTGCCCTCGCTGCCCGCGACGGTCCCGTCGGGGAGCAGCGCGCAGACGTCGTCCTGGAGCATCGTCGCGGACTCGGGCTCGTCGAGCCACAGGCCGTGGGCCGTCAGCGTCGACTTGCCGGTCGCCGAGAGCCCGAGGAACAGCTGGCCGACCTCGGTCAGGTCGCCGTCGCGGCGGATCCGGACCCGCTTGCTCCCCGCGTGCAGGCCGAGCCCGCCGGCCCGCTTGGCGTCGTGCATGAAAAGGCGGAGGAACGACTTCTTGGCCTCGCCCGAGTAGTCGCTCCCCAGGACGGCGGTCACGCCCTCCTCGGGGAGCACGCGGATGGCCGTCTCGTCCCACTCCGGCACCTGGACGGTGAGGAAGTCGGGCTCCGGCGCGCCGGGGCCGTCGGCGTCGGCCTCGGCCGGCTCGAACAGCCGCGTGAGCGTCAGGGCGATCCGCCCGTACTCGACCGGGACGTAGTACCGACAGCGGTAGGTGTGGTCCGGCCCGCGCCCCATCTGCCGGTCGACACAGACCATCTCCCGCTCGCGAGCGACGGCGAGCGCGTCCTCGACGTGTGCGCGGTCCCGCTCGTCGAACTCGTCGTCGACGGCGTTTTTCGTCCGGTCCGCACACCGGGAGCGCTGGTCGCTGACGTACGACGGCGACCCGAACTCGGTCGTCGTCTCGAGGTGGCTCGAGAGTTCCCGGAGGCGGTCGGGGGACGGGTTGTAGACGACGTTGTCGGCCTCGATGGGGTCGGGAAGCGCGGTCTCCACCGAGGGGGCAGGCGGCCCGAGCTCTGACATCGTACGTGGGGGACGGGGCGCGGAACATAAGTATACGCCCCTTTGGACGTGGTCGGACAAGCGGTACCACGGATCGGCGTCGCCTCGACGGCCCCGCCGTCGGTCCGCGTCGGGGGTCGAGCCTGACGTCGGCCGGGGCGGCCGTCGGCTCCGTCCGTCGCCGGTCGAAAGTGTCGAGTCGCCGGGCCGCGAACGCCGACCATGGCCACCGAATGGCGGGCCGCTCTCCGCGAACACCGCGAGGCGAAAGACGACTACTTCCGGTCCGACCGGTCGCCGCTCCCACCGGCGGAACGAGCGGAGTTCGAGGGGCTCGACTACTACCCGATCGACGAGGACTACCGGTTCGAGATCCCGCTCGACGAACACGACGAGCCGGCGTCGGTCACGGTCGGGACGAGCACCGGCGGCGAGCGCACGTACCTGGAGTGGGGCGAGTTCCGGTTCGAGGTCGAGGGCGAGCCCGTCACCCTCCAGGCCTACCGGAGCGATCCGGACGACGACCGCCTGTGGGTGCCGTTCCGCGACGCGACGAGCGGCGAGGAGACGTACGGCGCGGGCCGCTACATCGACCTGGAGGCCGACGTCCACCGGACCGACGAGGGGACGTGGGTCCTCGATTTCAACGAGGCGTACAACCCGACGTGTGCCTACTCGGACCGCTACGAGTGCCCGCTCCCGCCGACGGAGAACTGGCTCGACGTCCCCATCGAGGCGGGCGAGAAGGCGTACCACTAGCGCCGGTCGCCCCGTCGCGTCCGTCGGTTCGCGGTCAGCCGACGGTCACCCGGCCGGTCGCGGACGCCACCGCGAACTCGAACAGCCGGACCGTGAGGTCCTCGATGGCCTCGTCGAACACCCGGACCGGGCCGAACCAGTCGTTGACCGTCTCGGCGTCGATCCCCCGCTCTTCGGGGTCGATCTCCCGGATCTCGCCGGTCAGGAGGACGCTCCAGGAGTCGTGGGGGCCGTCGTGGCCGTACACCAGGAGCTCGGGGTCCTCGGTCGTCTCGACGTACGCGAGCTTCCGGCTCCGGCCGTCGTCGGTCAGGCGGAGCAGCAACGACTCGCCGTCGTAGCGGTAGTCGACGGGGACGGCGTACGCCCGCCGGTCGTCGGCGAGCGCCAGCACGCCGACGTGGTGGTCCGCGAGGAGGTCGTCGACCTCCGCGTCGCTCAACCCGCGCGTGGTGGCGTACTCGACGTGTTCCATGTCCATACACCACGTAGGCGCCCCGGTGGCTTCAACCCCCCAGCGGCCGGGGCGCGGCCCGGACTCGCGACCGGCGACCTCCACACGCGTCGGGGAGCGCGCCGCACGCGCCGCCCGGAACCGGCGTCGTCGACCTCCGGTAGAATTGATCGAATCGTGCACGCTCGGGGCGGGCTCCTCCCGGCTGATGCGTGCGACGCGACGAGAGGATCGCTCGACATCGCGACTTTTCGCGATTTTCACCGCCGGTCTGGCGTACGTTCCATATTGTTGGATAGACGAACGTTCTCGGATTCTTGGAATCGATGTACAATATTATCGCATCGCCGCTCGTCCCTCCACGTGTGACCAGACCATGACGGGATACGCCGTCGTCCTCGCGTCCGGGAAGCTAGAGCGGCTCCAGGCAGTCGGGAACATCGCGTCGATCGCCGCGTCGTCGGACGTGCCGGTCGCGGTGTTCGCGACGATGGACGGGCTCGAGGCGTTCGACCGCGAGCGCGTCGAGGCGAGGGACTTCGAGATGGGGCCGGTCGGCCGCGCGATGATGGAGGCCGAGGGGATGGACGTCCCCCTGTTTCACGACAGCCTCGCCCGCGCCAAGGAGCTCGGACCGCTCGAGGTGTACGCCTGCGAGCTGTCCATGGACGCCCTCGGGAAGTCCCTCGACGAGTACGTGGACGCCTTCGACGGCGTCCTCGGCGTCTCGGGGTTCCTGAACGAGGCGGAGGACAAGCAGGTGATCTTCGTCTGAACCGCCACGGACCGCGAGAACCGCCCGCCGACCACACCAGCCGACCACACCACACCACACCACGACCATGACAGACCAGATCCAGGCCGACGTGACCGTCGACGCGCGCGGGGCGACCTGCCCCGGGCCGCTGATGGACCTCATCGGCAAGATGAAGACCGCGGACCCGGGCACCGTCGTCGAACTACAGACCAGCGACAGCTCCTCGAAGACGGACGTCCCCGAGTGGGTCGAGAAGGCCGGCCACGAGCTGGTCGACGTCGTCGAGCACGAGGGGGAGGGCTACTGGAGCCCCTTCGTCGAGAAGACCGCCTGACCGGCCGTCCCGGGACGGCGGCCCGCGCGGCGAACCGCCCACCGACTGCACCCCGACCGTACTCACCACATTCGACACCATGACAGAACGGATCGTCGTCGTCGGCGGCGGCACCGGCGGCACCGTGCTCGCCAACCGCCTCACCGACGACCTGAGAGACGAGATCGACGCCGGCGACGTCGAGCTGACGCTGGTCAACGACACGCCGGAACAGACGTACAAGCCGATGTTCCTCTACGTCGCCTTCGGCAAGAAGGCCCTCGACGAGGCCCGGCGACCGATCGCCGACCTGGTCGACACGGGGCGCGTCGACCTCCGGGTCGACCGCGTGACCGGCGTGGACACGGAGGCCAAGCGCCTCTCCCTCGCGGGGGACGCCGGCGGACTCGCGTACGACCACCTCGTGCTCGCGACGGGGGCGAACCTGGCGCCCGAGGAGGTGCCCGGGCTGTCCGAGGGCGGGCACCACTTCTACGGCCCGGAGGGCGCCGAGCGGCTCCGCGACGCGCTCGCGGCGTTCACCGGGGGACATCTCGTGTTGAGCGTCGTCGGCGTCCCGCACATGTGTCCGGCCGCGCCCGTCGAGTTCGTCCTGATGGCCGACGCCTGGTTCCGGGAGCGGGGCCTCCGCGACGACGTGGAGATCACCTACACCTACCCCATCCAGCGCGCCCACGGCATCCAGTCGATCGCGGACTGGGCGACCGACCTCTTCGCGGAGCACGACATCCGCCTGGAGACGTTTTTCAACGCCGAGGAGGTCGACCCGGACGAGCGAACCCTCCACACGATGGAGGGCGAGACGCTCGAGTTCGACCTCCTCGTCGCCATCCCGCCCCACGCCGGCAGCGAGCTCGTGACCGAGGCGGGGCTCGGCGAGGAGGGCTGGGTGTCGGTCGACCGGCACACGCTCGAGGCCACCGAGGCGGCGGACGTGTACGCCGTCGGCGACGTCGCGGACGTCCCGACCTCGAAGGCGGGGAGCGTCGCTCACTACGAGGCCGGGACCGTCGCCGACCGCATCGCCAGTCGCGTGCGCGGGCAGACGCCGACGGCGACCTACGACGGCAAGACCGTCTGCTTCATCGAGAGCGGGATGGACGAGGCGACGTTCGTCGAGTTCGGCTACGGCGACGAGCCCGTCGTTCGCGAGCCCTCGAAGCTCCTCCACTGGAGCAAGCTCGCGTACAACGAGTCGTACTGGCTGACCGCCCGGGGGCTCGTCTGAGGTGGTCCCGATGGACGACCCCACTCCCGGCGCGGAAGCGCCGGACGACGCCGCGACCGACGGCGGTGCCGAGGCCGCCGGTAGCGCCGAGGCCGCCGGGGCGGCGCTCGACGACGAGACGCGCGCGGCGCTGGAGGCCGCCGTCGCGGAGAACCCAGAGGCGGTGGTCGCCTTCGTCCAGCGGCTGGACCTCGTGAACGACCTGCTCGTCACGACGGAGCTCGCGACCGCCGCGATGGACGACGAGATGGTGACCCGGCTGGCCGGCTCCTCGTCGCTGATGCTGGAGTCGGTCGACGGCCTCGCGACCCGCGAGACGGCCGCGCTCGCGTCGTCGGTCGGCGACAGCGCCGACGACCTGGAGAGCGCACTCGAGACGGTCCTGCGCCTGGAGCGGGCCGGGACGCTCGACGAGCTGGCGGAGCTCGCGGACGCGGCCGCGCTGGTCACCGCCGCGCTGGACGACGAGATGGTGACCAGCCTGGCGAGTACCGGCGGGTCGCTCGGCGAGGTGGCCGACGCCGCGAGCGACCCCGAGACGGTCCGGGGCGTCCGGACGCTCCTCCGGGCGGTCGGCGAGGCGAGCCGCGACCCGCCCGAGCGCGTCGGCCTCCTCGGCCTCCTCCGGTCGTTCCGCGACGCCGCCGTCCGGCGGGGGATCGGGTTCCTCCTGGCGGTGGCCCGCGGCGTCGGCCGCGACCTGGACCGCCGCGACGCCACGGAGTGACCACGGCGGCGACCGGGCCGCTGCGGCGGGACACGGCCCACTTCTCGGAACTTCTCGGACGCGCTCGGGCAGGACGAGCGCGACGACCCGGGCAGGACGAGGTTGGCGAGCGCGACGACCCGGGCAGGACGAGGTTGGCGAGCGCGACGACCCGGGCAGGACGAGGTTGGCGAGCGCGACGACCCGGGCGGGGGAGGTTGGCGAGCGCGACGACCCGGGCGGGGGAGGTTGGCGAGCGCGACTACCCGGGCAGGACGAGGTTGGCGAGCGCGACGACCACGCCGGCCAGCGCCATCCGGGCGGCCGCGACGTACCACCGCTGCCCGGAGATGGATCCCATGTACGCACCGAAGGCGCCGAGGACGGCGACGCCGAGGCCGACCGCGACGAGCGCCGCCTCGACCATCGTGAGCAGCACCCCTTCGACAAGGAACGGCGTCAGGGGCACGACGACGCCGATCAGCGGCCCCAGCCCGCTCGCGGTCGCGTGGAGGAGCCGGACGGTCGATCGCTCGCGCTGGATGCGCGTGTCGTCGAGGTCGACGAGCATCGCCCGCTCCATCCGCCGGATCTCGGCCCTGGTCTCGGCGCGCTCTATCTCCCAGACGCTCCAGACGGCCGACGTTCCGAGGCCGACCGCGGCGCCGAGGCCGATCTTGACGACCGTCATCCCGTCGGGAACGCCGGAGAGCACCGCGCCGACGATGACGCCGATGCTCGCGAGCGTGCCGTCGAACCCGTTCGAGATGAAGTACCGGCGGGCGATCGGGAGGACGTCCTCCCGCCCGAGGAGCCGGACCAGCCGCCGCCGTATCGACGACACGACTCTCAGGAGTCCTGTGGCGTCGGGCGGTCCTCGACGACGACCTCGCCACAGGAGGCCTGGTCGACCGAGTGGACCGTACCGCCGAGCCGTTCGATCTCCCCCTCGATCGCGGCGAACGACAGGTCCGCCCCCTCGAAGGTCATCTTGACGTTCTGGACCTCCGTGTCGAGTTCGATGAGCGTGGCGGTGACGCCCTCGACGCGCTCGAGTTCGGCGAGGCGCTCGGTGAACTCGAGGAGCGGCGGGTCGTGCGGTTTCAGGACGTCGACGACGAGCCGACGGACGCGTGCCATGTGCGGCCTGTGCGCCGGCGGCACCTAAACGTGTGTCCCTCGGTTGACGTCTGTGGTCGGGCGACCCGGAGCAGGTTCGCGAGGACGACGACGTACAGCAGCGCGCCGCCCCCGTCACCCGAGGACGACCGGCCAGAGGGACCGGACGAGCAGGTAGGCGACGCCCGTCGTGAGGAGGACGACCACGACGTCGAGGAGCGCGCCGGCGCGGAGCATGTGACGGCGCTCGACGTGGCCGGCGCCGAAGACGACGGCGTTCGGGGGCGTCGCGACGGGGAGGGCGAACCCGTAGCTGGCGGCGATCGCGCCGGTCACCGCGAGCAGCACGGCGGCGAGCTCCGACGACGTGCCGAGCGCCGCCGCGTACGCCGGGCCGACGTTGATGAGCAGCGGCGCGAGGATGGCCGCCATCGCGGTGTTCGAGGCGAGCTCGCCGACGAGCACCGTGACCGACACCACGCCGAACAGCACCACGACGAGGGGCGCCCCGCCCAGGGCGCCGAACGTCACGTCCGCGAGCCACGCCGTGGCGTTCGTGTCCGCGAGCGCGTTCGCCAGCGAGATCCCGCCGCCCAGCAACACCAGCGTCCCCCAGTCGACGTCGACGAGGTCCTCCCACGCGGCCGCGCCGCTCCCGACCAGCGCGGGGACGGCGAGCAGGCCGACCAGCACGTAGAACAGCACCCCCTGGTGGCCGGTCGTCCCGACCGCGTTCGGGCCCGCACCGCCGAACAGCGTGACCTGCCAGACCGGCGGGAGGACGTCCGCGAAGGCGAACCCGAGCCCGCCGAGGAACCACAGTCCCACCGTCGCGCCGAAGACGGCGAGCGTCCGGCGCGCGGGGGACGAGAGCGGCCCCATCGACGCGAGCTGCTCGCGGGCGCGGTCGCGCGCCCGCTCCACGTCGTACCCCTCGGGTGGGTACGCGACGTAGGTCAGGAGCGCCCACGCGACCGGGAGAGTGACCGCGACCATCGGGAGCCCGACCGCGAGCCACTCGACGAAGGTGATCCGGACCCCGACCAGCTCCTGCAGCTGCCCGACGACGATGGCGTTGGGCGGCGTCCCGATCAGCGTGCCGACGCCGCCGAGGCTCGCCGCGTACGCGACGCCGAGCAGCGCCCCGACCTGGAAGTTCGACGCTCCCGAGGGGTCGTCGGCCGCCGTCAGGTCCGTGACGCTCTCGACGACGCCGAGGACGACCGGCACCATCATCGCGGTCGTCGCGGTGTTCGAGACCACCATCGAGAGCCCCGCCGTCGCGACCATGATGCCGAGCACGAGCCGCCGCGGCGTCGTCCCGAACCGGACGAGGACCGCGAGGGCGATCCGGCGGTCGATCCCGTGGGTCCCGAGCGCCTCGGCGAGCACGAACCCGGCGAGAAGCAGGAAGACGACCGGGTCCGCAAAGCCGGCGACGGCGCCCCCGAACGTCGGGTAGACGCCCAGCACGGTCAGCAGGACCGGGACGGTCAGCGCCGTGACCGGCAGGGGGAGCGCCCCCGTCACCCAGAGCACCGCCGCGAACGCCATCGTGGCGACCGCGTACTTGCCAGCGACGGTGAGCGACGCCGGGGTCGGCGCGGCCGCGACCCCGACCACGACGAGCAGGGCGACGACGACCGTGAGGGGCTTCCACCTTTCCTCCGTCACCGACACCACCTGTACGCCCGCCAGGGGGCGTCGAAAGTTAGTCCTAGCCACCGACCGTTTTGACGTCTCGGACGTGTTGCGCGCGTCTGACGTTTCGTACGTCCAATATTTATCAGAACTAATATACTCCCCCGGCGTCCGCCCTCCCATGGGAACACCGACGGACGACTCGACGGCCGGGGCCGCGAGCCCCGCGACGGCGCACGGTCTGCACGACGCCCCTCGGACGAGCCAGGGCCCCCGGCGCCGGGTGAGTGAGCATGGCGTCTGACCACGAACGCGTCGCGGACGTCGCGGAGCGGCCAGCGGCGCCGACCCGACCGGCGGGGCTCCCGCTGCGCGGGTGGCTCGGGCGGGCGTGGCGGGTCCTGGAGTACAGTTCGGCCTACCTCGCGCTCGTCGGCGCGGCGGAGGTGCTCATCGTCACCCACCTGCTGTCGCTGTCGGCGAGCCTGGCGCCGCTCGTCGTCGCGTTCGTCACGTTCGCCGTGTACGCGAACGACCGGCTCGTCGACCTCGAGAGCGACGGCGCGTCCAACCCGCGCCGGACCGCGTTCGTCCGCCGGCATCGGCGGACGCTGTACGTCCTGGCGGCGCTCGCCTACGGGGCGGGCGCGGCCCTCTCGGTGCTCGGCGGCCCGCTCGCGTTCGGCATCGCGCTCCTCCCGGGGGGCGTGTGGGTGGCGTACGCGGTCGACTGGATCGGGCTGTCGGCCGTCCGGTTCGACCGGCTGAAGGAGGTCCCGGTCGTCAGCTCGGTCCTCATCGCGACGGCGTGGTCGCTGGCGGTCGTGGTGCTCCCGATCGCGTTCGCGGACGGGCCGATCACGCCGGACGTCGGCGTCGTCTTCGCCTACTTCGTGCTGGCGACGTTCGTGAACGCGGAGGTCGCGAACGTCCGTGACGTCGAGAGCGACGCCGAGAACGGCGTCGAGACGATGGCCACGCTCCTCGGCGTGGCCCGGACCCGTGCCGCGCTCTACGCCGTGGCGCTGTCCGCGGGGATGGTGCTCGGCGTCGCGGCGGCGGGAGGGCTCCTCGGCTCGTTCGCGGCGGCTGCCCTGGCGCTCGGCATCGCCTGCCTGCTGGCCGTCGTCGCGCTCGTCGGACGGGCCGACGACGCGCCCCTGACGGTCGCCGCGGAGTGTACCCGCCTCCCGGCGTTCGCCGTCCTGGCGGTCGCGGGCCTCCTCTGATCACGCGCGGTTCGCGGACCGGAGGACCGGTAGCTCCACCGTGAGCTCCGTTCCGGCGGGCTCCCGGTCCTCGACGGCGACCCGACCGCCGATGATCTCGGTGCCCCAGACGATCAGCGCGAGGCCGAGTCCGCTGCCGTGGTTCAGGGGGGTCTCGGACCCCTCGGTGAGCAGCGCGAGCTCCTCGTCGTTGATCCCCGGCCCGTTGTCCCGCACGGCGACCCGGACGCTGTCGCCGTCGCGCTCGACGTCGACCCACACCTCGGGTCGGGGGTTCGTGTTGTGCTGTGCGGCGTTCTCGACGACGTTCGAGAGGACGTCGTAGGCGAGGCTGTCCACGTGGACCCCCGGCGGACAGTCGACGCCGTGGACGGTCACGTCCGGGTACTCGGCTCGCACCGCCGCGACCGTCTCCTCGACCAGGTGGTCGAGCCGCGCCGGCTTCGTCTCCGTGCGCCCCCGCTCGAAGACGTCGAGGACGTCCCGGATCTTGTCGCCGAACTCCGTGATCGCCATCACCTTGTCGCGGGCCGCCTCGGCCCGGTCGTCGCTGTCGTGGTCCGCGAGATACTCGACGTGGCCCATGAGCACCTGCGAGTTCGTCCGGATGTTGTGCCGGAAGACGCGGTTCAGAACCTCCAGGCGCTGTTGCTGTCGCAGGTAGTCGCTGATGTCGTGCAGGGTGACGATGTGGCCTACCGTTCGGTCGTGCGTGTCGGTCAGTTCCGCGACGGAGACGTCGTACGTCCCCGTTCCGTCCTCCGGGCGAAACGTCGTCGTCCCGGACCGGGACTGGTCGTCGAACAGGGCGTCGAACCGGGCGCTGACGACGCCGACGTCCCTGCCGAGCGGAGCGTTCGACTCCACGCCCATGGCCGCCGCCGCCCGGTCGTTCATGTCCACGACGTTGTTCCGGCGGTCCAGCACGACGACGCCGGCCTCCATCCGGTCGAACACCCGTCGCCGGGCCGGGCGGATGGGCGCCGGACTCGTATCGAGGAGCTGGAACCGCGTCAGGGCCCCGAGGAAGGCGACCGCGGAGACGGAGAACGCGACCGGGGTCGGGTCGATGCCGCTGGTCGGCAGGGCGCCGAGCAGGTAGAGGACGTTCGTCACCCAGGGGATGACCAGGCCGACGAGGAGAGCGAGGCTCTGTCCGCGGAACGTCTCCACGTCGCTCGAGACGAACTGGAGCAGCGGAACGGCCCCCAGGACTCCGAGCAGGTAGGTGTAGCCGGCGGCCACCCAGAACCAGACCCCGGGGGTCCGGGCGAGGACGCGGTTGCCCCCGTGTTCGACGAGGACCGACCCGGTGTAGACGAGGTGGTGGAACTCGTTGGTCAGCCCCAGCGCGACGGTGAGGACGGGGACGACCGACGCGGCGGCGACGTACCTCGGTTCGAGGTAGTCGCTGTACCCCGTGTACGACAGGCAGAAGAACAGCCAGGCGACGGGGATCGCGGTCACGCCGGCCCACGAGACGTCGACCCAGAACACCTTCGCCCCGACGGTCGTCGCGTTGATCCGGAAGAAAAGCGTCGCGGACCACCAGCACGCGCCGGCCAGGAACGCGGTCAGCGGGACCGCCCCGGGCTCGGGGCGTTCGCGCCAGGCGAGCAGGCCGCCCGAGACGGCGACGCCGATCGTCACCACGAGCACCGCCTGCATCGCGAGCAGTGTGGACATGGTCGGCGGATCAGGCGCGGGGGGTCATCGGTAGAGCTCCGTCAGCCGTGACCGTATCTCGGCCGTGTCCAACTCGTCCAAACGCTCCAAACCGTACCGGACGACCAGCGGGTAGAAGTGCCGGTTCTTCTCGAACTCCTCGTCGTACTCGAACTCGTACTCCGCCTTCAGGACGTTGTACTGGCGACGCAGCCGTTTCACCTGGTCCTCGGGCAGGTACATGTAGGTCCCGACCTGCTGGTCTTTGACCGACTCCGAGCGGTCCTTCACCCCCGCGCGCTCCGTCTCCCCATCCGTCTCCCCTCGACCGACGGCGTCCCCGTTCTGATGCGGTTCGGACGGTTTGGACGACTCGGGCGGTTCGGACGGTTCTTCCGTCCCGGACGCCTCGTCCGTCTCGTCCGTCTCGTCACCCCCCAGCCGTCCGTTCGAACTCGAGGTCGCGGTGGACCGTTTGCGGCGCTTCCGGAGGCGCTCGGACCGGTCGTCCATCAGACGCTCACCTCCGTCGTCGCGAACTGCCGGTCGAGCCGTTCGGCGATCGACTCGAAGACGGGGACCTGGTCGCTGTCGGGCGCTTCCCGGAAGAGGCTGCCCCCGCTGGCGAGCGCCCGCTGGACGCTGGCGCGGTCACGGACTCGCCAGACGGGGGTGTCGTCGAACGCGTTCTCGATCCAGTCTATCATCTCGCGGGCCTGTTTCTTCCGGACGTCGATGCGGTTGACGACGACGCCACACTCCCGGATCTGGATGTCGTAGTCCGTCTCGAGCGCGCCGATGTGGTCGTACAGCAGCTCGAACGCCCGCTTGCTGGTCGTCTCCGCCAGCGCGGGGATCACCGTGTTCTGTGCGGCGTAGAGCGCGTTGTCCATCAGGTTCCCCAGGAACGGAGGGCAGTCGATGATGACGTACTCGTAGTCGTCCTCGACGTGTTCGAGCGCCAGGTCCAGCTGCTGGCCGGACCGCCGCGAGAGCGTCAGCTCGGGCTCGACGGCGGTCATGTCGATGTTCGAGGCGACGAGGTCCATCTCCTCGTGTTCGTGGACGATGTCGGCGATCCGGTCGCGCTGTTCCGGGTCGCTCAACACGTCGAACAGCGACGGCGGGTCCGCGTCGTACAGCTCCCGCATCCCCAGGTTCTCCGTCGCGTTCCCCTGGGGGTCGAGATCGACGAACAGGACGTCCCGACCGCGCTCGTTCAGCGCACCCGCGATGTTGATCGCGACCGCCGTCTTGCCCACCCCTCCCTTCTGGTTGCTGATCGCCAGCCTGACCGGCCCCACCATACAAACCGTCCAAACGATAGTCGTGGTGAAAAATTCTTGTCAGACGTGCGAATGACGGTCGCTGGATGGCGACTCGGCAACGTCGGTGAACCAGTGTCCGACGTGCAGGTGCGGGTCTGACCCGTGGCGCCGTCTACCGTCGCCAGGAGCGGGGGACCGTCGAAACGGTGGCCTCGGCACTCATAGGGCTCGTCGTCGCCGATTGCCGAGATCGGCTCGGCCCGGTGGCCTCGTCATCGGCCGGTCGGCGGTAGGGCGGGCGGGCGAAAGAGGTTTGCGTCCGGCTCAGTCCACCCGGACGACCCGCTCCCGGGCGGCGGCGACCAGGAACGGGAACGTGATCGTCGCGTCGCCGACGACGGTGGCGTTCGCGGCGTCGGGTTCGAGCTTCCCCCACGACCGCGCCTCGTCGAGCGTCGCGCCCGACAGCCCGCCGGTGTGGTCGGGGTCGGTCGTCAGCTGGACGCCGTAGTCGTACGCGCCGGGGATGGTGAGCATCGTCTGGAGCACGTAGTTTTTCGGCACCCCGCCGCCGACGACGAGCGCGCCCGCCCGCTCGGCGTCGAACGCGAGGTCCGAGAGCTCGGTCATGTCCCCGAGCGCGTCGAGTTCGAACTCCGACACCTGCGAGTACATCCACGCCTGGATGCCCAGCACGGAGTCCTGGATCGCGGGGACGTACACCGGCACGTCGGCCTCGGCCGCCGCGGCGGCGATCCCCGGCGACTCCTCGACCCCGGCCGCGCGGTTGCGTTCGAGGTTGGCCCGTCCGAGGGCCGTGACGAGCTCGCGGATCGACACCCGCTCCTCGACGGTCGGGAACACCCGCTCGCGGAGGTGTTCCTCGAGGAGCGTGAAATGCTCCTGTGGCAGGTAGACGTTGTACACCCGGTCGACGCCCTCCTCGCGCAGGCGCTCGTCGTGCGCGCGCGAGGCGTCGACCCCGTCGCCGGACGCCCCGTCCCCCTCACGGTCCCCCCGGTCGCGTTCTGTCGCGGCCGACGAGCGTGCGCCGGCGGCGCCGGGCCGGCGCTCGTGCGGGCCGGCGCGACCGTGGTGGTGTTTCCCGCCGATGGCCTCGATGGCGTCGTGGGTGAGGTTCGCGCCGGTCGTCACCAGCGCGTCGACGTAGCCGTCGCGGATCAGGTCCGCGACGACCTCGCGCATCCCGCCGGGCACCATCGCGCCCGCGAGCCCGACGAGCACCGTCGTCTCCTCGTCGGCGAACATCTCCGCGGTCAGCTCTACCGCCCGGTGGAGGTTCGCGGCGCCGATACCGCCGTTGCCGTACTCGGCGGCGAGCTCGCCGACGGTCATCCCCGCCCGCACCGACACGTGGTCGATCGGGTCGTGGGCGAACTCCTCGCGGTCGCCCGCACCCTCGTCGTCGCTCCCGTCCCCGGTCATACCCGAGCGTGCGACCGCGAGGGGCTTCAACGGCGCGGTCCGTGGCCGGTCGGCGGAGTGGGTGGTCGCAGTCGGTCGGCGGTCCGGACGGTCCGGGGGCCGGCGTGCCGACTGCCCGCAGCCGCGGTCGGCCGGCGTCCGCTACAGCCCGGTCGGGTGGTCGACGTACGTGGTCGCGAGTCCCCACTCCTCGGCGAGCGCCCGGAGCGACCGGACGCCGAAGGTCTCGGTCGCGTAGTGTCCGGCGAGGAACACGTTCACACCGGCCTCCCGCGCCTCGTGGTACAGCTTCCCCTTGCCCTCGCCGGTGACGAAGGCGTCGACGCCGGCCGCGGCGGCCTCGTCGAGCCAGTCAGCGCCGCTGCCGGTCAGGACGGCGACCTCCTCGACGGTCTCCGGGCCGAAGTCGAGCACCCGGACGTCCGCCCCGCCGGTGTCGAGCTCGTCCGCCAGCAGGTCCGTCAGCTCCGCGACGGCGTACGGGTCGGCGGCGACGCCCCGCTGGCCGACGTGTTCCGGGCCGAG
The DNA here is from genome assembly GCA_042217235.1 of Haloferacaceae archaeon. Taxonomy (GTDB): domain Archaea; phylum Halobacteriota; class Halobacteria; order Halobacteriales; family Haloferacaceae; genus A07HB70. Next base: position 6,146 of record JBDGTB010000119.1, on the reverse strand, counting down.
CTCGCCGAACGGCTCGCGCTCGCGCAGGTCGAGCAGGTCCGCGACCCCGGCGGCGTTGCCGAGCGACCCGTGCCCGTCGAGGGGCAGGTGCGAGACGTACAGGGCGCAGTCGCCGTCGAACAGCGGTGCGAGGCGGTCGTGGGTCCGGCCGGTCACGCGGTCGAGGCCGCCCCACACCAGCCCGTGGTGGGTGACGAGGACGTCCGCGCCGGCGTCGACCGCCGCCTCGGCGGTGGCTTCGGCGGCGTCGACCGCGAACGCGGCGTGTTCGACCGTCAGGTCGTCCGGGCCGACCTGGAGCCCGTTCGCGGAGGCGTCCAGGTCGGCGTAGGCGTCCGTCCGGAGCTTCCCGTCGAGTCGCGCGACGAACTCGGAGAGGTCCATGCCGGGCCGCTCGGGGGCGACCGGCTTGTACCCGGCGGACGCCGCGCGGGCCCGTGGGCCGGTCGGGTCGGGTCGGGTCACCGACCCCGAACGCCGTCGGTCCGGTCAGGCGCGGTCGGCGTCGGCGTGGGCGAACACGACCTCCCGGAGGAGCTTCCCGCCGAGCGCCGCGGCCTGGCCGTCGTCGCGGTCGTTCACCTCGACGACGTCGGCGCCGGCCGCGCGCGGCGCGACCGTCCGCACCGCGTCGCGCATCGTCGCCGCGTCGAGCCCGAACGGCTCCATCGTCCCCGTGCCGGGCGCGACCGCGGGGTCCGCGGCGTCGACGTCGACGCTCAGGTACGTCCGGCCCCACGACGCCGGGTCGCAGTCGTCGAGCCAGTCGCGGACGTCCGCGGGCGCGACGACGGTCACGTCGTCGGCGTCGGCGCGCTCCCACTCCGCGCGGCCCCCGGTCCGCGCGCCGAGCACGACCGCCCGGTCGGCCGTCCGGAGGGCGCGATGCGTGACGCAGGCGTGGCTCCACGGGTTGCCGTCGAACGACTCGCGGAGGTCGAGGTGGGCGTCGAGGCAGACGAACGTGTCGGGGTCGACCGCGCGAACGCCCGCGACGGACACGGTGTGTTCCCCGCCGAGCACGAGCGGCGTGGCGCCGTCGTCGCACACGTCGGTCAGGACGCCGGCGAGGTACTCGACGTACTCGGCGGCGTCGTCCCAGGCGTGGACGTCGCCGGCGTCGTGGACGGCGAGCTCGGAGAAGCGGGCGTCGGTCCGGCGGTCGTAGTCGTCGAACGCCCGGGCGAACCGGCGGACCCGATCGGGGCCGAACCGGGCGCCGGGCTGGAAGGAGGTGGAGACGTCGAGGGGCGCACCGACGACCACGTACTCGGCGGCGTCGCGCGCCGCCCGGGCGCCGGGGAAGGGCACGTCAGACGATCTTCCGCTGGCCCTCGTACTCCAGGTACTCGATGTTGTCGTCGGACGAGAAGCTCTCGCCCTCGGGGACGCGCATCGTGAACGTCTCGTAGGTGTCGAGGTCCATCACCTGCGCGTCGTCGCCGGAGACGGAGACGACCTGGCCCTGTTTGCGCTCGATGATCGGTACCCACACCTTCGCGTCCACGGGCTGGGAGAGGCTGCGCTTCTTGCCGTCGAACACGCCGCGCCCCTCGACCCGGGCCTTCGCGCTCCCGTGCTTGCCCGGCTTGGCCGTGCTGTACGACTGGATCTCGCACGGCGTGTCGTCCATCATGACGTAGGACCCCTCCTGGAGGTCCCTGACCTGCTTCTGTTCCCTGGGCATGCACGTCCGTTCCGCCGACGCCGGTAAAAACAGTTTGGAACGACGCTGTGCCCGTGCGTGCGTCCCACCGCGGGCCGCCGGACCCGACGTGGCGCGACTCCGTCCGGCGCCTGCCGACGCGGCCGCCGTCGCCCGGCCGGTGCTCGCCTACCGTCCGCTCGCGTCCTCGTCCGGCGCACCGCCCGTCTCCGCGGGGCCCTCGACCGCCGACTTCTCGTCCGGTTCGGGCCCGGTGCCCTCCCGACTCCCGTCGCCAGCCCCGTCGCTCGCGCCAGCGTCTGCCTCGCCGGCCTCGTCAGCTTCGTCCTCGTCCTCCGCCTCGGCGAAGTCGCCGGGCGCGAGCGAGGTGGTCGTTCCCTCTTCCGCCTCGTCGCGTCGCCGGCGCATCTCCTGGCGGGTGAACTGCGGCTGGGCCGTCACGCCCGACGGGCTGCGGAACGAGCGATACAGCAGGAACCCGACCGGGGCCGTGAGGAGGGCGGCCGCGAGCGCCGCCTCGACCCCCTCGTTGAACGAGTAGAGGAGCGCGACGGCGAGGACGCCCGCCGCCGAGAGGAAGCCGTAGACGAGGCGCTTGGCGAACCGGTCGAACACGTCGTTGCGGTCCTCGATCCGGACGTTGACGGTGACGTTGTCCTGTGTCACGTCCGTCAGCACGTCGTCGAGCTTCGGCGGCACCGTGACCAGCGCCTCCGCGGTGTCGCGTACCTGTCCGGCGGCCTCGCTCGCCGCACTCCGGAGCGTCGCCTCGCGGTACCCCTCCTCGGTCAGGTACTCGGTCGCCACCTCGATGAAGTCGAACTCCGGGTCGAGGGTGACACACACCCCCTCGACGACGGTCGCGACCCGGAGGATGAGCGCGAAGTTCCGGGGGAGCCGGAGCGGGAACTCGTAGATGGTGTCCTCGACCTGCTGGATCACCTGCTGGACGCGGTACTGCTCGATGTCCTCGCCGCGCACGTCGGCGATGGCCAGCTCCATCACGTTCGCCATCACCTCCCGGTCCGCCTCGGGGCTCAGGGTGCCCATCTCGACCATCGCGTCGAGGATGCCGTCGATGTCCTGGTTGGCGACGGCGAGATAGAACTCGACTATCTTCCCCTGGACGAACGGGTCGACCTCCCCGTGCATCCCGAAGTCGTAGAAGACGATAGAGCCGTCGTCGGCCACCGCGAGGTTGCCGGGGTGGGGGTCGGCGTGGAAGACGCCGTCCTCGACTATCATCTGGAGGTAGGCGCGCTGGAGCTTCGTGGCGAGCTCCGTCCGGTCGAACCCCGCCGCGTCGAGCGCGCGGACGTCCGTGATCTTCGTGCCGCCGAGATACTCCATCGTGAGCACGCGCGGCGACGACGCCGCGGACACCGAGCGCGGGATCTCGATCTCGTCGCTGTCGGCGAAGTTGTCGCCGATCTCCTCCAGCACCTGCCGCTCCCGCCGGTAGTCCATCTCCTCGCGGATGGTGCTGGCGAACTCGTCGGCGACGTTCTCCAGCGAGAACGCCCGGCTCTCGTCGACCAGGCGCATCAACACCGGCACCAGCCACCGGATGACGCGCAGGTCGGCCTCGACGAGCGCCTCGACGCCGGGCCGGCGCACCTTCACCGCGACGTCCTCGCCCTCGTAGGTGGCCCGGTACACCTGCCCGAGGCTCGCCCCGCTTATCGCGTCGGTGTCGAAGGCGTCGAACGTCTCCTCGACGGGGCCGAGGTCGGCCTCGAGCACCGTCCGGGCCTCTGGCCAGGGGGCCGGTGGGACCTCGTCCTGGAGCTGGGCGAGCACCTCGATGTAGGCGGGCGGCAGGACGTCCGGGCGCGTCGAGAGCAGCTGCCCGAGCTTGATGAACGTCGGACCGAGGGTCAGCAGGGAGTCGAGCAGCGCCTCCGCCCGGCGGACCCGCGTCTCGCGGTCCGGTCGTCGACTCCCGCCGACGACGAGGAACCGCCGCCGGTCGCGGAGGTACGCGACGAGAAGCGGGAAAAACTGGTGGAGGACGCGCAGGAACCGCCAGTAGGAGCGAAGGTTGACCAGATCCGACCACCCCCGCCGTCAGGCGTCCTCGACGGGGATGGTTCGTTCGGGCGCAGCCTCGCGTTTCGGGAGCTCGATCTCGAGCACGCCGCGGTCCACGCTCGCCTCGGCGCCCGCGCCGGTCGCGTCCGGCGGCAGGGGGATCTCCGCGTCGAGAAAGAGCGCGCGGTCCTCGCTGACGTACCGGAACTCGTCCGGCACCGCCTTCTCCCGGCGCGCCTCCACCGAGAGCCGCCCCCTGTCGATCGACAGCTCGACGGTGTCGGCGCGCACGCCGGGCAGGTCGAGCACCAGCAGGTAGGCGTCGTCGCTCTCGAGGAGGTCCGCGAACACCGCGTCGGGCAGCTCGCGCAGCGCCTCGCGCAGCCCTGTCATGAGAGCGCCTACGACCGGCCGGTCGAAAAAGCCCGCGGTCGGTGCCGCGCGTCGCGGCGGTCGGGGGTCGCTGCGGTCGGGCCGCCCCGGCCCGGTCGCGTCCTCGCCGTCCCGGTCCGGTTCGGTCCCGCGCCGGGGACAGCACTTTATCGCCGGCCCGCCCAGGACTCCCCATGACCGGAGACGACCGCCGCGAGGCGGGGTTTCGCGACCGGACGCGCCTCGACCGCGCCCGCGAGCAGCTGCTCGACGCCGTCGCGCCGCACGGCCGGACCGAGCGGGTGACGGTCGAGCGGGCCGACGGGCGCACGATCGCCGCCGAGGCGACCGCGCCGGCGCCCGTGCCGACCTACGAGCGCGCCGCGATGGACGGGTTCGCGGTGCGCGCGAGCGACACGTTCGGCGCGTCGGACCGCGCTCCCGAGCCGCTTCGGCTCGCCGCCGACGGCGACCCCGAGGCGGCCGACCGGGTCGCGCCCGGCGAGGCGGCGCGGGTCCACACCGGGAGCCCCCTGCCCGAGGGCGCCGACGCCGTCGTGATGGTCGAGCACGCCGAGCGCGTCGGGGGCGAGGTGGAGGTGTTCGACGCCGTCGCCGAGGGCGAGAACGTCGGCCCAGTCGGCGAGGACGTGGCGGCCGACCAGCACCTCTACGACCCCGGCCACCGCCTGCGACCCTCCGACCTCGGTCTGCTGAAGGCGACCGGCGTCCGCGAGATCGAGGTGTACGAGCGGCCGACCGTCGGCGTCGTCCCGACCGGCGAGGAGCTCGTGCAGGCAGACCCCGGGCCGGGCGAGATCGTCGAGACCAACGGCCTCACCGTCTCCCGCCTCGCCGAGCGGTGGGGCGCCGACCCGACGTACCGCGACGTGGTGACCGACGACGAGTCGGCGCTGCGGGCGGCGATCCGGCGCGACCTCCACCGCGACGTCGTCGTCACGACCGGCGGCTCCTCCGTCGGGGAGCGCGACCTCGTGCCCGACGTGGTCGACGACCTCGGCGAGGTGCTCGTCCACGGCGTCGCGCTCCGGCCGGGTCACCCGGTCGCGCTCGGCGTCGTCGAGGACACGCCCGTCGTCATGCTGCCCGGCTACCCCGTCGCCTGCATCGTCAACGCCGTCCAGTTCCTCCGCCCCGCCCTCAAGGCGGCCGGCGGACTCCCCCGCCCCGACCTGCCGACCGTCGCGGCCGAGCTGACGCGCAAGGCGACGAGCGAGCCCGGCATCCGGACGTTCGTCCGGGTCGAGCTCCGGGACGGGGAGGGGGGACGCGAGGCCGTCCCCGTGCGCAGCGGCGGCTCGGGCGTGCTCTCGTCGGTCGCGCTCGCGGACGGCTGGCTGGTGATCCCCGAGGGACGGGAGGGCGTTCCGGCGGGCGAGGTCGTGGACGTCGAGCTGTGGGAGGAGCTACCGTAGGCGGGCCGCCCGCGAGGCCGTCGGCCCGCCGTCGGGAGCGCCGGGAGTGCCGACCCCCGATCGACCCCCCGCGACCCGGTTCCGTCGGACACCTTCATACGCCGGCGTCCCGAACGCCTCGTCCATGGAGCGCAAGGAGTTTCGCGACCTCGCGCCGCCCGAGGCGGCGCGGGAGGCCATCGCGTCGCTCGACATCGACCCCGGCGCCGAGTCGGTACCGCTGGCCGAGGCGCGGGGCCGCGTGCTCGCCGAGCGGGTGGACGCCGACCTCGACGTGCCCGGCTTCGACCGCGCGAGCCTCGACGGCTACGCCGTGCGCGCCAGCGACACGTTCGGCGCCGACGAGCGCGACCCCGTCGACCTCGACCGCGTCGGGACGGTCCACGCCGGCGAACGGCCGGACGTGACCGTCGAGCCGGGGACCTGCGCCGAGATATCGACCGGGGCCGTCGTCCCGCCGGGCGCCGACGCCGTCGTGATGGTCGAGGAGACCGACGAGGTGGATGGAACGGTCCGGGTCCGCACGTCGGTCGCGCCGGGCGACGCGGTGATGTTCGCCGGCGCCGACGTGGCGGCGGGCGACCGCGCGCTCGGCCCCGGCACCCGGCTCACCGCCCGGGAGGTCGGGCTGCTGTCGGCGC
>JBDGTB010000061.1:0-38861 GCA_042217235.1 Haloferacaceae archaeon | reverse complement strand
GAAGCCGAACGCGCCGAACATCGCGGCGTGGGCGTGTGCGACCGTCAGGAAGGTGCCGTGTTCGTAGTAGTTGACGAGCGAGAGGTTGATGAAAAAAGCCCAGCACGCCGGCGCCGACGAAGTTCCACACGCCGGACGCGACGACGAACGTGAACGGGACCCGGTAGGGGAAGCTCTCGCCGGCGGTGGCCATCGCCCGGTACTCGCCGTGGTCTCGTAGAGGACGAACACGAGCGGGATGAACTCGAGCGTCGAGAAGACGCTCCCGATGGGCACCCAGTACTCGGGGAGGCCGATCCACCAGTAGTGATGGGAGACGCCGACGACGTCCGACCCCATCACGAAAAGCGCCTCGAACATCACGGCCTTCTCCGCGCTGCGCCGGGCGAGCAGGTTCGTCGAGACCAGCGACACCCCGACGATGGCCACGACGAAGAACTCGAACGCCCCCTCGACCCACATGTGGACGACCCACCAGCGCCAGAACTCCGTCACCACCATCGTCGTCCGGGGGGTGTACAGCATGCTCGCGCCGAAGAGCAGGCCGATGGACCCGCCCGCGTAGACGATCATGTGTGCGAGCCCGTAGGGCTCCTCGCGGTCGAGCAGGGGTTTGAAGCCGCGGGCGGCGAGGGGCGTCCAGAGAGCGAAGCCCACGAGGAGGCCGGCCGGCCACAGGCGGCCGACTTCGAGGTACTCCAGCCCCTCGTTGCCGAGGATCCACCAGAGCGCGCCGTCGACGTAGCCCTGTACGCCGAGCCAGATGCCGAGGAGCCCGCCGACGAGCACGACGAACAGGGCGCCCAGGAGGACGTGCACGTACGTCCGCTGGTTGTCCGGGTCCCGCCCGGTGAGCAGCGGCGGCAGGAAGAGCCCGACGCCGAGCCAGAGCGTGGCGATCCAGAGGACGGCGAGGTCGATGTGCCACGCCTTCGTGACGGCGAACGGCAGCCACTGCACGGCGTCGAGGCCGAGCGCCTCGGCGACGCCGTAGAACCCCTCGCGCTCGATGTAGTAGTGGGCCATCAGCCCGCCGAGCAGGGTCTGGACGAGAAAGAGGACGGCCGCGACCGGGACGAAGCGGACGGCCGCGAACTGGCTGGGGAAGAGGTCGATCTCGCGCGGGTGTGGAACGTCGACGCCGTCGGCGTCAGGCTCCGGGGGCTCCACCGACCGGTAGAGCCAGATGCCCGCGCCGCCCCCGCCGACGAGCAGCACCATCGCGACGACGCTTCTGGTCATCGCCGAGACGGGGGGCGTGTTCCCCGCGCCGGGGTTGTACGGCCACCCGTTCGTCCACGAGACGTCGGCGTTCGGCCGGTCGACGGTCGAGAACAGCGCCGTCCAGAGCGCGAAGTCCGCGAACCGTCGTGCGCCCCGCTCCGACTCGACGAACTGCGACGGGACCGCGTGCTCCGGCGCGCCCCGGTGGTACCGCTCGACGTAGGCCTCGCGAACCTGCCGGTACGCGTACGCCTCCGCGGGCGTGAGACGCACCGTCTCGTCGAGCGCGCCGGTCTCGAGTTGCCGTTCGACGACGGCGTCGACGGCCGCCCGTTTCGGCTCGGCGAGGTGCCCGTACGCCGTGCCGTAGCGCTCCCGGGCGACGTACCGGCGCGTGTTCGTCACCAGTCGCTCCTGTGCGTCGGCCGTGTAGTCGGCGCCGAAGTAGGCGCCGTTGCCGAGGACCGTCCCGTGGTTCATCAGCCCGTTCCGCTGGAAGGCGGCCTTCCCCCGGACGATGTCCTCGTCGGGGGCCAGCACCGCCCCGTCGGGCCCGACGATCCGCTCCGGGCGGTCGGGGGGGTGCTGGTAGGCGAGGTACGCCCCGGCCCCATGACGACGAGGGTGAACACGAACACGGCGGCGAGCGCTTTCGCCCTCGTTCGACGGCTGATCTCCATGGCCGGGTGCGGGTTCGGGGCTCGCACACGTGTAGGGGCGGCCTATAGTAGCGTCTGCAAGTAATTGCTCACTCGTTTTGTCAACCCCCGCCAGATGGTCGTCTCACACCTCGCATCGCGACGGCGGCCGAAAAGAGTTGCAAACGCTACTATGGTTCCCAGCCGCCAGCGGCGGAACCGAACGTCTTCGCCCCGCGGCGACGCGGTCGGCCCGTGCTCACTCCACGAAAAGCGAGTACAGGATGACCGCGAAGCCGACCGTGGTGAACAGGCTCTCGACGGCGAGCGCGAGGTTCGGGTCGAGCGGGAGGAGCCGGTCGACGATGCCGGCGAGGAGGGCGCCGAGGGTGACCGTGCCGAAGCCGACGGCGAGCGCCCGAAGCGCGTCCGAACCGGTGCGTCGGTGGGCGCGGTGGGCGTAGACGGTGATCGACCCGCCGAGCACGAGCGTCAGCGTCTTGAGGGCGACGACGGCGGTCGTGACGTTCGGGGTCACGTTTCCTTGCGCACCTCAGACCAGAGGTCGGACAGGCGCTCCTCCGGCGTCCGTGACCGGCGTTCGATCGCGAGGTCGAGGGAGCGGTCGTCGTCGAGCGCGATTCGGACTTCGTCGAAGTCGAGGCCGTATCGCGTCGTGTGGCGGCCGTCCGGCCTGATCTCGACCCGCTCCTCGACCAGCGAGGCGTCGCTGAGGAGGTCGAGTTTGCGGTACGTCGTCGACTCCGGGATGTCACACGCCTCCGAGAGCTCGCTGCCGTCATGGGGCGTTCGAGCCGTTCGAGGATCGCACGGCAGTCGGAGTCGTCCAGCGCGTCCAGGACGTCTCGGGGGTCGGGGGCGTCCGGAGCGAACGGGTCAGGTCCCATGGGTCTGGCGAGGGGGCGACGGGTGTCGCGGGGCGTCGGTCGACCGGTTCCGGCTCGAGCAGGCGTGTCGGGGCCGCCGACGGGCGGTCGCCGGCAGGGTCCGCTGGGCGACCGGGCGTGGCGGAGATCGAACGGGGGTGAGTCGGGCATCTATCACGTGTGTGTCCGTTCGATCGTGGTCTCGTCGAGGTTTTCGACGAACTGCTTGACGATCGATTCTTCCGCGCGGTGGAGCGTTTCGCTGCACGTGGACTTGGCGAGTTCCATCTCCTCGGCGAGCTCCGTGAGCGAACACCGCCGGGGGGTGTCGTAGTAGCCGTGTTCGATAGCGGCGTTCACGAGTCCGAGCTGTCGGTCGGTCAGCAGCTGTTCGGGTTCGATCCGCTGGTGGACCTCGTTGACGGTGAAGGGGATGCCGAACTCGTCGAGCTGTTCGCCGAGCTCCGAGAGGCGGTGCTGCGGTGCGGTGATGTCCCACTCGGCCTGCCCGTCCTCGATGGTGAACGGCATCGTGAGCGGGACGCCCGAGTCCTGCACGGGGAGCAGGAGCAGGGGCATCGTCGTCTCGAACTGGAGCAGGACCGTGTCCTCGTACCGCTGGAGTATCTCGAGCTCGGTCACGGAGTCGCTGGCCTGGACGTCCGCGACGACGTCCTGCAGGTCTGCGGCCGTGATCTCGGCGAGGCCCACGCCCGCGCCCTCGTCCGTGAGGGCCGCCAGGATGCGGATGCTGGCGTCCGGATGGCCGCGCGAGATGTCGCCGACCCAGACGCCCTCCGGGATCGTGATGGTGATGTTGGCCCGTGGCATCGGTGTTCGTCCGAACATCTTCGTTCGCACACCAAAGAGTGGTGCGGAACATATTCGCCCGCGGTCGGGCGCGTCCGTGCGAACACCATCGGGGGAACGGACATGGCCGTCCCGTCCGACCGGAGACGCATGAGTACGGACACCGACGACGGCGAGACGCGGGAGCTTGACGCGAGAGAGATCGACGGCGAGCCGTTCGGCGAGATCGTGGCGGAGCTTCGGGCGCTCCCGGAGGGGGCGACCCTCGTGCTCGTCAACGGCTTCGAACCGGAGCCGCTGTACGACGTGCTCGAACGGCGGGGCTTCGCCCACGAGACGTCGCGCGTCGCGGACGACGAGTGGCGCGTGTCGATCACCCACGACCGAACGGGTTCGGGGCAACCGCCTCGGGGGAGCCCCTCCGACCCGGACGTGCATGACGGAGACGACTCTCGACGTCCGTGACGTCCCGCCGGCCGAGCGCCACCCGACGATCCACGAGGCGTTCGCCGACCTCGAGAGCGGCGAGGCGCTGACGCTCGTCAACGACCACGAGCCGACGCCCCTCTTCTACGAGATGCGGGCCGAGGTCGACGACTTCGACGCCGACGGGTACGAGGTCGAGCGGCGTGGGGCAGACGAGTTCGTCGCGACGTTCCCGAAGAAGTAGTTCGTCGCGACGTTCCCGGCGGGCCAGCCGCCCGTCACTCCGCCCAGATCACCGTCGCGACGACCCCGTCGCGCTCGACCGTCTCGTACGCGTACCCCCGGTCGTCCAGCTTCGGATACAGATGCTGGGGTGCCCGGTCGTTCAGCTGGACGAGGACGGTCCCGGCGTCGAGTTCGGTCAGTCGTTCGAGCGTGTCCTGCAGCGGTCGCGGCGGCGGGAGGTCCCGCGCGTCCAGCGTCTCGCGGGCGTGGCCACCCGGTGCGGACGTCGCCGCGACGACGTCGTCGGCGTCGACCATGGAGACGGGTTCGGTCCGCCGGATACAGACGGTTGTCCCGAACGTGTTCCCCGCCGGGCGGGCCGGTCCTCGCGGCGGACGAGTCCCGCGCCAGCGGTCGGAAAGCGCCCCTCGGGCGGGTCGCCCCCACCGCGGCCCGTGACACGAGTCCGAGGGCGACACGAGCCGAACGGGTTCGGCAGTCGCCTTTCCCACGTCGCCCCGGAACCCGGCGGTATGGCGACCGTACCTCGTGGCGGCCGGGGCCGGGCGGGCGCCGGACAGTGTGGCGGAGGCGACGCCGGCAGCGTCGCGTGCCCATGAACCCACGCGAGATCGACACGGACGAGCGGCCGTTCGTCCTGATCTGGGAGGTCACCCGGGCCTGCGAACTGGCCTGCAAGCACTGCCGGGCCGACGCCGACCCGCGCAGGCATCCGGCGGAGCTCACGACCGCCGAGGGGAAGCGGTTCCTCGACGACGCGCGACGGTTCGGGGACGGCCAGCTCGTCGTCCTGTCCGGCGGCGACCCGCTCGCACGGGAGGACGCCGTGGAGCTCGTCGACCACGGGACCGACGTCGGGCTCCGGATGACGCTCACCCCGAGCGGAACGGCGTCGCTCACCCCCGAGCGGGTCCGGGAGCTCGACGCTGCGGGACTGCGGCGGATGGCGCTCAGCGTCGACGGCGGGTCGGCGGCCGCCCACGACGAGTTCCGCCGGGAGCGGGGGAGTTTCGAGCGGACGCTCCGGGCCGCGCGGGCGACGCGGGCGGCGGGGCTCCCCCTGCAGATCAACACGACGGTCTGTGCCGAGACCGTGTCGGAACTGCCGGCGGTCCGGGAGCTGGTCGCGGACCTCGGCGCCGTGCTCTGGTCGGTGTTCTTCCTCGTTCCCGTCGGCCGGGGTCGGGTGCTGGACCCGGTCTCGCCCGAGCGGGCGGAGCGCGTGATGGAGTGGCTGTGTGACGTCGCCGACGACGCCCCCTTCGGGGTCAAGACGACGGAGGCGCCACACTACCGTCGGGTCGCCGCCGAACGGGGGGCGACCGCCGGCGCGTCGACCCGGTCCTCGGCGGACGGCGTCGGCCGACGCACGGGGATCACGGCCGGCGACGGCTTCGCGTTCGTCAGCCACGTCGGCGACGTCTACCCGTCGGGGTTCCTGCCGGAGGCGGCCGGGAACGTCCGCGAGGAGGGCGTCGTGGACGCCTACCGGAACTCGGAGCTGTTCCGGTCCCTGCGCGACCCCGATGCGCTGGAGGGGAAATGCGGCGCGTGTGCGTACCGGAACGTCTGTGGCGGGAGCCGGTCCCGGGCGTACGCGTACACGGGGGACCCGCTCGCGTCGGACCCGCTCTGCCCCCACGTCCCCGACGGGTACGACGGTCCGCTCCCCGAGCAGTCGTTCGACGCCGACGGGGCGTCGTCCGCCGACTGACGCCCCGCTCGAGCGAACCGCGGGAACCGGCACCCGAACCCGTTCGGGGGTAGCGGCACGAGCCCGCGGGGCGTGGCGTGAGACATGAGCGTCGTTCCGGGAGAGCTCGACACGGAGCGCCAGCCGCCGATGACGGTCCCGCTCCGGCACTTCGTCGTCGGCGTCGGGTTCCTGCTCCTCGGCGGCGTCGTCGGGGTCGCGGTCGCCCTCGACGCCCCGTCGCTGGGCCTCGCGCACGTCCACCTGCTGCTGGCCGGCTGGGTCTGTGTCACGATCATGGGCGCGATGACCCAGTTCGTCCCCGTCTGGTCCGGCGTCCGGCTCCACTCCCGGCGGCTCGCGGTCGCGCAGCTGTGGCTGGTGGTCGTCGGCGCGCTCGGGTTCGCCGGGAGCCTCGCGGCCGGGCGACTCCCCGGGCTCCCGCTTTTCGGCGCCGTGATGGCGCTCGGGTTCTGGGCGTTCGTGTACAACGTCGCGCGGACGCTCGCGAGGAGTGCCACGTACGACGTGACCGAGCGCCACTTCGCGCTCGCGCTCGGCTTTTTCCTGCTCGTCCCGGCGCTCGGCGTCCTCCTGGCGGTCGGGTTCGTCCGCCCGGTGTTCGCGTTCCTGCCGGTCACGAGAGCGGCGGTCGTGCGGACCCACGCGACGCTGGCCGTGTTCGGGGCCGTCCTCACGACGGTCCTGGGGGCGCTCTACCAGCTGGCGCCGATGTTCACGCAGACCGAACTCCACGGGGTCGACGCGTGGCTTCGGCGGGCCGAGGAGGTCGGCTACCCGGTGGGCGTCGTCCTCCTCGCCGGGGGACGGCTCGTCGAGTCGGGTCCGCTCGCCGCGGTCGGCGGCGCCCTGGTCGCCGGCACGCTCGTCGGGGTCGGCCTGATCCTCGGCCGACGGCTCCACGAGACGCGGGTGGACTGGACGCCGATGCTGTCGCGGTACGCGGTCGTGGCGGCGGTGCTTCCGCTCTGGGCGTCGCTGGCGCTCGTAGCCTGGGTCCGGCGCCCGAACTCGCCGCGCGTGCTCTTCGGGGCCCCGGGGACGGCCCACCTGCTCGTCGTCGGCGTGGTCGGGTTCGTCGTCCTCGGCACGCTGTATCACGTCGTCCCGTTCATCGTCTGGGTGCACCGGTACAGCGACCGACTGGGCTACGAGCCGGTCCCGATGGTCGACGACCTCTACGACGACCGCCTCGCCGCGGCCGACTTCGCCTCGCTCCTCGCCGGAACGGTCCTGCTCGTCGCGGCCGACCAGTTCGGGCTCCCACCGGCCGTCGCCGTCGCGGGCGGGCTCCTCGTGTTGCTCGGCACGGTCCTCTTCCTCGCGAACGTGCTCCTGGTGGTCCGCGACCACAGCCCCCACTCGGTTCTCGGCGTCCTCTTCGCCGCGTTCGCGACGGACCAGGCGGGGGGCGCGACGGAGCCGTCCCCGGCGACCGACGAGGAGTAGCGCGGGACGCGCCCGCGTGTCCGACCCCGGGGTGCGAACACGTTCGGCCGAACGCTCACCCGGGCCCGCCGACAGGTCCGCGTGAGGCCGAGCATGCCCGAGATCACCTCCCTGGACGGGTTGACGAAAACGCCACACGCGGAGGTCTTCGACGAGCACCGGCCGCGTGCCGTCCGCCTCCGACTCGGCGCCGGCGAACGCGTCCCGGAACACCGACACCCCGGCACGAACGTCGTCCTCCACCTCGTCTCCGGCCGTCTCGAACTCGCACTCGACGGCGAGACCCACGAGCTGGAGCCGGGACAGCTCGTCCGGTTCGGCGGCGAGCGCGAGGTGTCGCCGCGCGCGATAGAAGCGAGCACCGCCGTCGTCGTCTTCGCCCCCGCCACGGACGACACCGGGTGACGGTCGCCGGGGACGGGTCAGAGGGGAGCGTTCGTGTCGCCGCGGGACGCGGGACGCTCGCCGCGTCCCGCCGCCGAGCCGCCGTGTCCGTCCGCGAGGTCGTCGACCGAGCCCGTTTCGAGGTACTGCCCCTCGAGCTCCGCGAGCCGTTCGTTTATCGCGTCGCTCCGCTGGTGCATCCCGGCGGCGCGAACGCGAACGAGGTCGTAGTCGTGGCGATCCGAGAGCGCGTTCCACGCGCGGAAGGAGCCGACGGTGAGCGTGTGCGTCTGCGGACAGAACGGGGTGGTGGGCGTGAACTCGGCGCGGAGGACCGCCGGGTCGTCCCGCTCCTCCGCGTAGCGGTAGCCGGCGCTCCCGTGGCGGGCGTCGAGGTTCAACCGCGCCAGGTTGTAGTTGAAGGTCATGTCGTAGACGGTCCGCTCCTCGAACACCTCACGCGTGGTCTCGTGGAAGGCGACGTGGTCCTCGCCGGTGAGCACGTGGTGCCCGTCGAGGAACGCGCCGGGGTCGGGGAGATGCTCCGGGACGAACGCCCCGTAGTCGTCGAACGGGTCGCCGCCGTCCTCGCCACCGAACGGGGAGGGAAACCCGGTCACGGCCGGTCACCGACGTGGACGCGAGTGACGTGTCCCCCGCAGCCGCACTGCTCGACGTACTCCCACGTGACGTGGTCGACGTCCTCGAGGGCCCCGTACAGGTACTCCGAGGGGTGGCCGTGGTCGCCGTGCGTGACGAGGTTGACGTGATGGCCCGGTTCCGTGTGCTCGATCGCGTCCAGCGCCTGGTCGACGACGAGGGCCGGGTCGTCGGCGTGCCGTGGCCGTTCGAGGTTCGCCGACCACGAGTTGTCGTGCGTGCGGTCCGTGACCGGCCGAACGTCGCCGTGGTCGTGGTCGTGGTCGTCGCGAGTGCTCATCGTCGGTGGGTGGCGTTCGAGGGGCAAAACGGGGAGCCCGAACACCTTCGTCCCCCGCCGCGCCGGGAGATGCGGGCGTCGCGTGCGCGAACGGGAAGCGGCGTCGACGCGAAGGTGTTCGGGGCGGAAAATACCCCGCCGGAGACGGAACGGGCGGGCATGGACGCTCGTACCCGGTTCGGGGAACAGCGCGCGAGTCCGCTCGGCGGACGCGAGGCCGATGGTTCGGACTGACTTCGCGTCGGAGCGGGCGTACGACGACGACCGGTTCACGGCGCGGACGGTCTTCCGGAACGAGCGGCTGAAGGTCGTCCTGGGGTACTTCGCGCCGGACCAGTTCATCCCGGTTCACGCCCCGGACAGCGACGTCGTCGTCGCGGTGCAGTCGGGGGCCGCCGTCGTCCGCGAGGGGGCCGAGGAGCACGCGGTCGAGCCCGGGGACGTGGTGGTGGTCGAGGCCGGGACGGAGCGCGGCGTGCGCGCCGCCGACGGCGCGCGGATGGAGGCGCTGCTGGTGACGGCCCCGCCGCCGACCGACGAGGAGCACGCCCCCGTCCGGGCGGGCATCCGCGAGGACGCGTTCGACCCACGGCCGCGGTAGCGCCCGGAGTCGGCGGGCAGACACACGGGGCGTGCGCTCCCGTCCGCCCGCTCCGACTCAGGCCCGTATCACCGCCCCGGGCGTCGCAGCCGTCGGGTCACCGTCGTCGACGACTGCCTCGCCGTCGACGAACACGTGCGAGATCCCGACCGGCGGCCGCGTCGGCGCGTCGTAGGTGGCCCGGTCCGCGACTGCGACGGGGTCGAACACGACCACGTCGGCGTCCATCCCCTCGCGGAGCAGCCCCTTCCGCGACAGCCCCATCGTCCGGGCCGGGAGGGAGGTCATCTTTCGGACGGCTTCGGGAAGCGACAGCACGTTCTCGTCGCGGACGTAGCGCCCGAGGACCCGCGGGAAGGTCCCGTACACCCGGGGATGTGGCCGCCCGCCGAACAGCCCGTCCGTACCGATCATGACCACCTCGGACGACATGATCTCCCGGACGTCGGCTTCCGCGAGCTGGTGGAGGATCATGCTGACGCCGAGCTCCTCCGCGACCAGTATGTCACAGACGGCGTCGACGGGGTCCGCGTCGCGCCGCTCGGCGATCTCCGCGACCGAGAGCCCCTCGATCTCGGCGTTCTCGGTCGTGCTGACGTTCGTCACCACGACGTTGTCCCAGCCGGTGTACGGCCCGCGGTTCTCCCAGTCGTCGATCCGCCACTCGTGAACGTCCCGACGGAGGCGCTCGCGGGCGTCGGGGTCGGTGAGCCGCTCCAGCGTTCGCTCGGGACCGCCGGCGTGGACCCAGGGCGGGAGGACGTTCGACAGCATCGTCGCTCCCGCGCAGTACGGGTACTGGTCGGCGGTGATGTCCACGCCGCGCTCGCGCGCCGTCTCGACGACCGTCCGCGCGCGGTCGGCCTGCCCGTGGAGGTGGTCGCCCGGGAGTTTGAAATGCGAGAGGTGGAGCGGGACGTCCTCCTCGGCCCCGACGTCGACGAACTCGTCGAGCGCCCGCCAGATGTGACGCCGCTCGTTTCGGATGTGGGCGACGAAGGGCCGACCGGTGGGTCCGAGCCGCGCCGCCAGCCGGCGGACCTCCTCGGTGTCGGCGTTGATCTGCGGCGAGTAGACCAGCCCCGTCGAGAACCCCACCGCGCCGTCGTCGAGTCCCTCGGTCACGAGGTCGGCCATCGCCTCGAGCTCTCCGTCGTCCGGGGCGCGGTCGTCCATCCCGAGCACCGCGTACCGGACCGTCCCGTGGCCGACGAGCGTCGCCACGTTCGGCCCGACGCCGGACGCCTCGATCGCGTCGAGGTAGTCGCCGACCGACCGCCAGTCCCACGCCCGGTCGAGGTCGCCTTCGAGTCCGCTCAGATGCCGTTGCCACGCGTCGGCGTCGCTGTCGGCGCGCAGCGGCGCCATCGAGAAGCCGTCCTGCCCGAGGATCTCGGTCGTGATCCCCTGACGGACCTTCGGCGTCAGCGGCGGGTCGGCGAACAGCGCCAGGTCCGAGTGCGAGTGCGTATCGACGAACCCCGGACAGACGACGTCGCCGTCGGCCTCGACGACCCGTCGAGCGGCGCGGACGTCGTCCCCGCGAGTCACGGCGGTGACGGCTCCGTCGTCGACGTGGACGTGGCCGCGAAACCACGGCGCACCCGTCCCGTCGAGGACGCGTCCGTTCTCGATGCGGAGGTCGACGGCCATATCAGTTCACCGTGGGGTCCGACCGAACGTCCGGCTCCGCGACGGGCGAGGTGCCGGTCCGACCGGGGCAGGGGGGCAGTTCGACGGGCGGTCGTGTCGCCGCCGTGGGACCGCTCTGGGTCGGTGTGAGCACACGCCACCTACCGAGCGTCGCGGTTTATGGCTACTGGCGGCGGCGACCACCACCGTCAGCCCGGGGGCCCGGTCGTCCGTGCTCACTCGAGGGCTCGGTCGGCCGCGGCGGCCACCCCGACGAGGCGCCGGTCGTCGAACTGCTCGCCGATCAGCTGGAGACCGATCGGGAGGCCGTCGATCCGCCCGTTCGGGAGCGTGATCGCCGGGCGGCCCGTCACGTTGGCCGGCACCGTGTTCCGGCCGTAGTGGTAGCCGGGCGACCTGGCCTCGTCGACGGCGATGGCCGTCGCCGGCGTCGTCGGCGTCACCAGCGCGTCGACGTCGGCGCTGGCCGCGTCGAACTCGGCCGCGAGCGCGTCCCCGGCCGCGAGCGCCCGCGTGTAGTGGCGGCCGCGGTGGGCCTCGATGAGCTGTGCGCCGGCGAGCAGCCGCGCCCGGTAGTAGGGGTTCACCTCGGCGCTCGCGGCCTCGGCGTTGCGCGCGAAGGCGGCCTGATAGTGCGGGTCCACGCGGCCCCCGCGGCGGTACGGCGCCCCGCCGTCGCGCCAGTGGGCGGCGAGTTCGGCGTAGCTCTGGGCGTACTTGATCGGGCCGGACAGCTCGTAGTGGTCGATCCCGACTCGGCGGACGGTCGCGCCGGCGTCGGCGAGCTCGTCCAGCGCGGCCTCCGTCCGCGCGACCACGTCGTCGTCGACCTCGTGGTCGGCCCCGCCCCGGCCGACCCCTTCCTCGACCACGCCGAGTTCGACCGTCGAGAGGTCGGGCGGCGACGCGGCGGCGTCGACGTACCCCCCGACCGCGTAGTCGTCCCGCCCGGCCGCCTGCATGCTCGCGGGGTCGGTCGGGTCCTTCCCCGCGATGGCTTCGAGGACCGCCGCGGCGTCCTCGACGGTCGAGGTCAGCGGCCCCACGTGGTCGAGGGTGTAGGTGTTCTCGACGACGCCGTCGTTGGGCACGAGGCCGTAGGTCGGCTTCATGCCGACGATGCCACAGTAGTTCGCCGGCAGCCTGACGCTCCCGCCGGTGTCGGTGCCGAGGGCGACGTCGACCCGGTCCGTGAGGACGGCGATGGCGCTCCCGCCGGAGGAGCCGCCCGGGATGTGGTCCTCGTCGTGGGGGTTCAGCATCTGCCCGAAGAAGGAGACGCCGCGCGCGCCCCCGGCGAACTCGTCGAGGTTCGTCTTGGCGGCGATGGTCGCGCCCGCCCCGCGGAGCCGATCGACCACCGTCGCGTCGAAGCCCGGGACGAACCCCTCCATCGACCCGGAGCCACACTGCATCGGGACGCCAGCGACGGCGATGATGTCCTTCACGCCGACGCTCTTCCCGGCCAGCAGTCCCGAGTTGTCGGACTTCGGCGGGACGTCACAGGTCACGACGAGCCCGTTGTACGGGTCGTCCTCCGGCTCGGACCAGCCCCGTTCGCCCACGTCGTCGGTCGACGACGACGGCTGGAACTCGGTCACCGCTTCGAGCCCGTCCAGGTTCCGCGCCACCTGCTCGCGGACCTCGTCGAGTTCTTCGTCGTCGACGGCGACGCCGAACTGCTCCGACAGCGACGCGATCTCCGCCTCCGAGGGGATACGCATGGCGGCCCATCTTCGCCCCCCTACAAATGATCTTGGTCGAGTTCAGTGGCGCCGTTCGCACCACCGACGTCGACGGAGTCGTGAACGCACCGGCCCGCCGTCGCCGGCACCCGACCGCACGTCGAGGGGTTTATGGACTGCATGTTCCCTTCATGTGTGAAAACATACCATCCGAAGAGTTTTTGTTGTCCCATCCTCGCACTGCAGGGCGTCGATAGGAATGACAGACAACGACAGCCACACATCGAACCGACGCATCGACAGGCGCCGATTCATCGCGGCCGCCGGAGCGACCGGCATCGCCGGTCTGGCCGGCTGTTCCGGCGGCGGAGGGGAGGACACCCCGTCCGGAAGCGGGTCGGGCGGCAGCGGGTCCGGCTCCGGCGGCTCCGGCGGCTCCGGGTCCGGCTCCGGCGGCACCACGACGGGCGAGAACAGCGGGTCCACCGTCACGCTCCTGTTGATGTCGGGGAGCATGAGCGACGAGCCCTCGAACAAGAAGTACTGGCAGAACGCGGCCGAGCGGTTCGGGGAGCAGGTCAACGGCGCCGAGATGGAACTCCGTGGCGTCCCGTACCCGAACCAGTTCAAGAAGATTCGAGCGTCCATTCAGGCCGGCCAGGGGGACGTTCCCCACCTCAACGAGGTCAGCAACCAGATCAACAACGTCCAGGCCGGCGAGGTGCTGCGGCTCAAGGAGGAGGGTCTGTGGGGCCAGTCGAAGCTCTCGGAGAAGATCGCGGACGGCGTGTTGAGCCTCAACGAGAAGTGGGGCGAGCAGGTCACCGGAACGGAGGGGAAGCTCGTGACCTGGGGGGTCGGGCTCCGGCCGTTCATGAACGCCTACAGGAAGGACTGGCTGAGCGCGGCCGGCCTCTCCGCCGAGGACGTCAACCGCTCGGCCGGGGCGCCGAACTGGTACGACGGGAGCGGCAGCGGCCCGTCCATGTTCAACGAGGTCTACCCGGCGATGAACGAGACCGACCTCGCCGCCCCGGACGACGCCGCGCCGGACACGACCGGCATGAAGCAGGCCGACGAGGAGATCCTCGTGGACTACATCGCCGCGTGGGGGGTCTCGCTCATGGGGCCGGTGAACAACGCGGCGACCCGCTCGATCCTCGACACCGAGCGCGGCCGCGACGTGATCCGCTTCCAGAAGGAGGGCATCGACAAGGGCTACTTCCACCCCAACTCGATCAACCACGGCGACGAGGAGGCGACCACGCTGATGTGGTCGAACAAGATGGGCGCCATCCACGTGCAGGACACGGCCGACCTGTGGGGGAGCTTCCGCCAGCAGCTCGGCCCGGACAAGTACGAGCAGAACTACACGTGGGGGCTGCCGCCGGTCGGACCGGGCTCCGAGGGCCAGAAGGCGATGTTCTCGGTCAACCCGGCGCTGATACCGTTCGCGCAGGCCTACGATAGCCAGGCCGAGAAGGACGCCTCGGTGGACTTCATCGACTTCTTCACCGGCAGCGAGGAGTCCATCGTCCGAACCAAGAATCTCGGCTGGGTGCCCGCCAACCCGACCGCGCTCGAGGGCGACTGGTTCTCCTCGACCTCGCTCCACGAGAAGTACTGGAGTACGGTCAAGACGCTGGTCGAGGACTACACGCCCGCGGCACAGCCCGCGGTCCAGGGGACGACCAAGATCAGCTTCGAGATCCCGCGGAAGATGCACCAGCGCATCCTCCAACAGGAGATGAGCGTCGAGAAGGCCACCCAGCTCGCCGCCGACGAGATCAACCAGATCCTCAAAGACCAGGGTCGCTACCAGGCGAGGTGAGGCCACGGGGCCACCGAGCCCCGGGCGTCAGTCGCGGGCCGTCGCTTCGTTTTTCTCCTCATCTCTGCTTCGGTTCGGCGTTCGAACCCGGCACGCGCCGTTGCCGCGTGCCGAGCTCCGCCGTCGCCCCCCACGACTATGTGAGTCGCGCTCGGCCCGTCGGTCGATGAGCAAGCAGCAACGAGAGAGCTTCACGCTCGCCGCGACTGGCGATTCGATCATCACCCGGGAGCTGCTGCCCTACGAGGGCGTCGCGCCGGAGTTCGACGGGTTGCTCGACGTCCTCCGCGACGCGGACGCGACGGTGACGAACCTGGAGGTGCTCCTCCACGACTACGAGGGTCATCCGGCCGCCGCGAGCGGCGGCACGTACATGCGTGCGCCGCCGTCGATGGCGGACCAGCTCGAGGGGATGGGCTGTGACCTCTTCAGCGCGGCGACGAACCACGCCTACGACTACTCCCACGGCGGCCTCGAGGCGACGATCCGGGCGCTGGAAACGCGGGGACTCACCTACGCCGGCGTCGGGCAGAACCTCTACGAGGCCCGTTCCCCCTCGTACCTCGAGACGCCGGCCGGTCGGGTGGCGCTCCTCAGCGCCTGTTCGACGATCACCCCCGGGAGCGAGGCGGGGAGGCAGTCGGAGACCCTCGAGGGGCGGCCCGGGCTCAACCCGCTACACGTGGAGCGGGTGTACCGACTGCCCGAGCGACAGCTCGACGACCTCCGCGAACTGAGCGAGACGCTCGGCATCGAGCGGATCAAACGGGAGTGGCGGGAGCGTGGCCTCCACATCGACCACGACTGGCACGACGACGGGTACTTCCACTTCATGGACATGAAGTTCGAGCCGTGTGCGGACGAGGGGTCCGCCGGGATCGAGTACCGGGTGCGCGAACGCGACGAGCGCGAGATACTGGAGTACGTCACGGCCGCCGACCGAAACGCCGACTGGGTCGTCGTGAGCATGCACACCCACGAGGGAACCGACGGGCGAAGCGGCACGCAGTCGACGCCGTCCGCGTTCCGGGAGTTCGCCCACGACTGCATCGACGCCGGGGCCGACGCGTTCGTCGGCACCGGCCCACACGTCCTTCGCGGCGTCGAGCTGTACGACGGGAAGCCGGTCTTTCACTCGCTCGGGAACTTCATCGTCCAGAACAAGTCCGTCGACCGGCTGCCACCCCAGAGCTTCCGGCGGTACGGCCTGACCGACCACACCAAGGTCGCGGACCTGTTCGACGCGCGGTTGCGTGACGAGGACGGGTCCCCGAAGGGCGACCTCGCGCGCGACGAGTTCTGGGAGACCGTCGTGCCGGTGTGTACCTTCTCCAACGACGGCGACGGCCTGGAGGTCGAGCTGTACCCGTGTACGCTCCAGCAGGGCGAGCCGCGCTCGCAGCGCGGGATACCGGTGCTCGCGACCGGTTCGAAGGCCGAACGCGTCCTCGAGGACGTCGCCGCGCTCTCGGAGCCGTTCGATACGGAGGTTCGGCCGGACGGCGACCGCGCGACCGTCCACCCCCGGGGGTGAGGTTCAAACGAGCGCCCCGGCCATCGCCGCCGCGGCGGCGCGTATCGACTCCGGATACGTCTCCTCGCGAGGGCTGTGGCTGACCCCGTCGACGCTCGGCACGAACAGCATCCCCGTGGGGACGCCCGCCTGCTGGAGGTTCATCGCGTCGTGGCCGCCGCCGCTCGGCATGCGGCGGGCGGGCACGTCGAGGGCGTCGACGGCGTCGACGAGGTCGCCGACCGCCGCTTCCGCGAGGTCGACCGGCTCCGACCGGTCGAGTTCGGTCGTCGAGACGTCGACGCCGCGGCGCTCGGCGACGGCCGCGAACCGCTCCTGGATCGCGGACTCCGCCTCGTCGCGAGGGTCGACCGCGTCGCTTCGAACGTCGAGCGGAAACGTCACGCGGCCACAGACGGTGTTTATCGCCCCGTCGTGGGCCGTGATGTCCCCGACCGTCGCGACGACGTCGTCCGCGTCCGTGGCGGCCTCCTCGACGGCCACGACCAGCTCCCCGGCGGCCGCGAGCGCGTCGTTGCGCAGGTCCATCGGCGTCGCGCCCGAGTGGTCGTAGTCGCCGGTGACGGTCACCTCGTGACGCACCGGCGCGCGGATGCTCGTCACCACGCCCAGCGCCTCGTCCGCCTCGTCGAGAACCCGCCCCTGTTCGATGTGCGTCTCGAAGAAGCGCTCGATCCGGTCGAGGTCGAGCGTCGGTTCCGAGAGGTCCGTCGGCTGGAAGCCCGTCCGCTGTATCGCCAGCCAGAGCGGGACGTCGTTCTCGTCGGTGCAGGCGAAGTCGTCCGTGGTGAGCATCCCGAGTGCGCCCCGGCTCCCGATGGTGTGTTGTCCGAACCGGGCCGACTCCTCGGCCCGGAACACCGCCAGCGTCGGCGGGACGACGGGCGTCGCTCCGGTCGTCGCCAGCACCTCGAGCGCCTCCAGCGCGACCACGACCCCGAGGACGCCGTCGAGGCGACCGCCGCTGTACACGGAGTCTAGATGGCTGCCGACGAGCCTCGTCCGGTCGGCGTCGAGGTCGGTGCTCGCATAGAGGTTGCCCATCGAGTCCGTTCGGGTCCCGTACTCGTCCGGCAGTTCGGCCCGGACGTAGTCGAACGCCTCCGTCTCCTCCGCCGAGTACGCGAGACGGGTGACGCCCCCGTCGTCGCTCCCCCCGATGGCCGCGATCTCGTCGATCCGTCGCTGGATCCGGGCCTCGTCGACCGCGTCCGTGAACGCACCTCCCGTCATGAAGATCACCGACGAACGTCCTTCTCGACTAAAACGTTT
Organism: Haloferacaceae archaeon; assembly: GCA_042217235.1. Lineage (GTDB taxonomy): Archaea > Halobacteriota > Halobacteria > Halobacteriales > Haloferacaceae > A07HB70. The sequence goes on along the minus strand of JBDGTB010000061.1, from coordinate 21,567 downwards.
TGGGCAACGCTATTCACTCGGAGCGTCGTCTGTCGGGTGATGGGCGAGATCGCCGACCTGATCAAGGCCAGCGGCGCGGTGAAACGGGGGACGTTCACGCTGTCGGACGGCTCTCTCAGGGACTACTACGTCGACAAGTACGTGTTCGAAACCGACCCGGAGGTGCTGGCGGCGGTCACCGACGAACTCGTCGCGCACATCGACCCCGACGCGGTGGATCTCGTGGCCGGGCCGGCGCTCGGCGCGGTCCCGCTCGTGACGGCCGTCTCGCTCGACCTCGGCGTCGATTCGGTGTTCGTCCGGAAGGGAGAGGGGCTCCAGGGGACCCAGGCGCGCGTCGAGGGCGCAGTCGACAAGGGGATGCGAACGGTCGTCGTCGAGGACGTCACCATGACCGGCGCGACGGCCGTCGAGTCCGCGCAGGTGCTCGAAGCGTCGGGGGCGGTCGTCGAGGAGATCCTCGCCGTCGTCGACCGCAACGAGGGGGCCGCCGACCGGGTCGAGGCGGCCGGATACGACTTCACGCCGCTCGTCAGCGTCGGGCAGGACATGGACGTCGCCTGAGGGCGAACGACGGCGTCGCGGACGGGACGACCGACGGCCGTGCCGGCGTCACGGGCGACCCGGCGGACCGCGCGACCGGCGCCGACGGCCCCGTGTATCCGTCACTGGTTGTCCATCTCGTCGATGTTCGCGCCGAGCGTGTCGTCGTACTTCTCGGCTTCCTCCTCGGGGAGGTACTGCTCCTCCCACTCGACGACCTGCGGGAAGCCCGCGAACTCGTGCATGTCGAAGGGCACCTCGCGTTCGAACGCCGCGTCCAGGTCGTCGAGGGCGTCGGCGTCTCGCTGCTCGAACGCCTCGCCCCAGCGGTAGACGCTCATCATGGCGGCCTTCATGCCGAGTTCGGGGTAGATGACGAGGTCGAAGCCGAGTTCCTCCAGGTCCGACGCGTCGACCGCCGGCGAGATGCCGGCGTAGTTGTAGACCAGCGGCGCGTCGACGTTCTCGGCGACGGCTTCGAGCTCCTCGACGTCGGTGGGGCCCTCGACGAAGGCGACGTCGGCCCCGGCCTCACAGAAGGCGTTCGCGCGGTCGATCGCGTCCTCGAGCGAGCCGTCGACGGCACCGCGGGCGTCGGTGCGAGCGATGAGAACGAACTCCTCGTCGCGCTCGTCGCGAACGTCGGCGGCGGCGCGGACCTTCCCGACCGCCTCCGACTTCGGGACGACCTGCCGACCGGAGACGTGGCCACACCGTTTGGGGAAGGTCTGGTCCTCGATGTGGATGCCGCCCACGCCCGTCTTGACGTACTCCCTGACGGTGCGGATGACGTTCGTGGCGTTGCCGTAGCCGTTGTCGGCGTCCGCGACGACCGGGACCGACACGCGCTCCTGGACGTTGTTGGCGTTCCGGACCATCTCTGGCATCGTGATGAGCCCGGCGTCGGGGACGCCCATCGTCAGGGAGGAGCCGTAGCCCGTCATGTAGATGGCGTCGAAACCGACCATGTCCAGCGCCCGGGCCGCGAGGGGGTTCGGAGCGCCGGGCGCCCGGAGGATCTCGTCCGACTCGATCAGTTCGCGGAGCTTCGCGCCGTTGGAGCGGCTCTCGCTCATGGCGGGGGACTTCACGGCCACGTGGATAAGTGTGTACGGGAGGCGTGGAACGTCGTCACGACCCCTCGACACGGAGAATTACTAAGTGACGACGACGACGGGAACGACGCATGTCACGCATCACCGCCGACGACGTCCTCCCCCTGTGTCGCGACCTCGTCGAGCGTCCGACGCCGAATCCGCCGGGGAACGAACGCGAAGTCGTCGAGCGTCTCGAAGCCCGCCTCGAATCCTCGCCCGTCGAGTTCGCGATCGAACGCCGGGCGGTCACGCCGGGTCGTCCGAACCTGGTCGCCCGAACGGGCGACCCGGACCACGGGAGCGTCCTGTTGACGGGCCACACGGACACCGTCCCCGCGAACGCGGACGACTGGACGGACGACCCGTTCACGCTCCGCCGGGACGGGGACCGGATCGTCGGGCGGGGGACCGCCGACATGAAGGGTGCGCTGGCGGCGAAGGTCGTGGCCGCCGAGGCGTTCCTGACCGACGCCGACGACCCCGGCGAGGTGGTTCTCGGGTTCGTCGTCGACGAGGAGAGCGGTGGAACGGGAACGCAGGAGCTCGTCGCCTCCGGTCTGGACGTCGACGCGGCGATCCTCGGCGAGGGGACCGACCTCGGCGTGGGCGTCGCACACAAGGGGTCGGTCCGGTACCACCTCACGGTTCGGGGCCGGAGCTCGCACTCCGGTCGTCCCGACCGCGGCGTGAGCGCGATCCGGAAGGTCCGTCGCGTCCTCGAGGCGCTCGAGGCGTTCGACGCCGAACTTCGCTCGGAGACCCACGAACTCCTCCCCCCGGGCGGGTCGTTGACCGTCACCGAGATCGAGGGCGGGATCGCCCCGAACGTCGTTCCCGAGGAGGTCACGGTCACGCTCGACTGGCGGTTCCTCCCCGGGTTCGAGGCCCCACCCGAGGCGTTCGACGAGCGCCTCCGCGACGCCCTCGCCGGCGTGACGATGGACGGCCAGCCCGTCGAGTTCGACCTCGACAGGTGGAACTACAAGCCGGCGGTCGAGGTGAGCGGGGAGTCGACCGTCGTGACGGCGGTCGCCGAGGCGGCCCGCGAGAGCGGCCTCTCCGGCGACCGCGTCGGCTTCCCCGCCGGGACGGACGCCGCCTACCTCGTCAACGACGCGGACGTCCCGACGGTGCTGTTCGGCCCGGGAAGCATCGAGGAGGACGCCCACACCGTCGACGAGTCCGTTCGGGTCGACGACCTCGTGACGACCGCCCGGGTGTACCGGCGCGCGCTCGACCGCCTCGTCGGCTAGGGCGAGACGTCCGGACGCCGTCCGGTGAACTCGGCGATCGCGTTCAGCAGGACGGCGATCGCGTCCTCGATCGCTTCGGACGGCGTCCGTTCACGTGGGTTGTGGCTCTGACCGTCGACGCTCGGGACGAACACCAGCCCGGTCGGAACGCCGGCGATCTGTGCGAACATGGCGTCGTGACCGGCCCCGCTCGGCATCCGCCGGTGGGGCGTACCGAGGGCCTCGGCCGCCTCGTCGAGGATCGAAACCAGCCGCTCGTCGAGGTCGACCGGGGGGCGCTCGCCCACGAACTCCGCGTCCACGGACACGCCACGCCGGTCCGCGATGGAGCGAAGCGAGTCGAGGATCCGCCGTTCGACCTCGTCGCGGTACGCCGCGTCGGTGCTCCGGATGTCGAGCGAGAACGTCGCCTCCCCGCAGACGTTGCCGATGGCGCCGTCGACGGACTCGACTTCGCCCGTCGTCGCAACCAGGTTCCCCTCGCTGGCGGCCCGTTTCGCGATCCGTTCGATGGCCCAGATCATCTCGCCCGTCGCCGCAACGGCATCCGCACGGTCCGCCATCGCGGTGGCTCCCGAGTGGTTGTGCTCTCCCTCCACCGTGACGCGGTACCGCGTCGGGGCGCGAATGCTCGTCACGACCCCGACGTGCTCGTTCGCCCGGTCCAGGGTCCGCCCCTGCTCGGGATGCAGCTCGAGGAATCCAGCGACCGAATCGAGGTCGATCAGCGGTTCGCCGAGGGTCTGCGGGCCGTCGACGCCCACCCGGTCCATGGCCTGTCTCACGGACCGCCCGTCCCGGTCTGTCGCTTCGAGCGTCTCCTCGGGCAGTTCCCCGACGGCACCGCGGCTCCCGATGCAGGCGTGGTCGAACCGGTAGCTCTCTTCGCCCCGGAAGACGGTCACCGTGACCGGTATCGAGGGAGAGTCCATCGCGTGCAACACGTCGGCGCACTCCAGCGCGGCCACCACCCCGAGCGCCCCGTCGAAGCGTCCGCCGTTCGCCACCGAATCGAGGTGGCTACCGACGTGGACGGAGCGGTCGGCGTCCGGGGCGGACGTCGCGTAGACGTTCCCCATCGGGTCGGTGGCGACCGCGAACTCGGCCGGCAGTTCCTCACGGACGTAGTCGATCGCCTCGGTCTCTTCCGCCGAGTACGCGAGTCGCGTAACGCCGCCCTCCGGGTCCCTGCCGATGTCCCAGACGTCGTCCAGCCTGCGTTCGACCCGCTCCATGTCGACGTCGCGTCGGTCCATGCGCCGTTGCATCCCCCGGATCCCTTCTAGATTGGGGCCGTCTCGGGCCTCGCGCCGACTGGCCGGCCCGGACGGGCCGTCCGCGCCCACCTCGGCCCTCGTTCGGCCGTTCCGAGGCCCCCACTCGCCGGCAATTTTATGCGTGGGGGTTGGTGACGACCCCTATGACCGACCCGGAGGGGACCGGCGAGGAACGGCGTGGTCGTATCGACACGTCCGCGGTAGCGGGTGACGCGTTTCACTACCGGGAGGGAACGGAGTTCCCGGACGACGTCTCCGTCGTCCCCGACCACGGGGAGGGGTGCTACCTCTGGACGGAAGGCGGCGACAGGTATCTAGATTACCTCATGGGGAGCGGGCCCCTCATCGTCGGCCACGCCCACCCCAGAGTGGTCGACGCGGTTCAACGGCAGGTCGAGAAGGGCTCGGCGTTTTACAAGTCCGACCGACTGGGGTTCGAGCTGGCAGACCGGATCGTGAACGCGGTCCCCTGTGCCGACTCGCTCAAGTTCACCTCGACCGGGGGGGAGGCGACGTACTTCGCACTCCGGCTCGCCCGGGCCCACACCGGCAACGAGCGGGTCCTGAAGTTCCAGGGGGCGTACCACGGGTTCCACGATTACGCGATGCGAAGCAGCGACAAGCGGGACGCCCGGGAGGTGGCCGACGCGGGCTATCCGGAGGGGTCCGTCGACTCGGCCGGCGTCGTCACCGACGCGGCGCGCTCGACCGTCGTCGCGCCGTTCAACGACCTCGACGCCACCCGCGAGGTCGTCGAGGCGTACGCCGACGAGTTGGCGGCCGTCATCCTGGAACCCGTGATGCGGTCGCTGCCCGCCAGCCCCGACTTCCTCGCGGGGGTCCGCGAGATCTGCGACGAACACGACGTCGTACTGATCTTCGACGAGGTCGTCACGGGGTTCAGGCTGGCGTTCGGCGGCGCACAGGAGTTCTACGGGGTGACGCCGGACCTCGCCACGTACGGCAAGGCGATCGGCGGCGGGACGCCGATCGGCGCCGTCTGCGGTCGCGACGAGATCATGTCACACACCGAGCCGGAGCGCTCCCTCGGCGAGGACGGCGTGTACATCAGCGGGACGCTGTCCGGGAATCCGCTGTGTGCGGCCGCGGGGCACGCGACCCTCGACGTGCTCGAAGAGTCCGGCACCTACTCCCGGCTCGACCAGTACGGGGAGGAGTTCCGCTCGCTCGTCGACGACCTCCTCGCGGAGTCGTCCCTGTCGGGCACATCGCTAGGGGCGGGAGCGATCGTCGACTACGTGGTCACGGACGCCGATTCGGTAACCCGGTGGGAGACGATCGTCGACGGGGACCGCGAGACCAAGGAGCGCCTCGACCGGGAACTGCTCGACGAGGGGCTTCTCCACCACATCGGCGGGAAGCGGTACATCTCGACCCGACACGGGGCGGCGGAGCTCGAAAAGACGGCGGAGGCGTTCAAGCGGGCGATGGAACGGGTCTGACGGACGGCCTGCCCGGTGGCCGGGGTCGCTCGCACGCTCGGAACGGGCCCGACGCGGGAAGCGGGGGTCGTGCCTCGACGCGGGCAGCGAGAGTGGTGCCGGCCTCGAACGGCGCCCGGCCACGTCCCCCCCCCGACACGGGGGAGCGACCCGAGCGACCGCACGCGAGCGGCGGATCGACGGCGCTCCACCCGAACCGTCGGGGCGTCGCCGCCGCGACCTCCACCCGAACCGGTCCGGACAGCCGGCGCAGTCGAACCGGTCCGGACAGTCGACACGGTCGTTCCACCCGGATCGGGGGAGGACACCCGCGGCGGTCAGAACTTCTCCAGCAGCCGGTCGTAGAAGCCCGACTCGTCCGGCCCCGCCAGTTTCTCGACTATCAGCTCCGGCGTCGAGCGCGCGAGGTGGTCCTTGACGGGCGAGCGGTCGACGACGAGCTCCCCGTCGGCCAGTCCGACCGCCTCGATCCCGTCGACGGCGACGGGCACCGCCGCCGCCTCGCGGATCTCCTCGGCGAGGTGGGAGACGAACACGGCGGTCGCGTCCTGCTCGGCGAGCGCCTCCAGGATGCCGGCGACGATCCGCGCGCTCGCGCCCGGCTCCGTGATCGACTCGAGCTCGTCGACGAGGACGAGCCGGTCGCGGGCGCCCTCGGTCAGCGCCCGGAAGTCGCGGAGCGTGCTCTCGAAGGCCCCCGCGTCGAGGGTCCCCTGGCTCTTGGCGTAGTAGTGCAGCTCGGAGACCCGTTCGAGGCGGGCGCGGTCCGCGGGCACCGGGAGCCCGGCCTGCCCGAGGACGTACACGAGCGCGACGAGGTCGAGCGTCGACGTCTTCCCGCCGCTGTTGACGCCCGACAGCAGGGTGACGCCCTCGACGGCGTAGTCGACGGGCTCGACCTCGTCGTGGGGGACGTCCAGCAGCGGGAGGCGACCGCCCTCGATGGCGAACCCCTCGCCGCCGAACTCGGGGAGCGTACAGTCGAACTCGCGGGCGAACCGGGCCACCGCGAGCTCGACGTCGAGGTCCAGCGCCGCCCCGACCAGCCGCTCGGCGGGGTCGCGCAGGTCCGCGAGGTCCGCGGCGAGCTCGCGTTTCAGCCGCTCGGCGCGGCGGTCGCGGGTGGCTTTCAGCTCCGTCCGCAGCCGCGAGACGGCCGCCTCGTCGCGCTCGACCGGGAACGTGGGGTCGCCGCCGAAGACCCGCTCGGCCAGGTCCGCGCGGTCCCGCAGGTCGAGCGCCTCGACCAGGTGCTCCCGGGCGCGGTCGAGCGCCCGGTCGAACTCGTCGGCGAGCTCGCGCGCGAGCAGCGAGTCCACGCGGGCGCCCTGCTCGACCAGCGAGAGGAAGTCCTGTCCCTCGATGGTGACGTCCCGCTCGCGCACGGCCTCGCGAAGGTGGTCGTTGGCGACGGACTCGGCGGTCGAGACGGCGGCGTCGAGGTCGTCGACCGCCGCGGTCAGCCGGTCGAGCTCGCCGTCGCCGACGACGGCGCCGTCGTCGTCGACGCGGGCGAGCGCGTCCCGCAGCCGGTCGAGGTCGCAGGGCGGGGCGAGCCCCGCCGCCTCGTGGACCGCCGCGGCGGCGTGCAGGCGGTCGCGGTTCGCCGCGAAGAAGGCCAGCGGGCGCTCGGGCACCACCTCGGCGGGCGCGTCGAGCGCGTCCGGGCGCACGCGCACGTCGCCCTCGACGTCCGTCCCGGCGAACGACTCGTCGAGGACGTACACCGTGGCGTAGGACCGCGCCAGCTCGGCCAGCCCGCGCGCGTCCTCGACCACCTCGACCGGGAGCTCGGGGACCGCCTCGCTCGCGTCGGCGTAGCGCTCGGCGTCGGCCGTCGCGAGACACCGCTCGCGCACCCGGACCTCCGGCGGCGGGTCGAGCGGGGCGACGCCGGCGAGCGCCTCGCGGGCCTCGGGGCAGGGGTCCCGGTCCAGTGCCTCGCGGACGAACTCCCGGACCTCCTCGGTCCGCGAGGCGGCGGCGGTCGGGAAGAACGTCTCGACCCGCCGGGCGGCGTAGTCGGTCACCGTCCGGTCGGCGAGCAGGTCGAGCGCGTCGCGGTGGATCGCCCGCGCCCGGTCGGTCGCGAGGAAGCGCTCGTCGTCGACGCCGTGGCGCGCCCGGACGGCGGCGCGGGCGACGGCGGCCGCCCGCCCCTCGGAGAGGCCGGGCGCGCCGGCGAGCGCGGCGACGTCGCCCTCGCGCAGCGCCCGCTCCGGGTCGTCGAGCTCCCGGAGCGCGGCCGCGGTCTTCGGGCCGACGCCCGGGATCGCCGTCAGCTCCATTCGGGCCCGGCTATCCCGCGCCGGGAGAAAAGGGTTGCTCCCCGTTGGCACCCGCCGGCGGACCGAACGACCGCCTCGACGCGCCCGACGACGGGCTTTTCTCCCGCGACCACCACACCCGACACCATGACCGCCTCGCGCTCGCTCGCGGAGAAGCTCGACGCCGCGCGCGCCGACCTCGCGGCCCGGGACGGCGTCGTCGTCGCCTTCTCCGGGGGCGTCGACTCGGCAGTCGTCGCCGCGCTCGCCCACGACGCGCTCGGCGACGACGCGGTCGCCTGCACCGCCCGGAGCGAGACGCTCCCCGAGGCCGAGCTGGAGGACGCGAAACGGGTCGCCGGGGAGATCGGCATCGAGCACGCCGTCGTCTCCTTCTCGGAGCTCTCGAACCCCGACTTCGTCGCGAACGACGGCGAGCGCTGCTATCACTGCCGGACGATGCGCCTCGGCCGGATGTACGAGGTGGCCCGCGAGCGCGGGATCGACACCGTCTGTGACGGCACCAACGCCTCGGACCCCGGGGAGGGGCACCGCCCCGGGCTCCGGGCGGTCGAGGAGCTCGACGTGTTCTCGCCGCTGCTCGCGAACGACCTCGCCAAGGGGGAGGTCCGCGAGGCCGCCGACCGCTACGGCCTGTCGGTCGCCGACAAGCCCTCGATGGCGTGTCTCTCCTCGCGCATCCCCACGGGACTCGAGGTGACCGAGGAGCGCCTGTCGCGGGTCGAGCGCGCCGAGCGGCTCCTCCGCACCTGGGGGTTCGAGCAGTTCCGCGTCCGCGACCACGACGGCCTCGCCCGCATCGAGGTCGGCGCCGACGAACTCGCCGACGCGCTCGACCCCGACTTCGCCCGGGCGGCCCGGGAGCACCTCCTCGACGTCGGCTTCGACCACGTGACGCTCGACCTCGCCGGCTACGAGACCGGGAGCGTCAGCCCCGCCGACGGCGCGGGGACGGCGGGCGACGACGCGGGAGCCGGCGGGGGGCCAGTCGACGGCGAGGAGCCAGTCGACGGGGGGGCGGGGTCGACCGTCGACCTGGCCGCCGAGTACCCGACGCGGGACTAGCGGTACCCCGTCCAGTTCTCCCGGACCAGACGCGGGTCGGCGCCGTCGTCCACCGCGATCTCGGTGATCGCGCAGTTGTCCTGCTCGCCGTCGAGGACCGCCGTCGGCACGTCGACGCCCCTGACCGCGCCGGTCAGGAGGTGGAGGGGCCCGCCGTGACAGACGACGACCGCGGTGTCGTCGGGCGCGAGGTCGTCGACCAGCGCCGCCCAGCCGTCGAGCACCCGGTCGTGGACGTCGAGGAGGCTCTCGCCGCTCGCCGGGCGCTCCGCGACCGCGTCGGCCCCGCGTTCGTCCAGCGAGAACCGCGGGAACGCCTCGAACAGGCCGGGGTAGTCGAGCCCCTGGAGGCGACCGAAGTCGCGCTCGCGCCACGCCCGGTCGGGCTCCGGGTCGACCCCCGTGGCGTCCGCAATGTGTGCGGCGGTGTCGGCGGCCCGCCGGAGGTCGGAGGTCACCAGCCGGTCCACGTCGTGCGTCCGGACGATGTACGTCGCGACCGCCGCGGCCTGCTCGCGGCCGCGGTCGGTCAGGGGCGTCGGCGCCCAGCCCTGCGCGCGCCCCGCCCGGTTCCACGTGGACTCGCCGTGTCGAACCAGGAGTGCCGTCCCCATGCCCGGGCGACGGCGGGGAGCGACCAAAGGGCTACCGCCCGCGTCAGTTCCCGGTCCAGCGAAGCAGGGCGAGCGTCCCCTCGAACAGGACGATCATCGTCGCGGTGACGATGATCGGCGCCATCCCGGTGGGGTCGGGGCTGACGAGGAAGGCGAGGCCGGCGAACCCGCCCCAGAACAGTAGCCGGCGCCGTTCCAGCCACGACCGGGTGACGAGGTTCATCATGCTCCCGAGCTGGATGAACAGGGGGATCTGGAACACGACCGCCATGTAGCCCATCAACAGCAGGATGAGGTTGAACGTCTCCTTGAGACCGAAGGCGACGACGGCGGTGCCGGTCGTGTAGGAGGTGAAGTACGCGAAGATGGTCGGAAGCACGACGAAGTGAGCGAAGGCGACCCCGACGAACGCGAGGACGAGACTGGTCGGCACCGCGGCGAGGTAGTAGCGCCGTTCCTGGGGGTAGAGCCCCGGGCGCATGAACCGGTAGGTCTCGTAGACGAACACGGGGAGCCCGAGCAGCAGGCCGGCGAGAAACGACACCTTCAGCTTCGTCATCACCAGCACCAGCGGCCCGTACACCCGCGGACGCCGGTCGACGATGGTCTCGGCGCCGGGGATGTGGGTGTTCCAGAGGTAGTTTATCACCTGCTCGGAGACCGGGAACACCGCGATCGCGACGACGCCGGCGATCAGGAGGACGACCCCGAGCCGGCGGATCATCTCCTCGATGTGCTCCGCGAGGGGCATCTCGACGTCCTCCGCGGGCCCCTCGCGCTCGAACTCGGCGAGGTGGTCGTCCCCGTACTCGACCGACGACGGCTCGGTGCCGACCGCGTCGACGCCGCCGTCGGCGGTGCTCCGTGCGGCGCCGTCGGCGTCGTCGTCCGCCTCGTCGGGGTCGACGAGGAACTCCTCGTCGGGACCCATCCCCTCCGGGAACTGGTCGCGGGAGACGGTGATCTCCGGGCCGTCGTCGGTCCGCGCGTCCCCCTCGCCGGTGGCCGCCCCGTCGGGCCCGTCGTCGGTCGGAGCCTCGTCCGCCGGCGCACCCGACTCGGCGTCCACGTCCGGCCCGTCGTCGGCGGACGACCCGGTGGAGTCGCTCGTCGGGGCGGCGTCCTCCGCCGCCGGCGAACCCTCCTCGACCGTCGGCTCCGAGTCCGACGGCTCCGGGTCGTCGGCCATTCGTCCACCCTTTCGACCCGTCGGTTATAGGCCTTTTTCCATCGACCGCGCAGGGCCGCGCAGGGGGCCGGAAGCGCCGTTCGCGCCCGTGCGACGGGAACGGGTGGCGGGCGGAGCGCGCTCGCTCCGACGGGGTCGTCAGGTCCGTCGAAGCGACGGCCCGACGGTCGCGGCGACACCGACCGCGGGCGTTCAGACCCGCGACGGGCGCGACGGGTCGAAAAGATTGATAGCCACGAAACGACTCCGGCCGGTATGGCCAGCGCGCTCGACGAGGACACCCGCGGCGCCATCGACGAGGGCCGCGAGACGGCCGCCGCGATGCTCCGGGCGGCCCAGAAGGACCTCCAGAAGGTGTTCGTCGTCTTCCTCGTCGGGTTCGTCGGGACGTTCTACGCGCTCCGGCTCTACGTCTGGGACTTCCTCAAGGCGGTCACGGAGGCCCAGATGGGCGAGGCGACCCGCGGCAGCTACGAGATCATCGCCCAGACGCCGTTCGACGTCATCCTGCTCCAGGCGAAGATCGGGATGATCGCGGGTGCGTTCGTCTGTCTCCCCGTCTTTCTCTACTACAGCCGCGACGCGCTGCGGGCCCGGGGGCTGTGGCCGTCCTCGCCCGTGCCGGTCTGGAAGCTCGTCCCCCTCGTGGCCGCCGCGGCCGCCCTCTTTCTCGCGGGGCTCGCGTACGGCTACCTCGTGTTCTTCCCGTTCATGTTCGCCTTCCTCGCCGGCAACGCGCTCTCCGTCGGCTTCACGCCGACGTACTCCATCGTGCTGTGGGCGGAGTTCATCTTCCTGCTCACCCTCTCCTTCGGCCTCGCGGCACAGCTCCCGCTCGTGATAACCGGCCTCTCGTACGCCGAGATCGTCCCCTACGAGACGTTCCGGGACAACTGGCGCTACGCCGTCGTCGCGATGTTCGTCTTCGGCGCCCTGTTCACGCCGCCGGACCCGTTCACGCAGATCATGTGGGCGACGCCGATGCTCGTGCTGTACGGGGTCAGCCTCTACACGGCGAAGGTCGTGGTGACGGCGAAACGCGGCCACGCGGCGGTCGACGTCCCGCGGATCGCCCGGGACCACTGGAACACGCTCGCGGGGAGCGCGGTTCTCGGCTTCGTCGCCGTCTACGGCTTCTACACCCGCGGCGGCGTCGCGGCCGCGAACGACGCGCTCGCCTGGACGGGGTCGACGTACCGCCTGCTCCCGGCCGGGAGCGCTCTCGGGGTCGATCCGGGGGTCGCCGCCGCGGTCTACGGCGTCGGCGGCGCCGCCCTCGTTGCGGTGCTGGCGCTCGCCTACCACGTGTACGCCGAGCTCGAGGCCGCCGTCGGGCCGCTCGACGCCGCGGCCGGCGACCCGGCCGCCATCGACGTGCGCGACCTCGACGCCGACGGGGTGCGCGCGGCGCCGCCGGAGGCCTTCGAGACGATGACCGAGGACGAGGCGCTCACGGTCGCCAGCGAGGCGATGGAGGCCGGCGACGACGCCAAGGCCCGGGCCGTGCTCGACCGGTTCGACGCCGCCGAGGCGGAGCGCGCGGCCGCGGCCGACGAGGGGGCCGAGGGCGCCGACATCGGCGACCGGACCCAGCGCGCGGCCGGCGCCTTCGCCGACGAACTGAGCGACGGCGAGGCCGACGAGGACGACGTCGGGGGGTACATCGAGGACATCGGCTTCGTCGTCGACAGCCTCACCTCGAAGTCGTTCCGCATCGTCGCGGTGTTCGCCGTCGTGCTCGCCGGGACCTTCGGATGGCTGTACACCGGCGGGATCGGCCGCGTGTTCGAGAACTTCCTGGCCCGCCTGCCGTCCCAGGTGACGCCGGACAGCCTCAACGTCGTCGCGCTCCACCCGATGGAGGCGCTGCTGTTCGAGGTGAAGTTCTCGATGCTGATCGCCGTCGCGGCCGTGCTGCCGATGGTCGCCTACTACGCCTGGCCGGCGCTGGAAGAGCGCGACGTCGTGCGGCGCAACCGACGGACGGTGTTCGTCTGGACCGGGGCGCTCCTCGGGGGGCTGTTCGGCGGCTTCGCGCTCGGCTACCTCTACGTCGCCCCGACGATCATCTCCTATCTCGTCGCCGACGCGCTCCGGGCGAACATGGTCATCGCCTACCGCATCACCAGCTTCTTCTGGCTCATCTTCTTCACCACCGCCGGCATCGGGCTCCTCGTCGACATCCCGGTGTTGATGGTGCTTCTGAACTCCGCCGGCGTCCCCTACCGGACGATGCGCGAGCGCTGGCGGGAGGTGACCGTCGGGCTCATGCTCGTGGCCGCGCTTTTCACCCCGGCGGACGCGCTGACGATGATCCTCGTCACGGTCCCCCTGATGGCCGCCTACGGCGTCGGCCTCGTCGTGCTGTTCGTCGTGACGCTCGGCGGGCGGCGGGACCTCTCGCCGGCGGCGAGCCCCGAGTGACGCGTGGCGCGACCGGAGGCGGTGACCGGGCACCGGGGTGTCGTGCGACGTGGCGAAGATGTACCCGGCGGGTCGGCGTCCGGTCGGTCCGGCGGTGGCCGAACGCGGCCACGCGGTCGGGCGTCGGTGTGCCTCGCGTCGCACACGACCGGCGATGTGCTTTACTCCGCGCAGTACCACCGTCCCGGCGTGAACGACTCGCGCGACGGCGGGGCGGAGTCGACGGTCTCGCGCCGGCGTGCGCTCGCCGCGCTCGGCGGCGTCGCGACCGTCGGGACGGGCGCGGTCTGGCTCGCCTCCGAGCGAAACGACGGCGGCGACGCGGTGCCGGCTGCGTTCACCGCCGGCTCCGGAACGAGCGAGCACCTCGACGTCGACTACGGCGGCAACCCCATCATGGGGTCGCTGGACGCCCCGTTGCGCCTCTACTACTGGAGCGACTACCAGTGCCCGTACTGCCAGCAGTTCGACGCGAACACCCTCCCGAGGCTCGCGACGGACCACGTGGTTCCGGGCGACCTGGCCGTCGTCTTCCACGAGTTCCCGCTGTTCGGTGCGGACTCGGAGACGGCCGCCCGCCTCTCGAAGTGCGTCTGGCTGACGGTCGAGGAGGACGACCCGAACGCGTGGGGACGCTGGCACGACCACGTCTTCGCCCAGCAGGGCGAGGAGAACGGCGGGTGGGCCTCGCGGTCGAACCTCTACGACTACACGAGGGCGGTCGACGGCGTCGCCGTCGACGACCTGCGGGCCTGTACGGGCGAGCGCCGCGACGCCGCGACGGCGGCCGTCGAGGAGGACGTCGCGACCGCCGTGGACGGTCTCGGGCTCCGGCGGGTGACGCCGATGTTCGCGCTCGCGAACTGCGACACCGGCAAGTGGCTGCCGATCCCGGGCGCCAGCCCTACGAGACGTTCCGGAAGGCGATCCGGCGACTGCAAGGGACATGACCGGGGGCGACGGCGCGCGCGCGAGCCGGTTCGACCGGCTCTATCGGGCGCCGACGTTCCCGCTGCTGTCGCTCCGGACGACCGCCGCCGCGGTCGCGGTGGGCGCGGCCACCTACGCCGTCCTCGTCGCGAGCGCAGACCCCACCGCGGCCGGCCGCGCCCTCGCGTTCGGGCCGGGAACCGTCGACGACCTGCTCGTCACGTTCACCGTCGGCACCTACCGGACCGCCGGGGCGCTCGGCCTCGCGCTGACGGTCGCCTACGCCGCGCTCGGCGGGGTCCTCGCCGTCGTCGTCGCGGCGGGAATCGGGCGGGGCGCCGGCACCGCGAACCTGGTGGGCGTCGCGCCCGGCGTCCTGGCGGCCGGGTGTGCCTCCTGTGGCGCCGGCGCCCTCTCGATTCTGGGCGTCGCCGGCGCCTACTCCCTGTTCCCGTTCGCGGGGAACCTGGTCCGCGTGGCCGGCATCCTGCTCGTGCTCGTCGCGCTCCACCGGATGGGCGACCCCCGGCGTTGCGACTGGAACTGACCCCGACCCGCGGGCGTGGTGACCGGAGGTGATCCCGACCCGGGGCGTCCCGACTGGAACTGACCCCGACCCGGCGGCCGGCGTCCCGACGGGAACCGAACCAGTACAGTCAATAGTATTCTCCCGATAGGCCTCGGGTATGCCCAAGATAAGCGTCGAGATGCCGGCCGAGCTGCTGGCCGACCTCGACGACCACGTCGGCGAGGAGGGGAAGTTCGTCAACCGGAGCGAGGCCATCCGGGCGTCGGTCCGGAAGACGCTCGACCGGCTCGACGAGATCGACGCCCAGCACGGCCGGCTCGAGGACGAATGAGCGAGGACGTCGGTCGCGTGGCGATCGCGGCGCTGTTCGTCACCGCCCTGGTCACCGCCCAGCTGACGGCGACGAAGCTCCTCGCCGTCCCCCTGCCGCGGTCCGCGCCGGTCGTCGGGACGTCGCTGCTCGTGCCCGGCGCGGCGCTCGCCTACGCGCTCACCTTCTTCGCCTCCGACTGCTACGCTGAGCTGTACGGCAAGGGCGCGGCCCGGGTGGTCGTCAACGTGGGGTTCGCGATGAACTTCGTCCTGCTCGCGCTGGTCTGGAGCACGATCCTCGCGCCCGCCGCCGGCGGGTCGCCGGTCGACGCCGCGACGTTCCGGCGGGTGCTCGGCGCGGGGACGAACGTCGTCGCCGGGAGCCTGCTCGCCTACCTCGTGAGCCAGAACCTCGACGTGGTGCTTTTCCACCGGCTACGCGAGCTCACGGACGGCGACCACCTCTGGCTCCGGAACGTCGCCTCGACGGGCACGAGCCAGGCGGTCGACACGGTCATCTTCGTCGGCGTCGCCTTCGCCGTCGCGCCGTCGGTCCTCGGCATCGGCGCGGCACTCCCCCGGCCGCTCCTGATCCAGCTGGTCGTCGGCCAGTACGTGCTGAAACTCGCCATCGCGCTGGTCGACACCCCGTTCGTGTACGCGGTGGTGGCGGCGCTGCGCAACTACGGCACCGCGAAGTACGCGCCGGTCTGAGCGGCGGCGTCGGAACGCGGCCCGTCCGGGAACGCAGCCGGCGAACGTCCGTGACACGCACCGGCCGGCCCGTCGGTGTCGGCGCGGGCGCCGTCCGCGACCCGGCGGGATCAGTCGGTCCGCTCGGCGAACCCGTAGTTCGCCTTCAGGTCGGTGACGCGGACGGAGACGACCTCGCCGACGGTCGCGCCGGGGACGAACAGGGTGTAGCCGTCGAGCTTCGCGACCCCGTCGCCCTCGCTCCCCTCGTCGACGACCTCGACCTCCAGCACCGCGCCCTCGCGGACGGGCGCGGTCACGCGGCGCTTGGCCACGAGGTAGAGCTCGGAGGAGGCGTCCCGGGAGGCGTCGGGCCGCACCTCGCGGACGTACTCGAACTCGGCCGCGACGTCCTCGCGGAGGTCCGCGAGGTCGGGGCCGTCGAACACCTTCACCACGAAGTCGCCGCCCGGCGCGAGGAGGTCGAGCGCCGTCTCGAACGCCTGGCGAGCGAGGTGGACCGACCGGGCGTGGTCGACGCTGTACTCGCCGGTCATGTCCGGCGCCAGGTCGGAGACGACGGCGTCGGCGCCGCCCGCGCCGACGAGATCGCGCAGCCGCTCGCGGGTGTCCGCGTCGGTCATGTCCCCGCGGACGGTCTCGACTGGCCCCTCGTCGAGCGGGTCGATGCGCTGGCGGTCGACGCCGACCACGCGACCGTCGGGGCCGACCCGCTCGGCCGCGACCTGGAGCCACCCGCCGGGCGCCGCGCCGAGGTCGACGACGACGCCGCCCTCCGGGAGCACCCCGGCCGTCCCGTCGATCTGTCGGAGCTTGTAGGCGGAGCGGGCGCGGTAGCCCTCCTGTTTCGCGCGGTTGTAGTACTCGTCGGACATCGAAACGCGTTGTCGAACCGAGGCGACCGGCGGGGAAAGCGCTGACGGTCGGCCGCCGGGCGGGCGCATGCCGCTCTCGCCCGCTCGGTCGCCGTGGCGGTCGGCCACGACAGGGGGCCCGTCGGGGACTCGGCGACCGTACGCCGCGATCCCGGCGCGTGACGGCCGGCGCGGCCGTCGCGCGGGGGCGCGCACGGGGAAACATACCGCGGGGATTTTTAAGAAGCCGGGCGTACGTCGCCTCCATGTTCGAGGCCATCGTGAGCGCGTCGACGCTGGGGGACGCGCTCGACTCCGTGAGCGTGCTGGTCGACGAGTGCAAGATACGCTTGAACGAGGATGGCCTGGCCATCCGGGCGGTCGACCCCGCGAACGTCGGGATGGTCGACCTCGACCTGGAGGCCGCGGCGTTCGAGTCCTACGAGGCCGACGGCGGCGTGATCGGCGTCAACCTCGCGCGGCTGGAGGACATCGCCGGCATGGCCGACGCGGGCGACCTCGTCCACCTCGAACTCGACGAGGAGACGCGCAAGCTGCACATCCGCATCGACGGCCTCTCGTACACCCTCGCGCTCATCGACCCGGACTCCATCCGGCAGGAGCCGGACATCCCCGACCTCGACCTCTCGGCGGAGATCGTCGTCGAGGGAGCCCAGCTCGACCGCGGCGTCACCGCCGCGGACATGGTGAGCGACCACATCCGCCTGCGGGTCGACCCCGACGCCGAGGCCTTCCTCATCGAGGCCGAGGGCGACACCGACGACGTGAACCTCGACCTGGGTCGCGAGGACCTCATCGACCTCAAGGCCGGCGCCGCGAACTCGCTTTTCAGCCTCGACTACCTGAAGGACATGAACCGGGCGATCCCGAACGACGCCGAGGTGACGATCGAGCTCGGCGAGGAGTTCCCCGTCAAGCTCCACTACGAGTTCGCCGAGGGACTCGGCCACGTCACCTACATGCTCGCGCCGCGGATCCAGAGCGACTGACCCCGGCGTCTCGCCCCGCGACGCCCCGGTCGGCGCGGCCGCGCTACTCGACGTCGACGTTCTCGAGGTCGAAGATCGGGTTCAGCCCGCCGTCCACGTTGAACACCTCGCCGTTGACGTAGGCGGCCTCGTCGGAGACCAGAAAGCGGACGGCCCGGGCGACCTCGGCCGGCTCGCCGCGGCGCCGGAGCGGCGTCGCCTGCTCGACCTTCCGCTGGGTCCCCGCGAGGTCGCGCTGGTTCGAGCGGTCGTGGTCGGTCTTGATCTTCCGGCCGGGCACCACGGCGTTCGTCCGCACGCCGTCCGGCCCGAGTTCGGCCGCGAGCGTCAGCGTCAGGCCGATGAGCCCGGTCTTGGTCGTCGCGACGTGGGCCTTCTCGCGGCGCCCCTGGAGCGCCATCTGCCCGAGCATGTTGACGACGGCGCCCGCCTCCCGCTCGCGCATGTCGGGCGCGACGTGCTGAGCGAGGAGGAAGGCGGCCCGGAGGTTCACGTCGTGGACGCGCTGCCAGTCCTCGAGAGTGATCTCCTCGAACGGGCACAGCGGCCGGATGGCGGCGTTGTTCACGAGCACGTCGACCGGGCCGAAGGCGTCGCGGGTCGCGTCGACGACCGACTCGATCGCCGCCGGGTCGGCCAGGTCGCCCATCGCCACCGTCGCGGCGCCGCCGGCCTCCTCGACGGCCGACGCGGTCGCCTCGGCGGCCTCGCGGTCGCTCCGGCCGTGGACGCAGACGTGCATCCCCACCGCGCCGAACGCCTCCGCGATCGACCGCCCGAGGTTCCTGCTCGACCCGGTGACGAGCGCCGTCGCGCCGTCGAGTTCGTCGTACACGCCGTGGTCTCCCATGTGCGACCCGACCGACCCGGGGGAGCGACTAAAAGCTGTCCGGCGTCCCCGTCGTCCCCGGCTCCACCCGGCGTCCCCGTCGTCCCCGGCTCCATCACCTATTTGTTCGGGGTGGCGGATTGGTGTACGTCACCATGACTACGACGGCTGATTTCGCGGAGTTCGTCCAGGAGACCACCTACGACGACCTCTCCGGGGACGTCCGCGAGGAGATCAAAAAGCGGATCCTCGACTCGGTCGGCATCGCCCTCGGCTCGATCGGCGACGAGCCGGTCGAGATCGTCCACGACACCGTCCGCGAGCTCGACCCCGAGGGCGGGCCCTGCACCCTCTGGGGCGTCGAGGGGTCCGCCTCCCCGCCGGAGGCGGCCATGATGAACACCGCGCTCGTCCGCTATCTCGACTACATGGACGCCATCCTCCTCCCGGGCGAGACGCCACACCCGAGCGACAACGTCGCCGCCGCCGTCGTCGCCGGCGAGTACGAGGACCGCACCGGGGAGGAGCTGATCGAGGGGGTCGGCATCGCCTACGAGGTCCAGGGCGAGCTCGCGGCCAAGGCGCCCGGCCGCGACATCGGCTGGGACCACATCCACGTCGTCTTCTCGTCGACGGCGTGTGCCGCGAAGATGCTCGGGCTCGACTACGAGGAGACCCGCAACGCGATGGGCATCGCCGCCGCGAGCTACAACCCCCTGCGGGTGATCCGCACCGGCGACATCTCGATGTGGAAGGGGATCGCCTCGGCCAACATGGCCCGCAACGGCACCTACACGGCCATGATCGCCCGCAACGGGATGGAGGGCCCCGTCGACGCCATCGAGGGCCAGAAGGGCTGGAAGGAGATCGTCCAGGGGCGGGACTTCGAGGTCGAGTTCACCCCCTGCGAGCGCGTCCTCGAGGTGATGACGAAGAAGTACATGGCCGGCACCCACGCCCAGACCGCCATCGAGGGCGTGATGGACCTCATCGAGCGCGACGACATCGACCCGACGGAGATCGAGGGGATCCACTTCGAGACCTACGAGAGCGCGAAACACGTCATGGGCGGCGGCGAGGGCGACCGCCACGCGCCGGAAAACCGGGAGCAGGCCGACCACAGCATCCCCTACACGGTCGCCGTCACGGCGCTGGACGGCCAGCTCCTCAAGGAGCAGTACACGGAAGCGCGGATCCGGAGCGACGACGTCCGGCGGCTGATAGAGACGGTCTCCGTCGAGGAGGACCCCGAGCTCACCCGGCTGTCCGAGGAGGAGGGGGCCCAGCCGTACAACGTCACGATCACGACCGCCGACGGGGAAGAGCACTACATCGAGAAGACGGCCTACGAGGGCCACCCGTCGAACCGCATGAGCTGGGCGGACCAGGCCGAGAAGTTCCACGAGATCGCGGCCGGCGTCTACGACCGCGAGCGCCGCGAGGAGATCGTCGACGCGATAAAGCACCTGGAGGACCACGACGTCGCGGACCTGACGGCCCTGCTCGCGTAGCGCTCTACCCGTCGAGGAACGTCCCGACCTCCGCGATGACCCGGTCGGGCGCCTCCGCGGGGCCGCTGTGCCCGACGCCGTCGAACTCGACGAGTCGGCTGTGGGGGAGCGCCGCGTGGACGGCGCGGGCGCTCTCGCGCAGGAACGTCGGACCGTCGGTGCCGGACAGGACGAGGACGGGCGCCTCGACCGCCAGCCGGTCGGGGAGGCGGTAGCCCTCGACGGCGCGGTTCATCCGGACGACCTCCTCGACGAGGTCCACGCAGTCCGGCCAGACGGGCCACGCCGCCAGCCACGCGTCGAGGTCGTCGATCCCGTCGGGGTGGAGGACGTGCTCGACGTAGCGTTTCATCGCCCCACGGCGGTCGCCCGCCTCGACGAGCGCCGCCATCCGGTCCGCGAGGTCCGCCTCCACCCGGTACCCCTCGGGGAGGACCGCTGGCTCGTAGGCGACGACGGCCTCGACCGTCGCGGCCGTCGCGGCCTCGATCGCGGTGAGCGCGCCGTAGGAGTGTCCGAACAGGACCGGGTCGCCGTCGACGGCGTCGACGAGCGTCCGCACGTACGCGGCCTCGCGCTCCAGCAGTTCGTCGGCGCTCGTCTCCGTCGCGTCGTCGAGACAGGTGCCGAAGCCGGGGCGCTGTGGGACGACGGCGGCGTACGCGCCGAGGCGCTCGCGGACCGGCGTCCAGTACGACCGCGGCGCCATCCCACCGTGGAGGAGCACCACCGGCTGGCCGTCGCCGTGTCGTTCGTAGGCTACGCGGGTGCCGTCCGCTGACCGTGTCGTCTGCATGCGCCCCCGCGTTCGGGGCCGCCCGGGCTAAGTCGTTCTCGCAGTGTTTCGGCCATTTATGGGGCAGGGCGCGAACGCGGTCGTATGGGTCTCGTCGCCGAGTTCGACATCGACTGCGAGGCACTGCCGCTCGTCGGCGTCGCGGCGTCGGTTCCCGAGGCGACGCTCGTGCTCGAACTGCAGTTCAACCACGGCGACCGACCGGTGTTTCTCGTCACCGTCACGGACGGGTCCCGGTCGGCGGTCGAGGCGGCCCTCGCCGACGCCGGCGACGTCGCGGAGTGGACGCTGGTCGGCCGGGCCGGGGACACCCGTCGGTACCAGGCGCTGCCAGCGCTCGGCCTGGAGGAACAGCTCGGCGACCACGTCGACGACCTCGCGGGCCTGGAGGCCCTCGCGACGGCCGAGGCCATCATCGAGCGGATCGAGGTGCGGACCGACGGGTGGCGCCAGACGGGCTGGTTCGCCGACCGGGAGACGTTCGGCAGGTTCTCGTCGTTCTGGCGGCGCACGGCCGGCTTCCGACTCCACCGCCTCACCCGCGACGGCGAGCCGGCGCCGCCCGGCGACGGGCTCACCGACCCGCAGCGGGAGGCGCTCCGGACGGCCTACGAGCTCGGCTACTTCGAGGTCCCGCGCGGGGCGTCGCTGGAGACGGTCGCCGCGGAGCTGGACGTCGCGCCCTCCTCGGCCTCCGAGCGACTCCGTCGCGCACAGAGCCGGCTCGTCCGGGAGACGGTCGCCACCACGTGGCCGCCGCTCCCCGACTGAGGCGCCGCTACGTCCGCCGGTCGATCACGCCTTTCGCCGCGCGCGCCTTCTCCTTCCAGCCGTAGCCCGACTCGTAGACGTGGCGCTTCTTGTCGACG
>JBDGTB010000113.1:0-39399 GCA_042217235.1 Haloferacaceae archaeon | reverse complement strand
CTCGCAGACGCAGAGTTCCTCGGGCAATCCGCACGTCGAGCAGACTTCGGCCATTACGATCCGAGAATGAGAGATCCCGCTACTAAACAGTGTCGGGACCCTGCACGGTGGCGTTCAGCGCGCGGTCCACCGGAGGCCGGGCGTCGCCGCACGGGTGAGTCGGTCGACGACCGCGACGGACCGGGCTGCGACCACGTGGGAGACGCCGTCGCCGTACCGCGCCCGCTCGTAGGCGTCGAGCACCGCGAGCGCCCGCTCGTCGGCCCCCGCGTCGACGAGCGACTCGACGTACGCCCGCGGCGTCTCGCCGGGGCGGCGCGGCCGGTGGCGCCGCTCGAACAGCGTCTCCAGGCGCGCGTACGCCCGGACCGCGTCCGTGTCCGGGTCGACCTGCGGCTGGTAGCGCAGCCGGACCGCCTCGCGGATCCGGTCGGTCGCGCCCGTCCGCCGCCCGACGGCGACCGCGCCGGCGAGCGTCACGGCCCAGAGCGCGAGCGTCCGCCGGGAGGGCAGGTCGGGGATCTCGACCCCGTCTCCGGCCGCGCCGTCGGCCGCCGGCGTCGTCGCCGTCGACTCCAGGGCGTCGCCCGGCTCGCTGTCCGACCCGCCGAACGTCCCGTTCGTCGGCGTCGGCGTCGGCGTGGTCGCCGTCTCGGTCGACCCGGTGTCGTTCGCGTCGACGCCGGGTTCGGGCTCGCTCCCGCCGCGCGCCTCGGCGAGTCGCGCCTGCTCGGCGGCCTCGCGTTCGGCGGCCGGCGTCGGGTCGAACCGCACCCACCCGACGTCCGGGAAGTACACCTGCACCCACGCGTGGGAGTCGAGCCCGCGGACGACGTACTCGCCGTCGTTCTCCTCGCCGGTCGTGTAGCCGACGACGAACCGGGCCGGGACCCCCTCGGAGCGCAGCATGGTCACCATCGTCGTCGCGTAGTAGGTGCAGTAGCCCGACTCCATCTCGAAGAGAAAGGAGTCGGCGATGCTCCCGCTCGGCTTGTCGACCTGCAGGGAGTAGTCCTTGTTCTCCTCCAGATACGACTCGATCGCGGTCGCCTTCCCGTACGGCGTGCTGGCGTTGGCGGTCACCTCGTCGCTCAGCCGGCGCACGCGGTCGGGCGTGCTCTCGGGGAGCCGGAGGTAGGACGCCTCGATCCGGTCGGGGTAGTCGGTGCCCGCGCGCCGGAGCTGTGCGGTCGTGTACTGGGGGACGCGACTGGTGACGACGTAGGACTCGCCGCTCGCCACCGCGCCCTCGGGACGGATGCCGCCCTGCGGCGTGACCAGCGTCGACGACGCGACCTCGCCCTCGACCTCGATCGGGCGCCACGCGGCCGGCAGCGAGCCGAGCGGCGTGCGAGCGGTGACGCGCTGGCGGACCCGCCTGCTCTCGCCCGGCGGGCCGCGGAGCTGACCGTCGTACGGCTCCGTCTCGCCGGTCCGCACCCAGCCGTCGCCCGTGTAGCGGTCGTACGTCGCGGTCTGCCAGTACTCGCCGGACTCGCTCTCGACGGTGAACCGGACCTGCGGCGAGAGCCGGATGCTCCCGAGGATGTCGACGCTGTCCTGGGCGTCGACCAGACTCGACTCGACGGTCGGGTCCTTCCGCTCCGGCAGGACCGGCGACGGGGCGCCGGCGGCCGCGATGGACAGCGTCGCGGTCACGACGACCATGGCCGCGATCACCGCCGTCAGGGTGTCGAGCTGGCTCGGCGCGCCTCCGTGGCGCTCCATCCCGCCCAGCCCGACCGCGGCCGTCGCGCCGACGACGCCGGTCAGCGCCGTGAGCGGCGTGACGTCGCCGGTCAGCACGAACAGCCCGAGCGCGGCGCCGCCGACCCCGACGCTGGCGACGTAGCGCCGCCGGACGGCGAGGTACCACGAGAGGACGATCGGCCCGGGGGCGACGGCGAGCGCCCACACCCCGGCGTTGGTGAGCCGCAGGACGGAGAGCCCCGTCAGCAGCGCGACGGTGTCGCTCACCACCCGGCCGGAGAGCAAAAGCGCCCGCTGCCCGGGCGGGACCGAGAGGACGTACCCGGCCATCCCGCCGAGCAGGAGCAGCGCCGTCACCGTGCCTGCGGTCGGGACGCCGACGTACCGGCCGAGCAGCGCGGCCAGCGCGAGGCTCCCGGCGACCGCGAGGAGCATCGTGGTCGCCCCGCCGACGACGTCCGTGACGTGGTACAGCACGCTCGCATAGGAGAACGTGAGGAGCGCGACGCCGGCGAGCGCGGGGAGGCGGAAGCCGACGCCGGCGTCGGTGTCGGCGGTCACGTCCGCGTCCGCGGTCGACCCGTCGGCGCTCACGCCGCCACCTCCTCGACGCCCCCGAGGTCGGCCCGTCCGTCCCGCAGGCGGCCGAACGTCGTCTTCTCGCCGTGGATCCGGACGACCGTCCGGCTCCCGCGGGCGTCGACGACCACGTCGGCGTCGCCGCGGGGGACCGACCCCGCCCCCGTCCGGGCGAGGTGGGCGAGCACGGCGTCGCGGTCCTCGGGGCCGGCGGTCATCTCGCCGTCGGGCGTGCGCAGCGTCACGCGGACGTCCGCGCGGAGGAGCGCGGTCACGACGCTCGCGCCGGCCGCGGCCATGTCGTCCGCGTCCCCCTCGGCGGCGCCCAGCGCGACCGTCACGGCCGCCTCCGGTCGCGCGCCCGCGAACTCCGTCACGATGAGGTCGTCGCGCTTGGCGCTCGACTTCCAGTCGACGTCCCGGAGCGCGTCCCCGCGGACGTACTCGCGCAGCCCCTCGAACTCGTCGCGCTGGGTCCGGCTGTCGTCGGCGAAGGCGACCCGCAGGCGGCTCACCACGTTCGTCGGCAGGTCGTGGACCGGCGGGTAGACGAGCAGCGCCGTCGCGTCGCCACAGCGTCGGGTTCGGGCCACCAGCCCGAGGACGTCGGTGTGCCGGACGTCGACCGGGCCGACCTCCCAGCGGCCGCGGCGGGCGTACCGCACCGCGTACCGGACGGGGTCGGCGCCGACGACCGCCTCCGTCGTCGGGTCGCCGAGCGGGGTGAGCCCCCGCGGGACCGCGTCCCGGACCGTCGCGGGGAACGGCTCGTCGACGCCGAACCGGAGCGTCACCTCGCCCTCCTCGCCGACCGGCGCGTCGCCCGGGAGCGAGCGCGTCACCGTCGGCTCGGGGACGTAGCGCACCTGCAGGACGGCGGCGACGAGCGCGACGACGGCGGGGACCACGACCGCGCCGAGCGACCGCGGGCCGAACCCGTAGGCGAGCCCAGTCCCCGCAAGGGCGAGGGCGACCACGGCCCAGCCGCGTCGTGTCAGGCGCATCGTCACTCGACCGGGGTCTCGCTGAGCGCCGCCTCGACGACGCTCTCGCCGCTCCGGTCGGCGGTGCCGGGCTGGATGCGGTGGGTCCACACGGGGCGGACCTCGGCCTGTACGTCGTCCGGGGTGACGAACGAGCGTCCGTCGAGCACCGCGCGCGCCTGTGCCGCTCGGACGAGCGCGATCCCGCCGCGGGGGCTCACCCCGAGAGCGGCGTTCTCGCGGGTGTGACCGGCCAGCCGCGACACGTAGTTGCGGACCGGCTCGCGCACGTCGACCTCCGAGACCGTCCGCCGGGCGCGCCGGAGGTCCTCGACGTCCGCGACGGGGTCGAGCTCCCGGATCGGGTGCTCGCCGGCGACGCGGCCGAGCAGCTCCGTCTCCTCGTCCTCGTCGGGGTAGCCGAGCCGGATCTTCTTCATGAAGCGGTCGATCTCCGCCATCGGGAGCTCGTAGGTGCGGCCCGTCTCCACGTCGTTCTGCGTTGCGATCACGACGAACGGGTCGGGCAGGTCCCGGCTGTCGCCGTCGACGGTCACCTGCTCTTCCTCCATCGCCTCCAGCAGCGCGGCCTGGGTCTTGGGCGGCGCGCGGTTGATCTCGTCGCCGAGGACGAAGTTGGCGAAGACGGGGCCGGGCTGGAACTCGAACTCGCGGGTCTTCTGGTTGAACACGTTGACGCCGGTCACGTCCGAGGGGAGCAGGTCGGGGGTGAACTGGACCCGCTTGAACGAGCAGTCCACCGAGGTCGAGACGGCCCGGGCCAGCATCGTCTTCCCGACGCCGGGGACGTCCTCCAGCAGGAGGTGCCCGCGCGCGAGGACGGCGATCAGGATGTGCTCGATGGCGTCGTGCTGGCCGACGATCACCCGCTCGACGTTCTCGACGATGCGTTCGGTCAGCGCGGCCGCGTCCTCGACCGCGAGCGGCTCGCGTCGTCCCGGCCGGGAGTCGACCGGGACCGTGGTGTCCGTTTCGTGTCCGTCAGTCATGGATGAGCCACGGGCCGTCGTGCGGGGGGTGGTCCGGCCGGCCGACGCCCGCCGACGTTCGTGGGGTAGCTACGTCGTCCCAGGGGCCGCGGGACCGTAACTTTACTGCCGCGTCGCGGCCCCGGCGCGCAGCCGCCGCGGTCGAGCCCCGACGACTTTTTGCTCCCGCGGCCGCGCTCACGGGTATGCCCCCGGTCACCGGACCGCCGGCGGCACTGGCGGCCGCCGACGAGGAACTGACGCCGATGCTCCGCCAGTACGTCGACCTCTGTGAACGCTACGACGACGCCCTCCTGCTCTTTCGCGTCGGCGACTTCTACAAGTCCTTCGGGGAGACCGCCGAGGCGGTCGCGCGGACCTGCGAGCTCACGCTCACCGAGCGCGAGGACTCCACGGGGACGTACCCGATGGCCGGCATCCCCGTGGACAACGCCGCGACGTACCTCGAACGGCTGCTCGACGCCGGCCACCGGGTCGCGGTCGCCGACCAGGTCGAGGACCCCGAGGAGGCGTCGGGGCTGGTCGACCGCGCCGTGACCCGCGTGGTCACCCCCGGGACCGTCGTGGACGACGAGCTGCTCGCGCCCGACTCGACGTACGTCGCGGCCGTGGCGCGGACGGCGGACGACGGCGGCACGGCGACCCACGCGCTCGCGGCCGTCGACGTCTCGACCGGCGAGTGCCTGGCGACGAGTGCGGCCAGCCGGGACCGGCTCCTCGAGGAGCTCGCCCGGCTCGGCCCCGCCGAGATGCTCGTCGGTCCCGACGCCGCCGACCCGACCGACGCGCTCGAGACGGAGCCGATGGTCACCGCGGCCGACGACCGGTTCGACCGCGAGCGGGCGGCGGCGACGCTCTCGCGGTACGTCGCCGCGCCGACGGCCGTGCTCGAGACCGACGCCGAGCTCCGGGCCTGCGGCGCGGTGCTCGCCTACGCCGAGTACACGCAGGGCGACGACGGCCCGCTCGAGTACGTCACCCGCATCGAGCGCTACGACCCGCGCGCGTCCCTCCGGCTCGACCCGGCGGCGCGTCGCAGCCTCGAACTGTTCGAGACGCGGGGCGCGGGCGACGGGCCCGCGCTGTTCGACGTGCTCGACGAGACGGTCTCCGCGCTGGGCCGACGCCGCCTCGCGTCGTGGCTCCGCCGCCCGCTCGTCGACGAGTCGCGGATCGAGGGGCGGCTCGACGCCGTCGCGGCGCTGGCCGACGCCGGGGTCGTCCGCGACCGGCTCCGGGGTCGGCTGCGCGAGGTGTACGACCTCGAACGGCTCGCCGGCCGCGTCTCGCGGGGGCGGGCGAACGCCCGCGACCTCCGCTCGCTCGCGACGACGCTCGCGGTCGTGCCGGACCTCCGGGACGCGCTCGAGGCGGTGGACTGCGACCGGCTCGGAAGCGTGCGCGACGCGCTCGACCCGCTTGCCGACGTGCGGGAGCTGGTCGAGTCCGCGGTCCGCCCCGACCCGCCGGTCGAGATAACCGAGGGCGGCGTGATCCGCGAGGGGTTCGACGAGGACCTCGACCGGCTCCGCCGCATCGAGCGGGAGGGCCGGGAGTGGGTCGCCGACCTGGAGGAGCGCGAGCGCGAACGCACCGGCATCGACTCGCTGTCGGTCGGCCACAACCAGGTGCACGGCTACTACATCGAGGTGACCGACGCCAACCTCGACCGCGTGCCGGACGACTACGTGCGCCGCCAGACCCTGAAAAACAGCGAGCGGTTCTACACGCCGGCGCTGAAGGAGCGCGAGGACGAGATCTTCGGCGCGGCCGAGCGGGCCGACGCGCTGGAGTACGAGCTGTTCGCCGAGGTCCGCGAGTCCGTCGCGGCCGAGACCGAGCGCCTGCAGTCGCTCGCGGACGCGGTGGCGACGCTCGACGCCCTGACCGCGCTCGCGACCGTCGCCGTCGAGCGCGACTACGCCCGGCCCGCGTTCCACGACGACGGGGTCGCGATCGAGGCGGGACGGCACCCGACCGTCGAACGGACCACCGAGTTCGTCCCCAACGACGCCGACCTCGCGCCGGGCGAGGTCGCGCTCGTCACGGGACCGAACATGAGCGGGAAGTCCACGTACATGCGCCAGGTGGCGCTGACCTGCGTGCTCGCCCAGGCCGGGAGCTTCGTCCCCGCGGACGCGGCGCGGCTGCCCGTCCTCGACCGGGTGTTCACCCGCGTCGGCGCGTCCGACGACATCGCCGGCGGCCAGTCGACGTTCATGCGCGAGATGAGCGAGCTCAGCGAGATCCTCCACGGCGCGACCGGGGACTCGCTGGTCCTCCTCGACGAGGTCGGGCGGGGGACCGCCACGACGGACGGGCGGGCCATCGCCCGCGCCGCCGTCGAGTTCCTCCACGACGAGGTCGGGGCGACGACGCTGTTTGCCACCCACTACCACGACCTGACCGCCCTCGCCGGGGGCCACGAGCGCGTCCGGAACCTCCACTTCCGGGTGGCCCGCGACGGCGACGACCCGTCCGACGTGACCTTCCTCCACCGGGTCGCGGAGGGGCCGTCGTCGTCGTCGTACGGCATCGAGGTGGCGCGGCTTGCCGGCGTGCCGGGCCCGGTCGTTGAGCGGGCCTACGGCCTGGTCGGGGAGCCGGCGGAGACCGGCGGCGGTGACGCCGACAGCGACCCGACGGCGGACGGTCGGGACGGGGGCGAGGAGGCGGCGGACGCTCGCAGCGCGGTCGACGGCGACGCGGACGGGTACGCCGCGGCCGACGGTGACCGCGCGGCCATGGACGGCGTGATCGGAGCGACGAACGGACGCGCCGACCCCGGCGGGGACGCGGCTGGAGCGACGAACGGACGCGCCGACCCCGGCGGGCCGGACGACGGCGCCGGGGCCGCGGCCCGGCAGGTCGCCCAGCGGCTCCGCGCGGTCGACCTCGCGACGACGACGCCGCTCGACGCGCTGAACCTGCTCCACGACCTGCAGCGGCGGGTGGAGGAGGAATGACGGCGATAACCCGGCTCGCCCCCGCAGCGCGCGACCGCATCGCGGCCGGCGAGGTGGTCACCCGGCCGGCCCGCGTCGTCGCCGAACTGCTCGACAACGCGCTCGACGCCGGCGCCGAGCGGGTCGAGGTGACCGTCGAGGGGGACGGCACCGACCTGGTCCGCGTGCGCGACGACGGCCACGGGATGGGCCGGGGCGACGCCGAGCGGGCCGTGGAGCGCCACGCGACGAGCAAGGTGACCGACGCCGCCGACCTGGACGCCGTCGGGACGCTCGGCTTCCGCGGCGAGGCGCTCCCCAGCATCGCCGCCGTCTCGCGGTTCGAACTCGTGACCAGCGACGGGGACGCCGAGGCGACTCGGGTGGCCGTCGACGGCGGCGGCGAGCCGCGGGTCGAGGCCGCGGCGCGGGGGCGCGGGACGACCGTGACCGTCCGCGACCTGTTCTACAATCGCGAACCCCGCCGCGAGTCGCTGGGGACGACCCGCACGGAGTTCGGCCGGATCGCCGACCTCGTGACCCGCTACGCGCTGTGTCGGCCGGCCGTCGCGTTCCGCCTCACACACGACGGGAGCGAGACGCTCTCGACGCCCGGAACCGGCGTGACCGACGCGGCGCTCGCCGTCTACGGCCGGGACGTGGCGGGCGAGAGCACGACCGTCGAGGCCGAACGGGCGGTGGGCGAGGCCGACCGGCGACTCGTCGTCCGCGGCCTGCTGGCGTACCCGTCCGTGACGCGCGCGAGCCCCGACCACGTTCACCTCGCGGTCGCCGGGCGCCCGCTCCGCGAGGCCGACGGGCTCCGGCGCGCGGTCCGCCGGGGGTACGGCTCGCTGCTCCCCGACGACCGCCACCCCGTCGCCGCGCTCCGCGTCGACCTCCCGCCGACCGCCGTCGACCCGAACGTCCACCCCGCGAAGGAGCGCGTCGGCCTGCGCGACGCCGACGCGGTCCTCGACGCCGTCGAGGCCGCGGTCCGGGACGCGCTGTCGACGGCCGACCTCCGCCGGGCCGCCGCGGTCGGCACCGACCTCGACGACGCGCTCGCGCCCACCGAGCCCGACGCTCCCCTCGCCGACGCGCGGGTGATAGGGCAGTACCGCGAGACGTACCTGCTCTGTGAGGCCGACGGCGACCTGCTCGTCGTCGACCAGCACGCCGCCCACGAGCGGGTGAACTACGAGCGCCTGCGGGCGGCGCTCGACGACGGCGTCCCCGCCGTCCCGGTCGACCCGCCCGCGACCGTGGACCTCCCGCCCGGCGGCGCGGCGACCGTCGAGGCCCGCGCCGACGACCTGGAGCGGCTCGGCTTCGCGGTCGAGCCGTTCGGCGGCACGACGGTCCGCGTGACGGCGGTGCCGGCGCCGCTCGGACACGCCGCCGCGCCGGAGACGCTCCGGGACGCGGTGGACGCGCTTCGAGCCGGCGAGCGCGCCGACCGGCGCGACGGGCTGCTGGCCGACCTGGCGTGTCACCCGTCGCTGAAGGCCGGCGACGCGCTCGACGGCGACGCGGCCCGCGACCTGCTCGACGCGCTCGGCGCCTGCGACCGGCCGTACGCGTGCCCGCACGGCCGCCCGACGGTGCTCGCCGTCGACGAGGCGACGCTCGCCCGCGGGTTCGAGCGCGAGGGGACCCGGCTCGACTGACTCACCACGAGCGGCAGTCGCCACACACCCGCTCGCCGTCCTCGACCCACGTCCGGCTGACGGCCGCGCCGCAGGCGGCACAGTCGGTCGTCGCCGCCGTCCACGCGCCGACGACGCGGGGTGCGGACTGGCCGACCGCGTCGGCACCGGCGCCGCCGCTCGACTCGTGAGCCTCGTCGCCGTCGCCCGCGGTCCCCCTCGTCCCGGCGTCGCGCCCGTCCGAACCCGTTCCGTCGGTCACGGCGTCGGCTCGCGGCGCCGGACGCTTCCCGCTTTCGCCGGACGAAAAGGTGAACGTACATGTGGGTCGGCCGTCTACGGTCGTCCATGCCGACGCTCAGCGCGCTCGTCGCCGAACTGTTCGCCAGTCTGGTGCGGCTCGTCGTCGTGTTCGTCACCCGGGTGGCGCTGCACGACCCGCTCGCGTTCGTCTCCTTCCTCGTCGGCGCCGTCGTCACGACGGCGACGGTCGGCTTCGTGGGCTACCTGGCGCTCCGAGGGGCGCTCGCCGCGGTCAGCTTCGGCGGGCCGCCCGGTCGTGCGCCGCCGCAGCGAGACTGACGGCCGCCTCCAGGTCGGGGCCGAGCGGCGACCCGACGACCAGCCCGTCCGCGTGCTCGAGCAGCGCGGTCATCCGCTCGGCCACCCCCTCCTCGGTGCCCGCGATGCAGAACGCGTCGACCATCGCGGGCGTCACGAGGTCGAACGCCTCGGAGAACGAGCCGGCGCTGATCCGCTCGCCGATCCGCGCCGCGCGGTCGGCGTCCACCCCGTGCCGGTCGAGCACCGGCGGCGCCGCCCCGGCGGCGATGAACGCCACCGGCGGCCGGGCGGCCGCGCGGGCCGCCTCGCGGTCGTCGGCGACGCTGACGCTGGCGTACGCCGCCAGGTGGAACTCGCCCCGGTCGGCGGGCCGCTCGGTCAGGCCGTCCGCGACCTGCTCGCGCGCCCACGCCAGGTCGTCGGGGTGCGAGCCGTTGAACAGCAGGCCGTCGGCGTGCTTGGCGGCCATCCGGCACATGTGTGGCCCCTCGCCGCCGACGTGGACGGGGATGGCCGCCCCCTGCGGCGGCTCGTAGTTCAGCCCCGCGTCGTCGGCGACGAACGCGCCGTCGTGGGTGACACGCTCGCCGGCCCAGAGCCGCCGGGCGACCCGGAACGTCTCCAGCACCGGCCGGAGCCCGCGGTCGTCGGCGGCGCCGAGGTTGCGGAGCGTCGAGGGGTCGCCCGGCCCGACGCCGAACAGCGCCCGGCCGTCGCTCGCCTCGTCGAGCGTCGCCACCTGCGAGGCGAGCGTCACCGGGTGGCGGTCGTGCGGGTTGGCGACGCCCGGCCCGAGCGCCACGCTCGTCGTGTGCTCGGCGAGGCGCGCGAGCGCCGCGAACGGGTCGCGGTTGTTGTAGTGAGCGCTCGTCAGGACGGCGTCGTACCCGGCCGACTCGGCCCGCCGCCCCAGGTCGACGAGCCGCTCGGTCGGGTGTTCCGGCGTCAGCTCGATGCCGAACATCGCGCTAGCTCCTCCCGCGTGGCGGTTCGTGGGCGGTCACTGTGTCCGGTGAGCCGGCGGCGACGGGCATGGGTCTGACGGTCGACGCCGCGTCGTCGCCGGTCGACGGTGTCGCCGGTCGACGGGCTGGCCGGCCGCCCCGACTACGAGCGGTCGGCCGACCACGCCCGGATCGCCTGCCGGACGAGGTCCTCGTCGACCGCGCGGAAGTGACGGTCCGACCCCGCGTGGTCGCCGAACGCGAACCCGCGGACGACGACGACCGGGGTCCCCTCGCTCCCCTCGCCGCTCACGAGGTTCGCCGCCGCCGCCAGCTCGTCTATCACGTTCTCGACGGTCGCGTGCAGCTCCCGGCCGTCGCGGTCGGCCTCGCCGCGGTAGTCCCGGCTCGCCGACAGCCCCGCCCACCCGATGGCGACGCCCCGCTGGCCGTGCCGGAACGGGCGCCCGGAGGTGTCGGTGACGAGCACCCGGTCCGCCGGCAGCGCCTCGCGCAGGCGCGCGGCGCTCTCGCTCGGGCGCTCGGGGAGCAGCAGGAGGTCGGCGTCGGCGACGTTCGACCGGTCGATGCCGGCGTTGACGCCGACGTGCCCACAGCGCGTCTCGGTGAGGAGGAACGGCGACTCGACGAGCACCTCCGTCGCCTCCGTCAGCACCGCCTGGGCGAACCGGGGGTCTTTCTCCTCGCCCGTCGCCGCCTCGATCCGGTCGGCGACCTCCCGGGCGCGGGGCCCGGGCTCGTAGTCGTCGAGGCTCGCCGTCCGGCCCTCGGCCTTCGAGACGACGGTGCTCGCGACACACACCACGTCGTCGGGACGGAGGTCGACCCGCTCGCGGACGAGCGCGGCGAGGTCGTCGCCCGGCCGCACCTCCGGCAGGTCCGGCACCGCGAACAGTTCCATGGAGCCGCCACGCCCCCCCGGGGGAAAAGCGCCGCGCCTGCCGGACCGGGGCGCCGCCCGGACCCGCGTCCGGGATCCGGGCCGCCGAGCAGTCGGTCGGTCCCGCCCGCCCGACCCGACCTGAGCCGACCTGAGCCGACCCAACTCGGCGTCCGGCCCCTACTCGACCGGCCGCAGGTACGGCTCCCAGAGGTCGACGTGGACCGCGCCGGCGTCGGTGTCGCCGTCCCACAGCTCCGCGGCGTCGAAGCGGACGTTGTACAGCGGGCGGGCGGTCTCGACCCCCTCGGCGCTGTCGTCAGGGTAGACGTGGGTGCCGTGGTGGGCCTCGACCGTCCCGACCTTGTCGCGCACGTAGCGGGGACACCGGGTGTGGCCCGCCGGGTGGCGGTTGGCGGTCCGGACGCGGTCGCCGGGGTCGAACCGCGGCTCGGCGCGCTCGCGCTCGGCGTCGGCCGGCGCGCGGAAGGCGTCGAGCGCCCGCGCGGCGACGGCGTCGGCGTCGACGCCCTCGGAGAGGGACACCGCGTCCGGGGCGCGGGCGGCCCCGTCCGCCCCGCCAGCGGCGAGCGCCGCGGCCCGCCGGTCGACCTCGCCGGGGTCGACGTGTCCCTTCTCGGCGAGGAGCGTCTCGACGGCGGCGACCCACCGGCCGAAGTAGCCGTCGAGGTACGCGCCGGGGTCCATCCGCTCTATCGCGTAGCGCTTCTCGTCGCCGTTGTAGACGCCCTCCGCCTTGAGCACCCGGTCGATGCCGAGGATCGTCCGCTCCCAGTCGGCGTGGAAGGCGGCCCCGTCGTCCGGAACCGCCCCGAAGCCGTGCATCCCCCCCATGTCGTGGATGCCGTTCATGCGGGTGCACTCGCCCCGCCGGGCGAAAAAGACACCGCCGGGGGGCCACCGGGGGACGCGGGGGCGGCCGAGCACGCCCGTCGCGGCGCCGGCGACACGCCGACCGGAGCGGCCCGCCCGAGCGCAACACCTATCCACCCCGTGGGTGATCGACCCACGATGGTCCGCAACTACGACGAGTCGGCGGTCCCGTCGGTGTACAACCTGGCGGAGGCGCCCCCGGTGCGCGACGAACCGGGGTTCCGACAGGTGGTGTTCCGCGGGATCGACCAGATGATCGGCTTCTCGGTCGTCGGTCCCGACAAGCCGGACGCGGAACCGCACTCCCACCCCTGGGAGCAGATGAACTACGTCGCGGAGGGGCGGGTCGACTTCGTCGTCGGGGACGAGGTCGTGACGCTCGAGCGCCACGACGCGATCACCATCCCGCCGGGCGTCGAGCACACCTCCCGTGCGGTGGCCGACGAGCCGGCGGTCCTGCTCGCGTTCTGGCCGCTCCGGGAGGACCGCCTCGACGCCACCGACTACCAGGACGAGTTCCGGATCTAGGGGACCGTCGACCGGGCGGACGCGGGAGGGCCCGGACCGAGGCGAGGGGGATCCGGACCGCCAGGGGCGGGCGACGGTTTCGCCGCTTCGCGCGGCTTCTTGACCCTCGTTCGCGGTGTGTGTCCACATGGATCTCGACGGCCGGACGGCGCTCGTCACCGGCGCGAGCCGGAACATCGGGCGCGCGATCGCGGTGGAGCTCGCCGAACTGGGCGCCGACGTGGGGGTCACCGCCCACACCGACGAGGAGGGCGCCGCGGAGACCGCACGGCGGGTCGAGGCGACCGGGAGCGAGGCGGCCGTCGCCCTCGGCGACCTCGCCGACCCGGCCGAGGTGGCCTCGACGGTCGAGCGGGTCCGGGCGGAGCTCGGTCCGGTGGACACGCTGGTCAACAACGCCACCTACCGCCCGACGACGCCGTTTCTCGACGTCGACCGCGAGGAGCTCGACCGGGTCACGAACGTGAACGTCCGTGGCGTGTTCCTGACCACCCAGCACGTCGTCCCGGACATGATAGAGCGGGGCGGCGGGGCGGTGGTCAACCAGATCGGCGCCGGGGTGTACCTCGGCGACTACGGCCACGCCCACTCCTACGGCTCGAAGCTGGCGATCGAGGGGATGGTCCGCCAGCTGGCGACCGAGCTCGGGCCGGAGGGCATCCGCGTCAACGGGCTCTCGCCGGGGATCATCGAGGTGGGCCGCGAGCGCGACGAGGCGTGGATTCGCCGCGAGCGGGCGATAACGGACGCGACGCCGCTCGGCCGGCTCGGCGACGCCGAGGAGGTCGCCGACGCCTGTGCCTTCCTCGTCTCCGACCGCGCCTCCTTCGTCACCGGGCAGGTGCTGCACGTCAACGGCGGCCTCTACCCGACCCCGACGGTGGTGCCGCGGGAGTGAGACTCCCGGGAGTGACGGGGGCTCCCGCCCCGACGTTCCGTGCACGGCGGGCGGTCGGGGGACGGCCGGTCACCCGTCCGCGACGACGTCGAGCAGCTCGTCGAACGCCCCGATCCGGTGGTCGGGACGCCGGTCGCCCGGGAGCGCCCCGTCGGGCGCCACGTCGGTCCCCTCGTGGTCGAACAGGACGGTCGTGAGGCCGGCGGCGTTGCCGCCCCGGACGTCGGCCGCGACGGAGTCGCCGACGGCGACCGCCTCGCTCGGGCGGACGTCGAGCCGCGCGAGCGGCAGGGCGAACATCAGCGCGCTCGGCTTCTCGCGGCCGGTCTCCTCGGAGGTGACGAGCTCGTCGAGGTGGCCGGCGATCCCGAGCCGGTCGACCTTCGTCAGCTGGATGCGCGCGGTGAGGTCGGTGACGAGCGCGACGGCGACGCCGGCGGCCGCGAGCGCCGCCAGCACGTCCGCGACGCCCTCGAACAGCGTCATCTCGTCGAGGTACGCCGCCCAGAACGCCTCGCCGAGCGCGAGCGCGTCGGCCGGCCGGGGCTCGCCGGCGCGGCGCTCGACGAGCCGCTTGCAGTAGAGGTAGCGCTCGTGGGACGCCGCGCGGGTCGGGATCTCGAGTTTCACCTCGCGTCGCGCCGCCCGGTAGGCCTCGTCGAACGACTCGCGGTCGAGGTCGTAGCCGCGGTCGACGGCCGCCGCCCACGCCGCCCGCTTGCCCGCCTCGTTGCACGGCGCGTAGGGGTAGAGCGTGTCGTCGAGGTCGAACAGGACCGCGCGTGTCATAGAGCGGGGTGGGCGAGGCGGACAATCAAGCTTGGCGTGTCCGCACGCGGCCCGTAGGGGTCGAGCGTGCGGACGGGGTGGGGATCGAGCGCGAGGTCCCGCGCCCGCTACTCGTCCCCGACGAACACCGTCTTCAGCCGGGAGCCACACGCCGGACAGCAGAGCGTCTGCCACTTCTCTGGGTCGAGGCCGCCCACCGTCTTCGCCCGACGGGCGTCGGCGCGGTCGACGACCGCGCCGCAGGTCTCACACTCGAAGGGGCCGCTCGCGGCGTCCATCGGGACCGACGTTGGGCGCCGGGGGGCTTCGCGGTGTCGGATCCGTCGGCGGCGGTCGACCCCGCACGGACGGTCCGTGGGGCCCACCGGTACCGTGCCCGGACCGGCGGCGACGCCGGCGCTCGACACGGAGCCCGGCGACCGGCCTCACGCCTCGGCGTCGAGCGGCGACGGCGCGCGATAGACGATCCGCATCGGGAGCCCGGCGCCGTCGGTCGGCGGGTCGGGCGGGAGCGAGCGGAGCGACCCGGGCCCGGGCCGGGCGGCGTAGGCGAGCGCGACCGCGTCGAGGACGTGGTGGACGCGGACCGGCTCGCCGGCGGCCGCCTCGGCGACCGACTGGACGGCCGGCGGGGCGTCGGGGTCGAACTCCGCGAGGACGCGCATCCGCTCGGCGTAGCCGCCGGCGGTCGCGGGGTCGTGGTCGAGCGGGTCGCCGGCGAGCGCGCGAAAGCAGACCTCGGGGTGGGACTCGGCGACGACCTCCCGTGCCTCGGGCACCTCGCGGAGGAGCTCGTCCACGTCGGCGATCGCCTCGCTGAGCGCGAACGCGCGCCGGGAGAGCGTCCGGCCGGTCGTCCGCTCGGTGAGGCGCTTGGCCGCCGGGTAGCGGCGCTTGCGCGTCGCGGCCCGCACCGGGGGGTCGTCGACGGCCGTCGCCCGCGGGCCGAGGACGGCGCGGGCGAGCCGGTCGCACGCCCGCTCGGCGGCGCCGTCCTCCCCCTCGAACAGGCCGACGGGGACCGCCAGGAGGATACGGGCCGCCCGGTCGCCGTAGCGGGGCCAGACGTCGGCGGCGCCGTCGAGGACGGTCGCCCCCTCGAACGTCGGCGGGCCGTCGGCGCCGGCCGCGAACGCGACCGCGAGCCACGACCCGTCGTCGGCGGGGACGGCCCCGACGAACCGCGGGCCGTCGGTCATCGCCCCCTCCTGCGGGACGCTGGGGCATAAGCCCCCCGACGCCGTCACGCGGCGACGGGGTCCGTGGCGGCGGCCGGGCGTCCGACCGCGGTCCGTCGCCGGCGCCGCGCAGGCGAGGGAGCCATCACGGAAGCCTTATCACCGACGACCCACATTCTTCGCAGGCAATGGCGACTGGAACGGTCGACTTCTTCAACGACACTGGCGGTTACGGCTTCATCGAGACTGACGAATCCGACGACGACGTGTTCTTCCACATGGAGGACGTCGGCGGTCCGGACCTGGAGGAGGGTCAGGAGGTCGAGTTCGAGATCGAGCAGGCGGACAAGGGGCCGCGCGCGAAGAACCTCAAGCGCCTGTAGAACGGGAGACCGCTTCTCGGGACGACTCGATCGACACCGACGAGCGACCGCTCCTCGACCGCCGGACACGGCGGTTCGCGGCGGCGCTCCGGACCCGGCGACCGCCTCGCGTAGCGGTCGGTTCGTGGCAACACGGGCGAGTTCGACGCGGCGTGGCGACCGCCCCGGACGGATTCTCGCGGCCGATCGGCGGCCTCTCGTCGGTCCCGGGAGCTACTTCGTGAACGACTCGTCGTCGTCGCGCTCGCCGAGCACCCACTCGAGCTCCTCGATGGCACGGAGGACGGCGATCTCGGCCTCGTCCTCGGTCGGGGACGTGGGCGGGTCGTGCGCGTCGTAGACGCGCTCGAGCTCGGCGACGCGGTCGCGTATCTCGTCCTCGGAACGCATACCGTCGGGGTCGTCGGGCGGTCGGAAGAAGGTTCGTATCGCGACCTGCGGCGCCGACGCCGGCCGCGCCCGTGCCCGGGCGGCGGGGCGTCCCGTTCCGTTTCGTCCCGTCCACGTCGGGTCGCTTTTGCCCGCGCGGGACGACGGGCCGGGCGTGACGGTGACGACGCTCCACCGGCCGGCCCACCGCGAGGCGCTGCACGCGCTCGCGGACGCCTTCGACGCGGGCGACCTGGTGTCCATCCACGGCCGGTGTTCGGTCGAGTACGAGGGCCGGGCTGAGAGCAGCCTCGGCCCCGGCGACCGGCTCGTCGTGCTCAAGCCCGACGGGACGGCGCTCGTCCACACCACGACGGGCCGGACGCCGGTGAACTGGCAGCCCCCGGGCTGTGAACACCGCGCGAGCGTCCGCGACGGCCGGCTCTGCGTGCGGAGCGTCCGCTCGTCGCCGAGCGAGCGCCTCGACGTGCGGTTCGACCGCGTCTACCAGCTCACCGCCCTCGACGCGACCGACGAGGGCACGCTCGATTTGACGGGCAGCGAGGAGGACCTCCGCCAGCGCGTGCTCGACGCGCCCGACGTGGTCGAGTCCGGGTTCGAGCCGACCGCGACCGAGCGCGGGACGGCCGCCGGCCCGGTCGACGTGTTCGGCCGCGACGCCGAGGGGCGACCGGTGGTCGTCGAGCTGAAGCGCCGGCGGGTCGGCCCCGACGCGGTCGGGCAGCTCCGTCGGTACGTCGACGCCGTCCGCCGCGAGGAGGGCGACGGCGCGCGGGTCCGTGGCGTGCTCGTCGCACCCTCGGTGACCGACCGGGCCGCGGACCTGCTGGCGGCGGCCGGCCTGGACCACGTGGCGCTCGGCCCGACGACGGGACGGCCCCCCGAGGTGGCGGGCGACGACGGGGACGACGCGAGGGACGACACGCGGGCCGGCGGCGGGGCGGACCCCGAGCCGAACCACGGGCGTCCCCCCGCCGGCAGCACGACCGACGGCGGCGCGACGGCCGACGAGGGGCCGACCGACGACGGGACGGCCGACGACCGCGTCACCGGCGGTGCGACCTCCGACTCGTAGGCGGGCCGGATCGAAGCCCTTAATCGTCGCCTGGCCGTCGCTCCGACAACTGACCATGTCCGAGAAGCCGGCCTCCATGTACCGGGAGATCAGCAATCCGGCGTACACGCGTCGGGAGTACATCACTGGCATCCCGGGCTCGAAGATCGCACAGCACAACATGGGCAACCTCCAGACCGACCCGGACGACTACCCCGTCCACGTCAGCCTGCGCGTCGAGGAGGAGTGCCAGATCCGCCACGGCTCGCTGGAGTCGGCGCGGCTCTCGGCCAACCGGCTCCTGTTGAAGGAGGTCGGCCAAGAGAACTACAAGATGGTCCTGCGGAAGTTCCCCCACCACGTCATCCGGGAGAACAAGCAGGCGACGGGCGCGGGCGCGGACCGCGTCTCCGACGGGATGCGCCAGGCGTTCGGCAAGCCGGTCGGCACCGCCGCTCGGGTCGACAATGGCGCGACCATCTTCACCGCCTACTGCCAGCCCGAGGACGCGCCAGTCGTGAAGGACGCCTTCCGGCGCGCGTACAACAAGATGTCCCCGCCCTGCCGGGTCGTCGTCGAGAAGGGCGAGCAGCTGCTGGTCGCGTAGGCCGGCGTCCCCCACTTCGACTCCCGCTCCTCGACACGCTCGCGTAGCCTCTTTGGTCCCCGGTCCCGTCGCTCCGTCATGCTCAGGCTCGCGGTGGCGACCCGCGGCGAGACGTTCGACCGCCTCCGCGACCCGCTGGCCGAACGCGGGATCGAGGTGGGACACCTCCGGACGCGTCGGCGGACGATCCGCCTCGACGGCGCGCGCGACGAGTTCGACGTCGGCCTCGTCTTCCCGCCGCGCCTGATGGAGGGGGGCGCGGCCGCCGCGCTCCACGGGATCCCGTGGGTGAACGGCCGGGAGGCGGTGCTTCGCTCGCGGAACAAGGCCGAGACGTACGCGACGCTCGCGACCGCCGGCCTCCCCGTCCCGGAGACGCGGATGGTGTCGAACCCGGCGGACGAGGCGACGCTCCGTGCGGCCGTCGACGGCCTCGACTGGCCGGTCGTGGTCAAGCCGAACTCGACGACCCGCGGGACCGGCGTCGTCAAGGTGCACGACCCCGACACGTACCTCGGCGTCACCGACTACCTCGGCCTCGTCCACGACTACCGGGCGACCGGCGACCGGTCGTTTCTCGTCCAGGAGTACCTTCCGGACGCGCGGGACTACCGCGTGATGGTCGTCGGCGGCGACTACGCCGGCGCGGTCGAGCGGTCGCTCCCGGACGAGGCGGTGGCGGCGGGCCGCTGGACGCACAACGTCCACCGCGGCGCGACCGCGACGGGGGTCGAGCCCCCGCCCGCGGCGCGCGAGCTCGCGGAGGCGGCGGCCGCAGCGCTGGAGGTGGAGTACCTCGGCGTCGACCTGCTCGCCACGGACGACCGGCTGGTGGTCACCGAGACGAACGCCCGCCCGACGGTCGACGAGGCGACGAAGTACGAGCCGGAGTTTTACGACGCGCTGGCGGAGCTGATACGGGAGCGCGCCGAGAACGGGTAGCGCGGGCGTCCGCCGCGCTCAGTCGAGGTCGATGTCCGCGGAGTCTCCGACCTTCTCGAAGGTGACCTGCAGGACCCCGTTGTTGAACGTGGCGCTCGCGGAGTGCTCGTCGACGCGCGCCGGGAGGCGGACGCGCTCGTCGTACTCGCGGCGCTCGCCGGCGGCGCTGATCGTCAGCGTCTCGCCGTCGCACTGGAGGTCGATGCCCTCCTTCTCGACGCCCGGAAGGTCGGCGACGAGCCGGAGCCGGTCGCCCAGATCCTGCACGTCGACGTGGGTCTCGGTCGCGAACCCGC
This sequence comes from Haloferacaceae archaeon, assembly GCA_042217235.1. Taxonomy (GTDB): domain Archaea; phylum Halobacteriota; class Halobacteria; order Halobacteriales; family Haloferacaceae; genus A07HB70. The sequence goes on along the minus strand of JBDGTB010000113.1, from coordinate 20,155 downwards.
CGTCGGCCCCCATCATCCGTTCGATCTCGTCGAAGATGTCGCCGAAGGGGTCGTCGGGGTCGTCTCGTCGCATACGGGGCTCCTAGACCACTTCCGAGTAAAAGCCTTCTGACGGGGACAGAATTCCCGCGAGGCGTTCGACGCGCCCGGGCGGGCCACGCCGTTCGGGCACGCTCGAGCCACGCCATTCGGGCACGCTCGAGCCACGCCATTCGGGCACGCCTAAGTACCGACCCCGCTAGCGGCCGCGTATGTTCCGGACGCTCGACGACCTCTCGCCCGCCCAGCGGCTCCTCGTCCGCCTCGACCTGAACGCCCCGGTCGAGGACGGCGTCGTGCGGGGCAACCGCCGGTTCGCCCGCCACGCCGAGACGCTCGCGGAGCTGCTCGACGACGACCACCGGGTCGCGTGTCTCGCCCACCAGGGGCGTCCCGGACGGGACACGTTCGTCAGCCTGGAGCAGCACGCCGACCTCCTCGCCGAGCACCTCGACCGGCCGGTGCGGTACGTCCCGGACACGTACGGCGAGGCGGCGCTCGACGCGGTGCGCGCGCTGGAGCCCGGCGAGGTCTGCCTGCTGGAGAACGCCCGGATGACCGACGACGAGCTCCCCGAGCGCCCCGCGGCCGAGCACGCCGGGAGCTCGTTCGTCCGGACGCTCGCCCCGGAGTTCGACGCCTACGTGAACGACGCCTACTCCGCCGCGCACCGCTCGCACGCCTCGCTCGTCGGCTTCCCGGAGGTCATGCCCGCCTACGCGGGGCGGGTGATGGCCGCGGAGTACGAGGCCAACACCGCCATCGCCGACCGGGAGTTCGACGGCGAGGTGACGATGGTGCTCGGCGGGACGAAGGCCGCCGACGTGGTCGCCGTGGTCGACGCGCTCGGGGACCGGGTCGACCAGTTCCTGCTCGGCGGCCTCGCCGGCGAACTCCTCCTCCGGGGGGCGGGCTACCCCGTCGGTCACGACGTCGGCGGGACGGACCTGCTCGACGAGCAGTGGGCGCGCACCCGCGAGACGATAGCCCGGGTGGTCGAGCGCGACGACGTGGTGCTGCCGACCGACCTGGCCTACGCCGACGACGACGGCGACCGGGCCGAGGTGTCGGTCGCGGCGGTCGAGGAGAAGAGCGTCCCGTTCCGGGACGTCGGCACCGAGACGCTGATGGCGTACACGGAGACGGTCCGGGAGTCCGCGGCGGTGTTCGTGAAGGGCGCGCTCGGCGTCTTCGAGGACGAGCGGTTCAGCGTCGGCACCGTCGGGGTCCTGGAGGCCGTCGCGGACACCGACTGCTTCTCGGTCGTCGGGGGCGGCGACACCTCCCGCGCAATCGGGCTGTACGGGCTCGACGAGAGCGACTTCTCGCACGTCTCCGTCGCCGGCGGCGCGTATCTCCGGGCGCTGACCGGCGAGCCGCTGCCGGCCGTCGCGGCGCTGAAGCGGTCGGCCGGCTGTGACGCCGTCGACCCGCTGGCCGACGCCGACGGAGACGAGGAGTAAGTCGAGGGCGGGGGCGACAGGACCGAGGGGAGGTCGACGGCGGGGGCGACGCGTAGGGCTAAGTCGTCGCCGACCGACGCCCCGCGCATGCTCGGTGTCCTGGCCGACACGCACGACGACCTCGCCGCGGCGCGGGCCGCGGCCGACCTGTTCGCCGACCGCGGCGCCGACCCCGTCGTCCACTGTGGCGACGTGGCGTCGCCGTTCGCGCTCGCGCCGTTCGACCGCCCCGACTACGAGTTCCACCACGTCCGGGGTAACAACGAGGGCGAGCCCGGGCTGGTGGCCGCCGTCGAGGCGTTCGGCACGCACCACGGCGAGACGGCCGAACTCGCCGTCGACGGCCACGACGTCGCCGTCTACCACGGGACGAGCGCGACGCTCGTCGACGCGCTGGTCGACTGCGGGCGGTACGACTACGTCCTGCACGGGCACACGCACGAACGCGGGCGCGAGGAGCGCGACGGCACGGTGCGGGTCAATCCCGGCGGGCTACCGATCCCGGGGGCCGACGACGCGTTCCACGTCGCGACGGTCGATCCCGGGTCGGGGGACGTGACGTTTCACGACCTGGGCGTGTGAACGACGGCGCCCGGTCGACGTCACGGGCGCTCGCGCTCGGCCACCGACGTCACCTCGAACGTTCCCTCGCGGTCGGCATTGCACCCGCCACGTACGTCTAGAAGTCGGCACGGCGGATCCAGTCGACGGCCGTCAGGACGAACCACCCCATCCAGACACAGAAGGCAAAGAGGTAGGCGCCGTAGCGGGCGGTCGGGGTCCCCACGCCGTAGTGCGTGACCGCGAACGCCGCGACGACGAGCGCGACGGCGACGAGGTGGCGCCGCCCGTTCCCGAGCGCACCGCGCAGCGCCGCCCGAGCAGGCCGGTCGGACACGGCGGGGGTTCGGGCACCGCCGGCAAGACGATTTCGGCCGTGTCGGACGTCATCAAACACCGCGAGGGACGACACCATTTATCATGATCGACCCGAAACAGTTCGGGGAGCCATGAGTGGAGAAACCACCGAAGCCGAACCCGTGCCCGTCGAGGGGACGGTCTCGGAGGCGCTCGAGACGATCATCACGGGCCGGGTCGTGCTGACGGCGATGACCGGCGGGCTGGCGGGGACGGCGCTGATGCTGCCGGTCCTGGTCGGAATCCCGGGGCTCCTCGGGCTCTTCAGGACCGCCCCGATCACCGACTTCGCGGGCATCGCGGGCTTTTTCGGCGTCGAGCCGACGCTCGCCCTCGGGGTCGCCCTGTTCGGCGCCGGCGGGACGGTCGTGCTCCCGCTCGTGTTCCTCGTCATCGGGTCGTTCCTCCCGCCGAAGACGCCACGGGCGGTCCGTGGCGTCACGTTCGCGACGTGCTTCTGGATCGGGTTCGTGACGGCGTTCTGGCCCGGGGGAAGCACAGCGACGGGCGCGCTCTTTCTCGTGCTCTCCCTGCTCGGTCACTGGACGTACGGACTGACGCTCGGGGCCGTGCTCGACCGGACGACCGGCATCCCGCAACACGAGGTGTAGGCACGACCGCCGCCGGCCCGGGAGCGGTCGTCGGTCGACGGGCCGACGGCACGGACCCCCGGGCCAGCGGCCGTGGCGGTCGCGCGCTCCGTCGGAGGCCCCGACTGGCGACCGCGCCGTCGAGTATCCCGTTCGATCATGCGAAATGGATAAGTAGTCCCCTTCATCATACTCCGGGGAGTTCGGATGTTACCGATGAACACGGCACTGATCAACATACCCGCACGGGTGGTCGCCCAGTCCGGGCTCGTGCCGCGGGGGACGCGCGAGTTCGTGTTCCAGCGGATCTTCACCGTGTTCCTCGGACTCGGGACGCTCGTGGGCGTGGTGGTCATCTCCTACATGCTGTACAACGCGTACAAGTACCGCGACGGCGCCGGCCACGTCGACAGCGAGGTCGACCGACCCACCCTCGGCGAACTCCCGTCGGGCGGCGGGGGCGGCAAGAAGCTGTTCACGTCGTTCGCGCTGAGCACCGTGATCGTCGTCTCGCTCATCGCGTGGACGTACGGGACGCTCCTGTACGTCGAGTCCGGGCCGCCGGCCGACGACCCCGTGGTGGTCGAGGTCGAGGGGTACCAGTTCGGCTGGCAGTTCACCTACGCCAACGGCCACACGACGAACGGGGTCATGCGGGTGCCGCGCGGGCGGTCGATCAAGTTACGCGTCACGTCGGCGGACGTGTTCCACAACTTCGGCATACCGGCCTGGAAGGTGAAATCCGACGCCATCCCCGGACAGTACACGGACACGTGGTTCGTCGCCGACGAGACGGGCAACTACACCGCCCAGTGTTACGAGCTCTGTGGGGCGGGCCACTCCTACATGACCGCGACGGTGGTCGTCATGCCGCCCGACGAGTACCGGGAGTGGTACGCGAGCACCGGCAACGGCACCGCGGCTACCGGTAACGGCACCGCGAGCAACGACACGCGCGCACCCGGAGGCGTTCCAGCATGAGCGACGACGAACGAGCGACGACCGACGAACCGCGAACGGAGGCTGACGGCGGCCGGGCGGACGGCGGCGCCGTCCGCGAGGAGCTGCCGGTCGGCGACGTGGGCGAGGCCGGCCACGACGAGCACCACGGCTTCCCCTCCATGGGGTCGGTCCGGCGGTGGTTCGTCACGACCAACCACAAGGACATCGGCATCCTCTACATCGTGACCTCGCTGTTTTTCCTCCTGTTTGGCGGGGTGCTCGCGCTCCTGATGCGCGTCCAGCTGTGGGCGCCACGCGCCGTGGGCGAGGCGATCCTCAGCCCGGCGGCGTACAACCAGGCGGTGTCGGCGCACGGACTCCTGATGGTGTTCTGGTTCCTCTCGCCGTTCGCGTTCGGGTTCGCCAACTACGTCGTCCCGCTGCAGATCGGCGCGAAGGACCTCGCGTTCCCGCGCCTGAACGCGCTCAGCTACTGGCTCTACCTGTTCTCGGGGATCCTCTTTGCGGTCTCCTTCTTCCAGGGTGGCACCTTCGCCGGCGGGTGGACGATGTACGCGCCGCTGAACGTGCCGACGTTCACCCCGGACGTCGGCGCGAGCACCGCCATCCTCGCGCTGACCATGTTCGTCGCGAGCGTCACCGTCTCGTCGGTCAACTTCCTGACGACGATGCATCGCATGCGCGCGGAGGGGCTGACGCTCCGGCGGCTGCCGCTTTTCACCTGGACCATCCTCCTGACGGTGTGGATGATGCTGTTCGCGTTCGCGGCGCTGCTCGCGGCGCTCGTCATCCTCTCGGCCGACCGCCTGCTCGGCACGACCTACTTCGCGATGCAGTCGCCGGCGGGGTCGCTCCTGTGGACCCACCTGTTCTGGTTCTTCGGCCATCCGGAGGTGTACATCGTGTTCTTCCCGGCGCTGGGGGTGATGGCCGAGACGTTCCAGACGTTCACCGGCCGGCGGATCGTGGGTCGCAAGTGGTTCATCGGCGCGATGGTGCTCGTGGCGCTCCAGAGCTTCGTCGTCTGGATGCACCACATGTTCCTCACGTCGATAAACTTACAGATCAAGACGCTCTTTATGGTCACCACCATCGGCATCTCGCTCCCGTTCGACCTGATGGTGTTCGCGCTGATCTACACGATGCTGAAGGGGCGCATCCGCTTTCGGACGCCGTTCCTGTTCTCCTTCGGCGCCCTCCTGCTTTTCATCATCGGCGGCATCACCGGCGTCTTCCTCGGCGCGGTCGTCCTCGACTACGAGTTCCGCGGCACGTACTGGGTGGTCGCGCACTTCCACTACGTGATGGTCGGCGGGGTGACCGCGCTGATCGGGGGACTCTACTACTGGTTCCCGAAGATCACGGGGCGGATGTACGACGAGTTCCTCGGGAAGGTCCAGTTCGGGCTGTACTTCGTCGGGTTCAACCTGCTTTACTTCCCGATGTTCGTCGCCTGGCGGACGCCGCGGCGCGTGTTCGACTACGCGCCGTCGCTCGCCCCGTGGCACAAGCTCGCGACGGTCGGCGGGTTCGTGCTCGGCGTCTCGTTTCTCGTCATGTTCTACAACCTGACGCGGAGCGCGTTCGCCGGCGAGCCCGCCGACGACGACCCGTGGGCCTACTCGACGACCGCCGAGTGGGCGATCCCCTCGCCCCCGCCGCTGGAGAACTTCCCGGGGGTGCCGAGCTACGCCGACGGCGCGCTGTCGTTCCGCTCCGAGACGCCCGCGATGCCCGAGGCCGAACCCGACGGCGGCGTGGCGACGGCCGCGGACGCGAGTTCACACGACCACGGGGAGGCCGCCAGCCACGCCAGCATCTGGCCGTTCTCCCTCGGCGTCGGCGGGTTCCTCCTCTTCCTCGGGCTGTCGGGCCTCCAGGGCGGCTCGATCGGCTTCGGGTCGCGGTCGGTTGCCTACCCCGCCCTGGCGGCGGTCGGCGGCGCGGTCACCCTCGGCTCCATCCTCTACTGGGGGATCGAGCCGTTCCACGCGCCGCCGGGCGGCGAGGGCGAGGCGTGGCCGTTCGATGGCGTCGAGAACGGGAAGGTCGGCATGTGGATCTTCCTCGCGAGCGACGTGGTGCTGTTCGGCGGCTTCATCGGCGCGTACGTCTTCACCCGCGTCGCCGCCGGCTGGACCGGCTGGCAGCCGGTCGTCGAGGACCCGATCCCCGGGCTGATGAACACGTACATCCTGCTGACGAGCAGCTTCACCGTCGTCCTCGCGCTCGTCGCCGCCGAGAAGAAGAGCCGGTGGGGCGTCGTCGGGAGCCTCGCGGCGACGTTCCTGCTCGGCGTCGGCTTCCTCGTCAACAAGGGCATCGAGTGGAGCCACCTGTTCCACCAGGGGATCCGGATCTCCGACGGCGTGAACGCCTCGACGTTCTTCCTCACGACGGGGCTGCACGGCGCCCACGTCATCGCCGGGCTGATCGCGACCCTCTTCCTGCTCGCCCGCGCCTGGCGAGGGGCCTACCTCGAGGACAACCGGACGCTCGAGTACTTCGGGCTGTACTGGCACTTCGTCGACATCGTCTGGCTGTTCCTGTTCCCCCTGTTCTACATCCTGTGAGGTGACACCATGGTATCCACGAAACTGTACACGGCGATATACGCGGTACTGTTCGTCTCGGCGACGGTGCAGGTCCTCGTCGAGTTCGCGGGGTTCGCCTACCGGACGGCGTTCGCCCTCATCATCGTGCTCTCGGTCGCCAAGGCCGTCCTCGTCGCTGCCTACTTCCAGCACCTCCGGTTCGAGCCCCGGTCGCTCACGTACCTGCTGGGGATCGGGATCGCGGCCGCACTCGCCCTGACGCTCGCGGCGTCGTACTCCATCCTGTAGGCGGCGTCCGGCGCGCGCGCGGGCGGCCGGACCCGGCCGCCCGGGGAGCCCCGCCCGTCCGGGGACGGGGTTTCAAACCCCCGCGCGCCCTCGCGGGGGGCATGGGTGACGCGAAGGCCGGGTCGAGCGGCGACGCGGGCGCGACGGCGCGGCCGGGCGTCGACCGGACGGCCCTGGGGTACGCGCTGCTGTTCTCGCTCCCGGTCGGCGTCGGCGTCGCGCTCGCGATGATGCGCGCCACGGGCGGCGGCGTCCTGGACCCGCTCGTGGCGCTCCCGGGCCTGGTCGCCGGGAGCGTCCTGTTTCTCCTCGTGCTCGTCGCCGCGAGCAACCGGGTGCCGGCCGAGGCGTGACGGCGGCCGATCCGGACCAACGCTTAATACGCGCCCCCGTGGCAGTACCTCACATGACCCCGGTCGTCCTCGCGGAAGGCGGCGGCGTCGGCGGTGGAGCGATAGTCGGCGTCGCCGCGCTGACGGCGCTCGTCGGCGCGGCCGTCCTGGTCGTCGGAACCGCCCTCGTCCGGCGGGGGACCTCCCCGGCGCTCCGGGGCCCCGCCGTGTACGGCGTGGCCACGATCGGCGTCGTCGGCGGGCTGGCGACCCTGCTCGCCGGCGAGTACGTCGGCTCCACCGGCGTCCTCGTCCCCGCGGGCGGGGTCGTCGCCCTCGCCGGCGTGGCCGTGCTCACCGCCGCCGTGGCGCGCCTCGACCACCCGGAGGGCGAGGGCGCCGAGCACTGACCCGCTCCCCGCCCGCCGGGGCGTCGATGCGTAGGCCCGTCCGGGCGGCCGCGGCGGTCGCCCTCGCGGCGGCGGCGCTCCCGGCCCCGGCGCTCGCCCACGTCGGCGGGTTGAGCGGGTCGACCGCCGACGGCTCGGTGCCGACGTGGCTGACCGTCGTCACCGGCGGGGTCGTCGTCGGCGCCTCGTTCGTGTTCACGAGCCTCCTGACCGACCACGACGCGATCCGCGCCGTCAACGAGGCGCGCGTCCGGGTGGCGGTGCCGTGGGCGCTCCGGCGGGTCGCGACGTGGGGGCTGCGCGCCGCGAGCGCCGGCGTCCTCGCGCTCGTCGTCCTCGGCGGACTGGTCGGCCCGACGACGCCGCGGCGGAACGTCGCCATCCTGGTCGTCTGGGTCGGCTGGTGGGCGGGCTACACGATGACCGTCTACGCGGTCGGGAACACGTGGCCGGCGGTCAACCCGTGGCGGGCGCTCGCCGAACTGCTCCCGCGGGCCCGACGCCGCGAGTACCCGGCGTCGGCTGGCGCGTGGCCCGCCGTCGTCGGCCTCCTCGCGCTGGTCTGGCTGGAGGTCGTCAGCCCGGTCGCCGACGACCCCCGGCTGCTCGTCGGGGTGGTGGCCGCCTACTCCGCGGCGACGCTCGCCGGCGCGACGGTCTACGGCCCCGACCGGTGGTTCGACGCCGTCGACCCGGTCGCCCGGGTCTTTCGCTGTTACGGACGCACGGCGCCGGTCCAGCGAACGGAGCGGGGGCTCGCCGTCGGCCTCCCGGCGACGGCGCTCGTGGACACCTCGGCCCGGGAGGAGCCCGGACACGTCGCGTTCGTCGTCGCGCTGCTGTGGGCGACCACGTACGACGGCCTCGTGGCGACGCCGGCGTGGGCCGCCGCGGTCCGACCGGTCGTGGCGCTCGGCGTGCCCGCCCTCCTCGTCTACCTGGTCGCGATCCTCGTCGGCTTCGGCGCGTTCTACGGGGTCTACCGGCTCGCGGCCCGGCGGGCGCGCCTGACTGCCGACACCCACGTCACGGCCGCGTACCTCCGTCGGTACCTCGTGCCCTCGCTGGTCCCGATCGCCGCCGGCTACCACGTCGCGCACTTCCTCGCCTACCTCCTCGCGCTGGCGCCGACGCTCGGGGCCGTCGCGCTGGCCCCCCTCGCCCCGCCGCCCGGGGCGCCGGTCCTCGTCGTCCCGGACTGGGTCGACGTGCTCCAGCTCGGGTTCGTCCTCCTGGGACACCTGCTCGCCGTCTGGGTCGCCCACGCCCGGTCGTTCGACCTGTTTCCGGGTGTGCTCACGCCGATCCGGAGCCAGTACCCGGTCATCGTCGCGATGGTGTTTTACACGATGACGAGCATGTGGGTCGTCGTCCAGCCGTTCGGCGACCCGCCGTTCGTGTGACCACTATGTCCGACACGCCGACCCGCCCGGCGCCCGACCCGGCCGTCGAGGTGTCGCCCGACCGGCCGCCCGCTGCGCGCTGTCCGTACTGCGACCGCCCGTTCCGGACCGAGCGGGCGTGGGCGCTGCACCTCGGCGAGGTTCACCCCGGGGCGTGCACCGACGAGGAGGCCGCGGCCCACGAGCGCGCCCGCGCCGCGGAGCGCGACGACCTCTTCTACTTCCACCTGAAGGCCATCGCCGCGCTCGGGTCGGTCTACGCCCTGACCGTGGTGCTCTACATGGTCGCGCTCGGGAGCGGGATCATATAGCGTTCCAGCTCGCCAGCCGAACCCGCTCGCCGTCGTCGGTCGTCCAGTAGAGCCGGACGACCTCTCCGGCGAGGGCGCGAACGACGCCGCCGTCGCCCCGGGCGACCGTCCCCGACCAGCCGTCCACCCGGCGGTCGGTCCCCCCGACGGTCACGACGAGCGACCGCGCCGCGACCGGCTCGCCGCCGACGTGGACGATCCGGACGTGGGTCTCGTTCGTCCGGTCGAGCGACCAGTCGGCCGACGGCGCGTCGGCGGGCGCCCCGGTCGGCGCCGTCGCGGCCGAGAACGCGAGGAGGCCGACCGAGACGAGGATCGTCGCCGCCAGCGCGGCGCCGACGAGGTCGAGCACGCGGTCGCCGTCGTCGAGGAGGCCGGTCACGCGTCGGCTCCCGGCGAGGAAACGCCGCGGACGGCCGCCGCGCGGTCGGACGGGGACGGCGCGGGGCGAGCGAGCGTCGGCGTCCCCATCGCCGGGTCAGACCACGCCGAGCAGTTTGATCGTGATGACGGCGATCCCGAGCAGACCGAGCGCCCACGACCCCAGCGCGACCGCCTGCGCGTTCGCCAGCCCGCGCCCGCGCGCCGAGACCACGGTGCCGTAGAACAGGTACCCGACGAGGACGACGGCGGCGCCGCCGGCGAGGGCGATGCCGGCGCCGCGCTTGAGCGCCCCGGTTGCGCCGCCGACGAAAAGCACCGTCGCCCCGACGCCGCCGAGGGCGGCGACGAGGAAGGCGAGCGACCAGGCGGTCGGGCCGTTCGCGGCGCGGACGACGGCCGAGACGCCCCCGTCGGCCCCCGCACCGACGGCCGGCGTGTACCCGCGCCACTCCCGCCGGGCGACGAACGCGACCGTCGCGACCAGCGCGACCCCGAACAGGAAACTGACGACGAGCGCTGTCTGTGCCATGTGATCAGTCCTCTATGGGCGTGTCGCGCGGAGAGGATGATAAATGGATCGCCCGTTCGGCCCGGACGGCGACCGGGACCCCCCGAGAACGGAGGTCGGACGGCAGGCGGAGCCCGGCGGTCGGCGCCGCGTTCGTCAAGGGTTAACTGACTGGACCGGAGACGGCCGACGATGCGCGCCGCGCGCGACCTCGTCGGCCCGGCGGTCGTCGTCGTACTCGGCGTCGGGTTCGCCGCGACCGCCGTGTGGAACTTCGGGCGGGAGCTCCGACGGCTCGACGTGCTCTGGCCGCCGGTCGTGGCGGCGGTGCTCGGCGTCGGCCTGGCGCTGACGGTCGTCTACGCGGGACTCTCCCTCGCCGGACGGGAGTTCGACGCACGCCGGCGCGGAACCGTCGCAGCGTGGACGGTCGGCGGCGCCGTCCTCCTCGCGGCCGTCTCGGGGGTCACGATCGTCGTCCGCCTCGCCGAGGGACGCGCCGTCGAGGAGGCCCAGCTCGACCTGCTGATCAGTGCCGAGGGGGGTGCGATCGCGGGCTTCGTCGCCGGGTCGCTGTACGCCGAGGCGACGCGGGCGGCGGCGCGGGCCGAGCGGGCGCGGGACACCCTCGGCTTTCTCAACAGCACGCTGCGCCACGAGGTGCTCAACGGCGTCAACGTCATCCAGGGGTGGGCCGAGCGACTGGAGACGGCGGGGTCGGGGGAGGGGCATCCGGACCGCGACCCCGCCGCGGTGATAGCCGACCGCTGTGACGACATCGCCGACCTCGTCGAGGACGTCCGACCGCTGACCCGGACGCTGACGGGGAGCGCGGCGGTGACGCCGGTCGACCTCTCGTCGCTGGTGACCGACCGCGTCGCCTCGTTCCGGTCGACCCGTCCGGAGGCGACCGTGACGGCCGACGTGCCGCCGGACGTGCACGTGCTGGCGGACGACGACCTCTCCCACGTCCTCTCGAACCTCCTCGCGAACGCGGTCGAGCACAGCGACCGGTCGTCGCCGACGGTCCACGTCGCGGTGGCCGAGCGCGATGGGCGGGTCCGGCTGACCGTCGCTGACGACGGCCCGGGCGTCCCCGACGACCGGAAGGAGGCGGTCTTCGAGTCGGACACGCGACGCGACCGGGGGTTCGGGCTGTACGTGACGCGGACGCTCGTCGAGCAGTACGGCGGCGACGTGTGGGTCGAGGACAACGACCCGCGCGGCGCGGCCTTCGTCGTCGAACTGGACCGGGCGAGCGGGACGGCGGGCGAGGCCGCGACCGGTTGACTGCTCAGCCCCCGCGCAGGAACGACCACACCCGGTCGAGCAGCGACCCGTCGCCGCCCTCCCACGAGGGGCGGGTGACGACCCGCCCCGGGAGCTTCATCAGCGGCCGCGCCGACGCGGGGTCGTCGTCGAACTCGCTCACGACCGCGAGCAGGTTGCCGACGGCCTCCGCCTCGACCCGCCCCACGCCCACGCAGTCGGTCGTCGGGTCCTCGGCGACCCACATCGGCCGGTCGGCGTCCGTGACCGCCGGGCGACGCTCCTCAACCCAGGCCCGTTCGCGGACGGCGTCGAGGTCGGTCATGGAGGTGGACGGTGCGCCACGGTAGTAAATGCCACTCCCGGCGCACCGGCGTCAGTAGTAGACGAGGTCCCACGCAAGTTCGAGCGGTCCCCGGTCGCCGAGCGCCGCCGGCCGCCGGACGTCGGTCGTCCCCACGTCCCGGTACTCCAGTCGGTAGTCGAGGGCCTCGCCCGTCTCCCGCGAGTGCAGGTGGAAGGTCACGCGGTCGAGGACGCCACGCTCCCGGTCGACGTACGCGGTGACCCGGCTGTCCGCGGCCATCGGCGCGGCCATGCCCTCGTAGGCCGCCGGTTCGAGCGCCGCACGGACCGCCGCGGGGCCGCTCGCCCGCACGACGAGCGTCGAGGCGTTGCGCTCGACGAGTCGCCAGTCGGCGTCCGGGGTCGGGACGGACTCGGTCCGGGACGGGGGGTCGGGCCGCGCGGTGCCCCACGCCGGGAGGGGCATCGTCGTCCAGTCGCCGCCCCGGTGCGCGCCGCCCGCCCACCAGCCGCCGTCGCCGCGGACGAGCGCGTAGGTCCCCTCGGCGAAGTACCCGCCCGCGCCGTCGCCGTCGGACGCCGCGAAGTGGACGTACATCTGCCGGTCCCCGTAGTCGACGCCGCTCCGGACGCGCGGCCGGTAGCCGGCGCCGGGGGCGCTCGCGTTCCGCGCGAGGAGGGCCGTCCGGTGGCTCCGGGCGGCCGTGTTCGTCCCCGCCACGGCGACCACCCGGCGGGGGCGGTCGGCGTCCGGGAGCGAGTCGGACGGCTCCGGCCGCGGGCGGACGTCGGCCGTCCGGACCGCCGCGGCCCCGACGACGAGGCCGACCACGAGGAGGACGACGAGCGCCCGGCGCACGCGGGGCCACGCCCGGGTCGTCGACGCGTCGTCGGACGCCTCGGCGGCGACCGGCGCGACGAGCGACCCGTAGTGGGCGGCGTGGACCGCGGCGACCCCCGTCCCGACGACCGTCCCCGCCGCGACCCCGGCCGCGCGCGCGAGCGCCGTCCCGCCCGGCGTTGCCGGCGCGGCGAGGAACCCCACGACGAGACCGACCGTCGCCCGAGAACCCGTCACGAGGCCGGCGAACCCGAGGAGCGACCGGGGGTGGACACGGGCGGCGCGGACGCTCGCGCGACACGCCGCGGGCGGCCCCGCCCCGTCGAACGCGGCGACGGCGTCCGCGAACCGGAGGGCGAACGACCCGGCGAGCGCGCCGAGCGTCGCGGCCCCCGCCGTGGCGTAGACGGCGGCCATCGCGTGTGGCTCGCCGGGGTCGAGAGCCGCGTACCGGGCGTACCGGAGCCCGGTCGAGACCACCAGCCACGCGACGGCGGTCGCCCCGGCGGCGAGGGCGACGCCCGCGCCCACGGCGGCGTCCGCCGCGAGCACCCGCGCGTACCGGGCGCGGACGGTCCGTGCCGCCCGGCCGAGGGAGGCGCTCGCCGACTCGGGGGCCGGCCGGCGGACGAGTTCGTACACGCCGACCGAAAGCGGTCGGACGGCGACGAGGGCGACGAGGGCGGCGACCGGTGCGAGATACCGCCCGACGTCCGGAAGCACGAGCGGCGCGGCCAACGCGACCCCCGCCCAGACGACCCCACGGAGGACGGCGACGACCCCGCCGACGAGGAGGACCTCGGGATGCGTGCGTCCCCCTCGCCACGCGCGTCGGATGCTCGTCCGGAGCGTCACGGTCGGCGCGGTTGTCGCCGGTCCGATATGTATCCCCGGGGTGCGACGACGCGACGGGGGTCGGCACGCCGTCGGTCACCGGAGACAGCGCCGCCGGTAGCCCCGGATCGTCTCCAGGCAGTCCGCGACGTCGGCGAGCGCCGGACACGTCGTGTCGAGGTCCGCGTCGGCGTACAGGTACTCCGCGAGGCTGGAGCCGTCGACCCCGGATATCTCGGCGGACGAGCGGCCGTGGATCGTTCGCTGTCGCTCCGTCGCCACCCGCTCGCAGTCGCGTTCGAGCGCCGCGAGCTCCGCGTCGAGCGCCGCCAGGTCCGCGCTGGTGGCGGCGCGCTCGGCCCGCTCGCCGGCCTCGACGGCCCGCCGTTCGGCCTCGTCGAGCCGCTGCTCGACGGTCCGGAGAGACGACGCCTCCCGGTCGAGGACGGACTCGAACTGCTCGCGGTCCCGAGCGGCCCGCCGGGCTCCCGTGACGAGTGCCACGTACGCCATCGGGGTGACGGGCCCGTCGTCGAGCACCTGCGCCGCGAGGTCGGCGCCCACCTCGGCCGCGAGGTTCGCCGCCAGCGGCTCGTCGTACTCCGCGTCGTAGTGGGGGACGGCCATCACCGTCTCGCGGTAGGCCTCGCGTATCGACTCGGTCGCGCCGGTCGAGCGGCGGCGACCGGCGAGCGCGACCGTCCCCCCGGCGCCGGCCCCGCCCGGCCGCTCGGGCGGCGGCGCGACGTCGACCGACCGGAGGCGGGCGACGAAGCGGTCGAGGGCGCGTCGCTCGACCGTCGTGCGCTCTCGCTCCCGCTCGAGGACCGAGCGGGCGCGCTCGATCCGGGGCTGTCGGGTTCGCGTCATCGGCGTCAGCCGCGTCCGCACGACCGTAAACGGTTGCTATGAGGGGTACATTGATCCCCGTAGCCGGGACGAGCGCTCCCCCCTCAGACATCCCGCACCAGTTCGGCGAAGTCCGCGGTGTCGGTGACCGCCATCGTCCGGACGTCGAGCCCGTGGCGTTCGAGGATGACGTCCGTCTTGAACGCCGTCTCGGTCGACGGCCCCTCGAACGCGATCAGGAAGTCGAACTCGCCGAGGACGGCGTAGGACTCGTCGATCTCGGCGCCGACCGCCTCGAACTCCTGGCGCACGTCGCCCCAGACCGAGGCCATCTCCTGGACGTTCTGTACCTCCTCGTTCACGTCGACGAGCGCGACGAACTTCGTGAACTCGGTGTCCTGTGTCATGAGTGAGTCGCGGACGGCCGTCGCTCGCTGGTCGCTGCGTCGCGGTGCGCGGGTCGGTCAGAACGAGACGTTCTCGGTTCGCGCCGGGTCGGTCGACCGGTCGTCGTACCGCTTGCGCCCGACGTGGTCCTCGTCCAGGTTCGCGAGCAGCGTGCTGTGCAGCTCCGTGGCCGACTCGTAGCGCCGCTCCTCGCTTCGCTCCAGCACCGTCGCGACGGCGACCGCCTCGCCGTTCGGGGCGGCGACCTCGGCGTCGCCGACCGCCTCGACGACCGCCTCGCGTCGGGCCGGGAAGCTACACTCGCTTGCGAACAGCTCGCGGGCGTCGGAACGGGTCAACGCCATCGGAGTCCAGCGTCGTCGCTCCCCACGGATACGCCTTGGGCCAAACCACGTCGGTCGCCCCGGCGCCGGGGCGTTCGCGTCCGTTCGAGCCGGGCGCTAGCGGATGATCGTGACCGGGACCGTCGCCCGCCGAGCCACCTTCTCGGAGACGCTCCCGAGCAGGATCCGCGAGACCCCCTCCCGGCCGTGACTCCCGATGACGACGTGGTCAACGTCGTGCTCCTCGACGTACTCGTTTATCGTCCGGGCCACCCGGCCCGTCTCGACGGCGCTCTCGAACTCGGTCGTCGACAGGGCGCCGGCCGCGTCGAGGCGCTCGCGCGCCTCCTCCCCGAGCTCCGCGCCCCGCTCGCGGGCGCGCTCCGCCATCTCCGGGTCGTAGTAGGAGCCGTCCTCGTCGGCGTACATCCCCTCCAGCGGGTCGACGACGTTGAGGACCGTGATCCGCTCGCCCGCGAACGTCTCGATCGCGTAGTCGAGCGCGTCCCACGACGGCGGCGAGCCGTCGATCGGCACCAGCACGTGTGTCATCGTGCGTGGCGTCCACCGCGGGCCACGTAAAACCTCCCGGCGAGCGGGGCCCGGAGCGTGAGCGTCCCGGCGTCGCACCGCCCCGACAGTCATTACCCCGGCCGACGATGCGCCCCCATGCCGACCGTCGTCGTCCGACACGACCTGCCGATCGCCGAGGCGCTCGAGGGGGCGCGCCCGGACCTGGCCGTCCGCGACGCGGACTCGGTCGCGGCGGCCGCCGCGGCGCTCCCGGACGCGGACGCCCTCGTCTGTAACCCCTCGAACTGGGACGACGCGTTCCTCGACGCGCTGGGTCCCGGGACGTGGGTGCAGGCGACCAGCACCGGCTACGCGGCGTTCCCGACCGACGCGTTCGAACGGCGGGGCGTCGCGTTCACCAACGCCCGGGGGAACTACGGCCCGCCGGTCGCCGACCACGCGTTCGCGCTGCTGTTGGCGCTCGCCCGCGACCTCCCGGGCTGTCTCGCTCAGGCGCGCGAGCGCCGGTGGGACCGGTCGGTCGGCGACCACCTCGTCGACCTGGGCGGCCGGACGCTCACGGTCGTCGGCCTGGGCGACATCGGCGAGTCGGTCGCGCGCCGCGGGCTGGGGTTCGGGATGGACGTGTACGGGACGAAACGCAGCCCGGACGCCTACGACGGCCGGCTCCCCGACGGGCGGGTTCGCCCGGCCGCCGACCTCGACGGCCTGCTTCCCGGGACGGAGGTGCTGGTGCTCACCGTGCCGCTGACCGAGCGGACGCGTCACCTCGTCGACGCCGACGCCCTCGCCGCGCTGCCCGACTCCGCGCTGCTCGTCAACGTCGCCCGCGGCCCGGTCGTCGACGAGTCGGCGCTCCTCGCGGCGCTCCGGGACGGGGAGATCGCCGGCGCCGGCCTCGACGTGTTCGAGGCGGAGCCGCTGCCCGAGGACTCGCCGCTGTGGGACCGGGACGACGTCGTCGTGACGCCCCACGTCGCCGGCCGGTCCGCGTCGTTCGTCGACCGGTTCGCCGACCTCTTTCTCGACAACTACGACCGGTGGACCGGGGACGGGGCGCTCGAGAACCGGATCGTGTAGTCAGGGGAACGCCGTCACCGCGAAGTAGCCGCCGGCGAGGACGGCGACGGCGCCGAAGAGTCGAACCAGCCGGCGCCAGCGAGCCGGGGGCGTCCCCGCGCTCCCGTACTCGCCGCCGGCGTCGTGCGGTCGGCGGCCGGCGGTCTGGGCGCGGAGCACGGCGTCGGGGAAGGCGAGACAGACGGCACCGAGCGCGACGCCGAGCACCGCCGCCAGGAGCGTTCGGAGGTCGGGCACCGGCTCACCCCCGGAGGCGCTCGATGCGCTTCTCGATCGGGGGGTGGGTGGCGAACAGGCTCGCGAGGCCGCGCCCCTCGCCGAAGATACACAGCGCGTTCACCTGCTCGTCGACCGCCGACTCCCGGGCGCGCTCGTTCCCCCGGCTGATCTTCCGGAGGGCGCGCGCAAGGGGTTCGCCGCCGCCGATGGCCTCGGCGGCGTCGCCGTCGGCGACGTACTCGCGGTACCGCGAGATGGCGAAGACGAACAGCATCACCAGCATCTGGGTTATCTGGCCGACGACGATGGCGAGGAAGAAGTCCGCGATGTCGTTGTCGCCGGTGAGCAGGACGGCCCACTGGGCGACGATCGCGACGATCGAGGCGACCCCCTGTCCGAGCACCATCATCACCACGTCGCGGTTCCTGATGTGCGCGAGCTCGTGGGCCAGCACCCCCTCGAGCTCGTCGGGGTCGAGCGTCCGGAGGAGCTCCTCGGAGACGACGACGGTCCCCGCGCCCTTGCGGCCGACGGCGAAGGCGTTCGGGACGCCCATGCGGGCGACCATGAGTCGCGGCTTCTCGATCCCCATCGACTCCGAGAGGGCCTCGACGCGCCGGTGCACGTCGGCGAAGCGGTCCTCGGGGAGGTCCTCGGCGCCGACGCTGCGAAGCGCCATCCACTTGCCGAGCTTGTACTGGACGCCGACGAACAGGAGCGACCCGACGAGGACGAGCGGCAGGACGCCCGTCCCGAACATCCCCATCAGGACGACGGCGGCGACGGCGTAGAACGCGAAGAGCATCGACCCGACGACCGCCATCCGGGCCTTCAGGCCGAGGTGTCGCATACCCGCCCGTTGGCGACGCTCGTATTAAGCTTCGGCGGTGCGCTCGCACGAGGTCGCCGCGTCGACCGGCGAACGGGAGGGTTCGACGCCCGACGCGGTGCGTCGGCGAACCGGACGCCCCGGCGTCTGACGCGTGTTTATCACGCGCATCGCCGAAGCGCCGGTGGATCGAACGATGCAGGACATCGGCGGCTGGCTCCAGTCGTGGTTCGGGAAACAGCACTGGGCCGCCTGGGTGATAAGCGGGGTCGGCCTGGCGCTCGCGGGGCTGTCGCTGTGGTATCTCATCATCGTCAAGGCGCTGTACATCGGGACGGCGCTCGACGCCGGCCTCCCCTCGCTCGTTTTGCGGGTGATCGAGGT
Organism: Haloferacaceae archaeon; assembly: GCA_042217235.1. Taxonomy (GTDB): domain Archaea; phylum Halobacteriota; class Halobacteria; order Halobacteriales; family Haloferacaceae; genus A07HB70. Next base: position 2,115 of record JBDGTB010000113.1, on the reverse strand, counting down.
GTGCCTGCTCGCCGGCTTCTCCCTCGTCCTGGTGTACGGCGGCTACTGGCTCGCGTCGTCGCCGTTCGAGACCGAGCGGATGTGGTGGACCAGCCTCTGGACGATGATCGGTCTGGCGGGCGTCGTCGCCGTCGTCGCGCTGGTCACCGCCGTCCGGGTGACCCAGGGACAGTCGATCTCCGAGCCGACGCTCATCCAGGAGATGCTGCTCGCCGCCGGCGGCGGGGCGTTCGCCGGGCTGCTCATCGGCGTGTCGACGGTGCGCGAGACCGTCGAGGCCGAGCAGGCCAAACAGCACCGGAACACGCTCCTGTTCGTGAACGAGCTCCTCCGGCACAACGTGCTCAACGGCATGCAGATCATCATGGGCAACACCGACCTGCTCCGCGAGCACGTCGACGAGGAGGGCGAACCCCTGCTGGACACGAACGAGCAGCGGGCCGACGCGATAGTCGCGCTCATCCAGGACGTGCGGGCGCTGACACGGTCCGTCTCCGGCGAGCTGCCCTGCGAGCCGGTCTCGCTCTCGCGGACGCTCCGCGCGGAGGTCGAGGCGGTCCGGACCACCTACCCGGACGCGACCGTCGAGGCCGACGTCCCGGACGGCGTGACGGTGCACGCGGACGAACTGCTCGACACCGCCTTCGAGAACCTCCTCGCGAACGCGGTCGAGCACAACGACGCCGACGAGCCGCGCCTGGAGGTGAGCGTCGCGGAGCGCTCCGACCGCGCGGTCGTCCGCATCGCCGACAACGGGCCGGGCATCCCCGACGACCGGAAGGAGGCCGTCTTCGAGCCCGGCGAGCAGGGCGAGGGCAGCGTCGGGCAGGGGGTCGGGCTGTACCTCGTGCGGACGCTCGTCGAGCGCTACGGCGGCGACGTCCGGTTCGAGAACGGCGAGCCGCGAGGGACGGTCGCCGTCGTGGCGCTTCCCTACCCGTCCTGAGCGTCCCCGGACGGCCGGTCCGCTCGGCCGAGCGACACGACTATGGACGCGACCGACCTAGCCCGAACGATGAGCGATACCACGCCACGTGGCCGTTCGGAGGACCGACTGCTCCGCGTCGCCGTCGTCGTGGTCGCCGCCGTCCTGCTGTTGCCCCTGCTGACGATGGCGGTCGCGATGCCGATGATGGGGATGATGGGGTGGGGGATGATGGGCGGCGGCGGGGTCGTGCCGTTCTGGGGCGTCACGGCGATGCTCGTCCCGCTGGTCGTGGTGGTCGGCGTCGGCTACGTCCTCTATCGGGGCGTCGCGGGCGAACGGCGGGGCGAAACGACCGACCCGGCGCTGGCGGAGCTTCGACTGGCGTACGCCCGCGGCGACCTGACCGACGAGGAGTTCGAGGAGCGCCGCGACCGGCTCGGCCGCGAGGAGTGAGCCGCTCTCGGCGCGAACGTTTTTCGTGGGGCAGTCCGAAGTTACAGCGATGGACGACCGTGACGACCCCGGTCCGGTGCTCGTCGGCGTCGAGGACCCAGACCACGTCCAGCAGCTGGTCCGGACCGCCGGCGACCTCGCACGCCTCGGGAGCGGGACCGTCCGGCTCGTCACCGTCGCCGTGAAGCCGACGGACTCGCCGTTCAGCGTGTTCGACGACGAGACGATAAGCAGCGAGTTCGCGGACGACAGCCACGACCTCCTGACGCGGGCGACCCCGCCGGAGGGGGTGACGGTCGAGCGCGACGTGGTCGTCGGGCGGTCGGTCGCCCGCGGGCTCCTGTCGGCGGTCGAGGAGACCGACCCGGCCGCGCTCGTGGTCGGCTGGCGCGGCGGCGCCCGGACGAACGCCGTCCTCGGGACGACCGTCGACACGCTCGTCGAGCACGCGGCGTGTGACCTGTACGTCGAGCGCATCGGCCGCGAGGCGAACGGGGTCGACTCCGTGCTGCTCCCGGTCGCGGGCGGCCCCCACGTCGACGCCGCGGCGGCGGTGGCGAAGGCCGTCGCCGCGCGGAACGACGCGCGCGTGGTCGTGCTCTCGGTCGCGACCGGCGACGCCGGGGTCGACCGCGCGGCGGCGTTCCTCGACGGGGCGCGCACGGCGGTCGCGACGGCGCCCGGCCCCGACGTGCCGGTACGGACGACGCTCACGGAGGCCGCCGACGTGACCG